>CALMVO010000125.1 GCA_937873205.1 uncultured Acetobacteraceae bacterium
ACGCGCGAGCGCACGTGCGGGAACACCATGAAGGCCGCCCCGAACGCCGCCATCATCGAGCCGACGCCGCAGCCGACGAGAAACAGGTTGAGCCCGCCCACGAACAGCTGGGCCATGAACACGCAGGTGATGACCGAGAGCATGCCGATGTCGGGCTGCGACTTCAGCAGCATCAGGATCGCGCCGAACACGCCGAACGCCAGCAGCGTGCCGGGGAAGGCTCGCACCCGCCTGGCCTCGGCCAGCAGCCAGCCGGTGACCACCGCGAAGCAGGGCTTCAGGAACTCGGACGGCTGCACCGACATCATCGGCAGCGCGATCCAGCGCCGCGCCCCCTTGATCTCGATGCCGTGCACCAGCGTGAGCGCGGTGAGCCCCAATGCGATCAGGCAGCCGAGCAGCGCCACCCGCCGCACGCCCCGAGGCGACAGCATCGAGGTCGCCAGCACGATGACCCCGGCGATGGCGAGGAACACCACCTGCTTTAGGATGAACATGTCGCGCGACGCGCCGATGCGGGCGGCGACCGAGGGCGAGGCGGCCAGCATCAGGATGTAGCCGAAGCCGATGAGCAGCCCGACGCAGCCCATCGTCCAGCGGTCGACGGTGAGCCACCAGCGGGCGAGCGTCGAGTTGTCGGCGCGCGAGAACTGTGACATCAGCCCGCACCCTCCAGCTGCGCCGCGAGCTCGGCGAACCGTTCGCCGCGCGCCTCGAAGCTCACGAACTGGTCGAAGCTGGCGGCGGCCGGCGACAGCAGCACCACCGGCGCCCGCAGCGCGCGGGCGGCGTCGAGCGCCTGCGGCACCGCCTCGTCCAGGGTGCCGGCGATGCGGTGCGGTGCCCGGTGCCGCGCCAGCGTGTCGGCGAAGGCGGGCGCGTCCCGCCCGATCAGCAGGGTGAGCGGGATGCGCCCGAAATGCGGCGCCAGCATCTCGATGCCGCCCGCCTTGGCGATGCCGCCGGCGATCCAGACCACCCGCTCGTAGCAGGCCAGCGCCCGCGACGCGGCGTCGGCGTTGGTGGCCTTGCTGTCGTCGACGAGGTCGATGCCGCCGATGCGGGCGACCCGGCGCTGGCGGTGGGCCAGGCCGGCGAAGCTGGCGATCGCACGCACGATCGCGTCTCGGTCCGCGCCCAGATGGGCGGCCATAACGGCGGCGGCCAGCGCGTTCTGGGCATTGTGCGAGCCGGGCAGGGCGGCGGCGCTGGCGATGGCGTCCTCGAGCGGGCCAGGATCGTCGCTCATGATCGTCGCGAGCCGGCCGGCGAAACGCTGGCTGGCCACCCGCCGGCTGGGGCCGTCGTCGAGCCCGACCACGGCGAGGTCGTCCGGCCCCTGCCGGTCGAAGATGCGGCACTTGGCGGCAACGTAGCCGTCCATGTCGCCGTGCCGGTCGAGATGGTCAGGCGACAGGTTCAGCAGGCAGGCGGCGTCGAAGCGCAGGCTGGCCAGCCGCTCCAGCATGTAGCTGGACATCTCCAGCACGTAGACGCCGTCGTCGCCGAGCCGTGGCAGGGCCAGCGCCGCCGGCCCCAGGTTGCCGCCGGCCGCGTTGGGGATGCCGGCCTCGGCCAGCATGTGCGCCAGCAGCGCGGTGGTGGTGGACTTGCCGTTGGTGCCGGTGACGCCGGCAAAGCGCGCTCGGCTCCCCGACGCGCGCACCGCCTGGAACAGCAGCTCGGCGTCCGACAGCACCGGCACGCCGGCCGCGCGCGCCATCGCCGCCACCGGATGCGGTGCCGGCAGCCGGTGCGGGATGCCGGGCGAGAGCACCAGCGCGTCGAACCCGGCCAGGGCGTCGAGCGGCGCCAGCCGCATGCCGGCCCCGTCCACCCCGTCGCGACTGGCCCGGCCATCGTCCCAGGCCTGCACCTCCGCGCCCATGGCGGCCAGCGCCCGCGCTGCCGGCGCGCCGTTGCGGCCGAGCCCCAGCACGGCGTAGCGGCGGCCGGCGAACAGGCCAGGGGGGAAGGCGCCGCTCATCGGATCTTCAGCGTGGCCAGGCCGGCCAGGCCCAGCACCATGGAGACGATCCAGAACCGGATGACGATCTGCGGTTCCTGCCAGCCCAGCTTCTCAAAATGGTGGTGCAGCGGCGCCATCAGGAACACGCGGCGGCCGGTGCGCTTGAACCAGCCGACCTGGATGATCACCGACAGCGTCTCGACCACGAACAGGCCGCCGACGATGCACAGCACCAGCTCGTGCTTCACCGCCACCGCCACCGCCCCCAGCGCCGCCCCCAGCGACAGGCTGCCGGTGTCGCCCATGAACACCGCCGCCGGCGGCGCATTGAACCACAGGAAGCCCAGGCCCGCGCCGATCAGGGCAGCCAGGAACACCCCGAGCTCGCCGGTGCCCGGCACCGCGTGCAGCTGCAGGTAGTCGGCGAAGATGCGGTTGCCGACCAGATAGGAGATCAGCGCGAACACCACCGCGGCGATGATCACCGGCACGATCGCCAGCCCGTCCAGCCCGTCGGTGAAGTTGACCGCGTTGCCGAAGCCGGTGATCACCAGCATGGCGAAGATCGGGAAGCCGTAGGAGAGCGGCAGCAGCGCCTCCTTCACGAACGGGAAGGCGACGTCGCCGGCCAGCGGCGTCGGCATCAGCCCGTCGATCCACCAGCCCGCCACCAGCGACGCGGCGAACTCGCAGCCAAGCCGTACGCGCTTCGAGACGCCGCGCGTGTTGCGCCGCGACAGCTTCAGGTAGTCGTCGGCGAAGCCGACCAGCCCGAATGCCAGCGTCACCAGCGACACCGCCCAGACGAAGCCGTTCGACAGGTCCGCCCACAACAGCGTCGAGAGCAGCCAGGCCGACAGGATCAGCACGCCGCCCATGGTGGGCGTGCCGGCCTTCTCGATCAGGTGCCGTTCCGGCCCCAGCGCGCGGATCGGCTGGCCGTGACGCTGGATGCTGCGGAGCTTCGCGATCACCGTCGGGCCGATCGCCAGGCTGATCACGAACGCGGTCAGGCACGCCGCCCCGGAGCGGAAGGTGATGTAGCGCAACAGGTTGAACAGCGCGAACTGCTCGGCATAGGGGTGCGCCAGGTCGTAGAGCATCAGGCCGCGTCCGCCCCACTCATCGCGGTGGAGAGGGAGACCAGGGCCGACACCACGTCGCGCATGCGGCTGCCGTGGCTGCCCTTGACCAGCACCACGTCGCCGTCGCGGAGCGCTGCCGCCACAATAGGCGCCAGGCCGCGCGCATCCCGCGCATGGCCGCCGCGGATGCCCTCGGGCAGCCGGTCGAACAGGAACTGCGTCATCCCGCCCGCGCAGAAGACGACATCGGCCGCGTCGCATACCGGCTGGCGCAGGTCCTCGTGCTCGGCGCGGGCGAAGTCGCCCAGCTCCAGCATGTCGCCCAGCACGACCACCCGCCGCCGCGCCGGCAGCAGCGCCAGCACCGACAGGGCGGCCCGCACCGAGGCGCCGGACGCGTTGTAGCTCTCATCCAGCAGCGACGCGGTGCCGCCACCCGGCAGCGCCAGCCGGCGCAGCGCGCCGCGGCCGTCGCCGGCGACGAAGCCGGCCAGTGCTGCCGCGGCCGCCTCCGGATCGCCGTCCAGCGCCTGCACCGCGGCTAGGCAGGCCAGCGCGTTGGCCGCCATGTGGGCGCCGGTTGCGGCCAGACGCAGCCGCACCCGCCGGTCGCCCAGCACGGCCACGGCACGGCAACCGCCGGCATCGAGCTCCAGCCGCTCCAGCCGCGCGTCGCCGCCTGCGCCGAAGCGCACGATGCGGGCCCCGGCGGCCTCGGCGGCCCGGGCCAGGCGATCGGCGTGCGGCGCGTCGGCCGGCAGGATCGCCGTCCCGCCCGGCTCCAATGCGGAGAAGATCGCCGCCTTCTCGACCGCGATCGCCTCCAGGCTGCCCATGTGGCCGAGATGCGCCGCCGCCACCGTCGTCACCACCGCGACGTGCGGCCGGACCATGGCCGCCAGCGGCGCGATCTCGCCCGGATGGTTCATGCCGATCTCGCAGACGCAGTAGCGGGCGTCCTCCGGCAGCCGGGCCAGGGTCAGCGGCACGCCCCAATGGTTGTTGTGCGAGGCCGCCGCTGCATGAGTCGGGCCGATCGCCGAAAGTACTGCGCGCAGCATCTCCTTGGTCGTGGTCTTGCCGACGCTGCCGGTCACCGCCACCACCCGGCCGCGGAACCGATCCCGCCCGGCCCGACCAAGCGCCTGCAGCGCCACGAAGGTATCGGCGACGTGCAGCAGGCGCGGATCGCGGCGCAGCGTCCCCGGCAGCCGGTCCGCATCGTGCACCAGCGCCGCCGCCGCGCCGCGCGCCAGGGCGCCGGCGACATGGTCGTGGCCGTCGCCGGTCCCGCTCACCAGCGCCACGAACAGCTCGCCCGCCGCCACCGTCCGGCTGTCGATCGAGATTCCGGCGATGGCGTCCGGCGGCACCCCGCCGAACCGGCCGCCGGTGGCCGCCGCCAGCGCGGCACCGGTCCAGAGCGGGCTCATGCCGCCCCCGCCAGGCCGCGCACGATGGCGGCGTCGTCGAACGGGTGCGTCTCGGTCCCCACGGTCTGGCCCTGCTCGTGCCCCTTGCCGGCCACCACCAGCACGTCGCCCGGACGCAGCGCCGACAGCCCCTCGGCGATGGCACGGGCGCGGTCGCCCACTTCCACGGCCCCCGGGCAGGCGGCCAGGATGGCGGCGCGGATCGCGGCCGGGTCCTCGCCGCGCGGGTTGTCGTCGGTGACGATGGCGAGGTCGGCGAGGCGGGCGGCGGCGGCCCCCATCAGCGGCCGCTTGCCGCGGTCGCGGTCGCCGCCGGCGCCGAACACCACCACCACCCGGCCGCCCGCTTCCGCCGCGTGCGGCCGCAGCGACAGCAGCAGCCGCTCCAGCGCGTCCGGCGTGTGCGCATAGTCGACATAGGCGGCCGCCCCGTTCGGCAGGCGGGCGGCCAGCTCCATGCGGCCGCGCACGCCGACGAGCCGGCCCAGCCGCGACAGCACCGACGGCAGCGCGTCCGGCTCCGCCTCGGCCAGGATCGCCGCCAGCAGCGCGTTGTCGGCCTGGTAGCGGCCGGGCAGCGCGAGGCGGATCTCGACGGTGCGCCCCTGCGCCTCGACCTCCAGCGTCTGCCCGTCCGCGCGCGGGACCGCGCGCCGCAGCCGGATCGTCTCGCCGGCCTCGCCCGCGGTGCGGAGCACGAGCCCGCGATGGCCTGCCAGCTGGCGCAGCCGGCTCAGCGTGTCCGGGTCCATGTCGGCGTTGGCGCCGGCCAGGCCGCCCGCCGGCAGCAGCTCGGCGAACAGCCGCAGCTTGGCGTCGCGGTAGCGCGCGAGGCTGCCGTGATAGTCCAGGTGGTCGCGGGTGAGGTTGCCGAACCCGGCCGCGGCCAGCCGCACGCCGTCGAGCCGGAACTGGTCGAGCCCGTGCGAGCTGGCCTCGATCGCCGCCGCCCGCACGCCGGCCGCCGCCATCGCGCCGAGCAGGGTGGCCAGCGCCAGGCTGTCCGGCGTGGTCAGCACTGGCCCGGCATCGGGCAGCGTCACGTCGGCCACCACGCCCAGCGTGCCGAGGCTCGCGGCGGACACGCCGCCCAGCGTCCAGAGCTGGCGCAGGAACTCGACCGTGCTGGTCTTGCCGTTGGTGCCGGTGATCGCGACCATCCGCTCCGGCTGCCCGCCGGCCCGGCGCGCGGCGAGGCGGGCCAGCACCTGCCGCGGCTCGGCCGCCAGGATCAGCGGCACCTGCGAGATGCCCCCCGGCCAGACCGTCCCCAGGGGCGCCAGCACCGCCGCGGCTCCCCGTGCCACCGCCTCGCCGATATAGCGCCGGCCGTCGAGCGCCGCCCCCGGCAGGGCAGCGAACAGGGTGCCGGCCACGACCCTGCGGCTGTCCACGGCGAGGCCGGCGACCAGCAGGCTTTGCGCGTCGGCCGGCAGCGCCACGATGCCCTCCGCGAGGGCGGCGAGAGAGACGGTCCCGTGCAGGGGTGGGGTCGCCGCGATCGCGTTCATCCGGACGGCCTGACGTCGCTGGCGTCGCGACTGAGCCCCGCCGCCGCCGGCAGCAGCCGCGCCTCGTGCTGGCTGACCGGCAACGGCGCACGGGCGGGCGAATGCGCCGCCGCATGCGCGGCCTGGCGCTCCTGCCGCGCGGCGTGGGCGGTGATCATCGGGTCGCCGGGATCGTTGTCGGGCCCGAGCGCCCGGGCGCCGGCGCCCACCGGCGGCGACATCGGGATCGACAGCGACGCCTCGATGCGGTCGACGTCGGTGGTGACCGGGAACAGCCCCATCATGGGCGCGATGCGGGCGACGATGTCGTGCCAGGTCGGCACCGCGTTCCATCCCGAGGTGTACCAGCCATGCGTCTCCGGGATCGCGATCGGGCTGTCCAGCATCACGTAGACCGCATAGCGCGGATCGTTCAGCGGAAAGATGCCGGTGAACGCGGTGATGTTGGTGTGCTTCAGGTAGGCGCCGCCGGCGCCGACCTTCTCCGCCGTGCCGGTCTTGCCGCCGACGAAATAGCCAGGGATGTCGGCCCGCTTGCCGGTGCGCTCCTCGTCCGGGCCGGCCACCACCATGCGCAGGATGCGGCGCAGCAGCGACGAGGTGTCGGCGGACAGCACGCGGGTGCCGATCGGCTGGATCTCGGCCCCCGGCGCGGCGCCGTCCGCCCCTCGCTCTGGCAGGGTGTCGGCGACCTGCTGCAGCCCCGGCTGTGCCTCGGCGTCGCCGGCGGGCTCGTCGCGCGCGACCAGGGTCGGTCGGACCAGGATGCCGCCATTGGCGGTGGCCGCGGTGCCGCGCACGATGGCCAGCGGCGGCACCGCGACGCCGTGCCCGAACGCCACCGTCATCACCGCCGACTGGCCCCAGTTGCTCAACCGCGGCAGCAGCGGCCGCGCGGCCTCCGGCAGCTCGACCGGCACGCGCTCGAAGAAGCCCATCTGCCGCAGCCAGTCCTGCTGGCGCCGGGCGCCCGCATCCAGCGCCATGTGCGCCGCGGCCGGGTTCGACGACAGCGCCAGCGCCTCCGGCATGGCGAGCCAGGGCGCGAAATGGTCGGTCTTCATGTCGCTGATGGTGAAGCGCCCGACATGGATCGGCCGCGTCGAGAACTTGTCCCACACATGGGCGATGCCGTCCTGCAGCACCATCGCCGCCGTCTGCAGCTTGAAGGTGGAGCCCGGCTCGTAGAGGCCGGTGACGGCGCGGTTGAAGCGCTCGTCGTCGGTTGCCTTGTTGTAGAGGTTGGCGTCGTAGTCCGGCAGGCTGACCATGGCGATGATCTCGCCGGTGCGCACGTCCATCACGATGGCGCACGCCCCGATCGCCGAGAACTTGGTCATCGCCGCCAGGAGCTCTTCCCGCACCACGCCCTGCACGCGGGCGTCGAGCGACAGCCGCAGCGTCGCATGGTCCGTGTTCAGCCGGTGGTCGAAGGACCGCTCGACGCCGCCGACACCGTGGTCGTCGATGTCGACCGCCCCCATGATCTGCGCCGCGGTGCGCCCCAGCGGGTAGTGCCGCTTCTCGCTCGGCTCGAAGTAGATGCCGGGGATGCCGAGATCGTTGATGGCGAGCTCGCGGTCGGGGGGCAGGTCGCGGGCGATGTAGACGAACTGCTTCCTCTCGCTGAGCCGCCGGACGGTGTCGGCGACGTCGAGGGTCGGCAGCACGGTCTTCAGCTTTTTCGCCGCGTCGACCGGATCGATCAGCTCCAGCGGGTTCGCGAACACGGCCGCCATCGGCAGCGAGATCGCCAGGATCTGGCCGTTGCGATCGGTGATGGTGGCGCGGTGCACGAGCGGCATGCTGCCGTCGTCGGCGTAGAGGCCATGCGGGTCGGCGCGGATCACCGGGATCTGCGGCACCTGCGGTCCGATCTGGCGCTTCGCCGGCGCCATCGGCAGCAGCACGGTGGCCAAAGCAAGCTTCACCGACACCGCCCCGAACAGGCAGGCGAACCCTGCGGCCGCGGCCAGCAGCCGCACCCGCATCGTCTCCAGCGTCGCGCGCTGGCGGAGGTCGCGGCCGGTCACGCTGACCACGGTCTCGTGGCCGAGGTATCCGGCGTCCGGTCGGTCGAGGTCGGCCATGCGTCAGTCGCCGTCGGAGAGCGGCACGGGTGCTGCCAGACCCGGATGCGAGGTGCCGAGCGAGGAGCCGATCCGCGGCGCCTCGGCGATCGGCGCGGTGTAGCTGGCCGGGCTCGCCTGCCAGCTCGGCCGCGCCGGGCGCCAGGCCGCCACCGGCAGCACCGGCGGCCGCGCGTAGCTGTTGGCGGCGCTGACCAGCGAGCGGCCGGTCGCGGGCGGGCTGTAGGCGACCCGCGTCGAGCCCAGCTGGGACCCGTTCTGGGACGCCATCAGGCGCCAATGCGCGGCGACGTCGCGGGCCAGCGCGTCGTGCGGCGTGGGGTGCGCCGTGGCGTGCCGCGGCGCGATGTCGTTGGCGGCGAGCTGGATCGCCGCCAAC
>CALMVO010000126.1 GCA_937873205.1 uncultured Acetobacteraceae bacterium
CTCCCCGCCATCCCGCGCCCCGCGACCGCGGCCGCGGCCGCGGCCGCGGCTCAGCCCCCGCCGCCAGCCGGTGCGCCGCGTCCTGCTCGCGGTGCTGATCGGGATCTCGCTGCTGCTGCTCGACCGCAGCGGCGTTCTGGAGCAGTGGCTCGGCCGCGGGCAGGCGTCGCGGCTCGACTGGGCAAACGACTACTCCGTGGTCGAGTATCTCCGCCCGCTGGTGGTGCGGCGCGAGCTGACCCATGACGCCCCGGACTGCCTGCTGTTCATCATCAACGGCAACGACCCGCCCACCGCCAGCCGCTTCGACGTGATGGAGAAGCATTCCGGCCCTTGCCCCGGGACCCGCGGGCAGTTGCCGAAATTGTTCACGATCAAGGTCGATCGCGTCGACCACACCCTCTCGACCGATGCCGGCTCGCCCGGCCAGTTCCACCCGTTCTCCTGAGACCGCATCCGCGATGATCGACGAGACCGACGATCCGGCGGCCCAGCCGGTGCGCCGCGACTTCCTGACGCTGCTGACGGTGGCGACCGCCTCGGTCGGCGCCGCCGCCTTCGTCTGGCCGTTCCTCGACAGCCTGAACGGCGCCGCCGGCGACGACGTCGCGGACTCCCGCGTGGATGTCGACCTGTCGCACCTCGCACCCGGTCAGCAGATCGTCGTGGTCTGGCGCGGTGACCCGGTCTTTGTGCTGCGCAGGACGCCGGAGGCGTTGCGGTCGCTGCAGGACCCGGCCCTCGCGGCACAGCTGCGCGATCCGCGATCAGCCGAGTACCAGCAGCCGGACTACGCCGAGAACTGGCACCGCTCGGCGGTGCCGGAATTCGGGGTGATGGTCGGCATCTGCACCCATCTCGGCTGCGTGCCGCGCTTCCGCCCGCGGCCGGGCAGCGGAGAGGGCTATCTGTGCCCGTGTCACGGCTCGCGCTTCGACCTGGCCGGGCGCGTGCTGGCCGGATCGCCTGCGCTCTACAACCTGCCGGTGCCGCCCTATGTCATCGCGGGCCAGACGCTGCGGATCGGCGAGGGGCCGCCTGGATCGCGATTCTCCTTCGGGAACATCGTCAGGCTTTAAGGACAGGGGCTCTGCACCTGGACCCCGCCAAAGGCTCGCCTTTGGAAACCACTTATAAGATGGGTTCCAAGGGCCTTCCTTGACCTTGAACGTCCCCTCCCCCAGTGTCCGCCCGCCAGACGGCTGGACGGTCGCTGTCGTGCGTGCACGATGGAGGAAAGTCCGGGCTCCACGGAAGAACGGTGCCGGCTAACGGCCGGCGGGGGCGACCCCAGGGACAGTGCCACAGAAAACAAACCGCCCGCACGGCGTGACGGCCCCCGGTTTCGACCATGGGCCGCCATGTTGCGGGCAAGGGCGAAACGGTGCGGCAAGAGCGCACCGCGCTGCCGGCAACGGCGGCGGCAGGGTAAACCCCACCGGGAGCAAGACCGAATAGGGACGGCAGATCGCCGGCCCCGCCCTTGGCGGGATCGGCATCGGGGGCGCTTTCGCCCCGTCGTCCGGGTTGGTCGCGCGAGGCACGCAGCGATGCGTGTCCCAGAGGAATGACCGTCCCGCGGCGCGCAGGCGTCGCGGACAGAACCCGGCTTACAGGCCGTCTGGCCCCACCCCCGAGTCTCGCCGGCACACCCCGGTTCTACCCGACATGTAAACATGAACGAACCATGAACAGTATAGGGAAAGGACTGTTACCACTGCGGATCATCCGCTCACTGTATTGGACATGCCTCACCCAGCGAAAACCTTGGTTTTGCGGGCTTTTGATGGCCGTTTTGTTTGACCGCCCATAATTTCCCATGGTAACCCATGGTCACCCAAACGCTGGGGCGCCGACCCGTCCTGACCGGGGATCGCGCCAGGGAACAGGGGCGATCGATGCACCCGGACCGCACCGCGATGCGGTGCCGTGGTGGGCTTCAACCGGCAGGTTTTGATGCGGGAGGCGAGCATCGATGAGCGTCTTCCTGGGCATGCACCAGAACCGCTTGGACGTGAAGAAGCGTGTCTCGATCCCCGCCGGGTTCCGCACCGTGCTGCGCGCCCGGGCCGGCGAGGCGGCCGAGGGCGACGCGTTGATGGTGCTGGTGCCGTCGCTCAAGCACGCCTGCCTCGACGTCTGGCCGATGGCCGCGTTCCTGGCGCTGGGCACCCCGCTCAACCGGCTCGACACCTTCAGCGACGACCAGGACGACATGGCGCTGGCACTCTACGGCGATGCGGAGCCGGTCGATCCGGACAAGGAGGGCCGCATCCTGCTGCCGGAGGCGATGGCGGCGCATGCCGGCCTCACCGACTCGGTGGCCTTCGTCGGACTCGGCGCCATCTTCCAGATCTGGGAGCCGGCGGCGGCGCTGCGGCGGCGCGACGAGGCCCGCTCCCGCGCCCGCGGCGTCACCCTGGCCGCCGCGCCCCGGATCGCGTCCTGATGCGCGCCGCGACCGCGTCCGCGCCCGTGAGCCCGGAGGCGGGCGGCCACGTCCCGGTCATGCTGGGCGAGATGCTGCAGACGCTGCGCCCGGTCGATGGCGGCCACTATCTCGACGCCACCTTCGGCGGCGGCGGCTACGCGGGCGCCATCCTGAGCCAGGCGCGCTGCACGCTGTGGGCGATCGACCGCGACCCGGCCGCCATCGCCCGCGGCATGGCGCTGGCGGCCCGGTACGACACCGGGGATGGCCAGCCGCGGCTGCATCTCGTGCAGGGCGGCTTCGGCGACATGCTGGCGCTGCTGGCCGAACGCGGCGTTTCCGAGCTGGATGGCGTGGTGCTGGACCTCGGCCTGTCGTCGTTCCAGATCGACGAGGCCGAGCGCGGCTTCTCGTTCCGGCACGATGGCCCGCTCGACATGCGGATGAGCCGCTCGGGGCCCAGCGCCGCCGACCTGGTGAACGGCCTGGCCGAAGCCGAGCTCGCCGACGTGCTCTACCGGTTCGGCGAGGAGCGGCTGTCGCGCCGCATCGCCCGCGCCGTGGTGGCCGAGCGCGCGCTGGCGCCGATCGAGACCACGCTGCAGCTCGCCGCCATCGTCCGCCGCGTGGTGCCGCGCGAGAAGTCCGGCCTCGACCCGGCGACGCGCTCGTTCCAGGCGCTGCGGATCCGGGTCAACGACGAGCTGGGCCAGATCGAGGACGGGCTGGCGCAGGCGGCGCGGCTGCTGCGGCCGGGCGGTCGGCTGGTGGTGGTGTCGTTCCACTCTCTCGAGGACCGCATCGTGAAGCGCTTCATGGCCGAGGCCGCCGGGCGCGCGCCGGCGCCGTCGCGGCACGATCCGGGCGGCCTGGCCCGGCCGGACGCCGGGGCCGCGTTCAGCCTGGTCACCCGCCGGCCGCTGACCCCGGGCGACGCCGAATGCCGTGCCAATCCCCGCTCCCGCAGCGCCAAGCTCCGCGCGCTGGAACGGGTCCTCGCTTCCCCAGACGCAGCTTCCCCGAACGCCGCCCACGCCCCCGGAGCAGACCGATGATCCGCCCCTTCACCTGCGTCTGCGCCCTGCTGGCCGGCGCGTCGGGCCTCTACCTCTATTCGGAGAAGCACAGGACCACGCTGCTCGACCAGCAGATCTCCAAGGTGGTCGAGGACACGCAGGCGATCCGCGAGCGCACGGCGATGCTGCGCGCCGAATGGGCGCTGCTGAACCAGCCGGACCGGCTGCAGGGGCTGGCCACCCGGTACCTGCCGCAGCTGCAGCCGATGGCGCCGACGCAGTTCGTGCAGATGGCGTCGCTGGCCGGCCGGCTGCCGGCGCCTGGGCCGGAGACGCCGCCGCATCCGATCGCGACGCCGCAGACCGCCCCCGGGCTGGTCGGCTCGCAGCCCGCGGCGCCCCCACCGGCGGCCGCGCCGAATGTGGGCGACGTGGCGATCGCCGCCGCCGACC
>CALMVO010000127.1 GCA_937873205.1 uncultured Acetobacteraceae bacterium
CACAATCGGCACGCAATCATGAGCACAGGTCAGGGCATGACACCGGGCGTATGAGGCGCGGTGAAGGTGAAGCGCGCGGTGGTCGGCGCGGGGCCGCCACCAGGGAGCGGGTGGCGATGATGGCGCGCCGTCTTCCGCGGTGGCGATCTGCCGTGTGCATCATTGGGGGAGCCGGCCGCCGGCCCGCACCATGATCGCCATCACGCCCATGTCACTTCGACGATGACGGATCGGCCTGCATGTTCGCGATCCACGTGATCCTCATGTCGGAGAGTCCGTTTGCCCAAGAGTCTCGACGCCGCCATCGGCCGGATTGAAGCGGCCGAAGCACTGGACCGTCCCGCCTATGTGCTTGGCAAGGCCATCTCCCGGACCGGCCAGCTTGCCGGCCGGCCGGGCAAGTCGGTCGCCAACACCCTGCACGGCCGACCCTACGGCCATCCCGTCCACCCCCTGATCGTGGCCATTCCCATCGGCACCTGGACCCTGGCGTTCGGCCTGGACCTGCTGGCCGCCACCGGGCTGGTACGCCAGCGCAGCACCATCCGGGCGGCGGACGTGGCGCTGGCGGCCGGCTCGATCGGCGCCGTGGCCGCCATCACCACCGGACTGGCGGACTGGCTGTCCTTGAACGGGCGGGACAAGCGGGTCGGGCTCGTGCACGGCACGGTCAACATCGCGACGCTTGCCCTGAACCTGTGGTCCGGCCGCCTGCGCCGGCAGGAGCGCCGCGCGGCTGGCGTGGCGGTCAGCGCCGTCGCCTACGCCACCATGACGGTCGGCGGCTACTTGGGCGGCCACCTCGTCTATCGCCGCCGGGCCGCCGTGGACCACGCCGACCGCAGCCCCGCGCCGCGGGAATTTACCGCCGTTGCGACGTTCGTCGACCTGCCCGAGAACAAGCCCCATCGCGTCGCCGTCTGGGACGAGGTGGCGCGGGCCGAGATCGGCATCGCGCTGGTTCGCCAGGGCGGCGAGGTCCACGCCATGGGCGCCCGCTGCGCCCACGCCGGCGGTCCGCTGGACGAGGGCTGGGTGCTGAACGGGACACTGGTCTGTCCTTGGCACGGCTCGGCGTTCGACCTGCGGACCGGCCAGCCGGCGACGGGCCCGGCCACCTGTCCGCAGCCGCGCTACGAGGTGCGGCTGCGGGACGGCATCGTCGAGCTGCGGCGCGAGCAGGAGCCGGGCGACCACGTGGTGACCAGCGCCTCGCTGGCCGCGGAGCCGGACGCCGTCCGCGTCAGCAGGCCGGACACCTTTCCCGGCCAGGACGCGGAGGCCCCGCCGCCCCGGACCGCCACGGAGGTGCTGTACGAGCACCACGAGCTCATGCGCCGCATGTTCGAGCGCATGCTGGCCTCGTCGGGCGCGGATGCGCAGCGGCACGAGCTGATGCGCGCCCTGGCCGCCGAGCTGGACATCCACGAGGTCGTCGAGGACGCGATCTTCTATCCCGCCGTGCGCCGCGTCAGCGAGGATACCGAGGTTGCCTACGCCGAGCACGGCGTCCTGGCCGACCTGCTGGCGCAGACGGTCAAGTTCCCGCTCGACAGCCCGGAGTTCGGGGCGCACCTGACCGCGCTGCAGGCGGCGTTCCTGCACCACGCGGGATCGGAGGAGAAGTCGATGTTCAAGGAGGCTGGACGCCTGAGCGAGCGCCGCCTGCTCGAGCTCGGCGCCGACCTCGAGCGGCTGCTGGAGAGGGAGCACACGTCGCGCGCCCGCCAGGCGTTCCGGGCGTTGAAGATCAGCCTGCTGGAGCACGTCTGACACAGCCGCCCCGGCATCGCCCTTCCTGACGGACAGGCTGCGCTCCGATGGTCGAGTCCCGCGACGGTATCTCCGATCCGTGGGGCATGCGCACGCCCTTCAGGGGGGAGGGCACCTGGCCCGCCCGCGCGGACGTCCGCACCATCGCGACGCCGGACCGCTGGGTGCAGTCCGCCTGCGTGCTCTGCTCGAACGGATGCGCGCTTGATGTCGGGGTGAAGGCCGGCCGCATCGTGGGCGTTCGCGGGCGACCGCTCGACCGATCCAACCGCGGCCGGCTCGGCCCCAAGGGACTGTATGGCTGGGCGGCGAACAACAGCGCCGACCGGCTGACGCATCCCCTGATCCGCGATGGCGGGCTGTTCCGGGAGGCGAGCTGGGACGAGGCGATGTCCCTGATCGTCCGCCGCAGCCGCGAGACGATCGACCGGTACACGGCCGGCGCGATCGGTATCTACAGCAGCGGCCAGCTGATGCTGGAGGAGTACTACACGCTGGCGGTGATCGCGAAGGCAGGCCTCGGCACGCCGCATGTCGACGGCAACATCCGTCTGTGCACGGCCACCGCCAGCGCCGCGCTGAAGGAGAGCTTCGGGGCCGACGGACAGCCGGGCAGCGTCGAGGACCTCGACACCGCCGCCTGCATCCTGCTGGCGGGCCACAACCCGGCGCTCACCACCACCGTCATGTGGATGCGCATCCTGGACCGCCGCCGTGGGCCGGCACCGCCCAGGCTGATCGTGATCGACCCGCGCCGCACCCCCACGGCGGCCGAGGCCGACATCTGGCTGGCGCCCCGCGCCGGCACCAACCTGGCGCTGCTGAACGGGCTGCTGCACCTGCTGATCGAGGGAGGCCACGTCGACACGGACTTCGTCGCGTCCCGCACCACGGGCATGGACGCGCTGCGCACCGTGGTGGCCGCCTACCCGCCGGGCCGGGTGCAGGGCATCACGGGCGTGCCGGAGGCGCTGCTGCGCCAGGCCGCCGCCACCATCGGCCAGGCGCCGAGCCTGGTCTCGTCGTGCCTGCAGGGGATCTATCAAAGTCACCAGGCCACGGCGTCCGCCTGCCAGGTCAACAACATCCATCTCCTGCGCGGCATGATCGGCCGGCCCGGCTGCGGCGTGCTGCAGATGAACGGCCAGCCGACCGCGCAGAACACGCGCGAGTGCGGCGTGTTCGAGGATCTGAGCGGCTCCCGTAACTGGCAGAACCCGGAGCACGTCGCCGAGCTCGCCCGGCTCTGGAACGTGCCCCCCGCCAAGCTGCCGCATTGGGCCTCTGGAACGACCGCGTTGGACATCTTCCGCTACGCGGAGGCGGGTACGATCCGGATGCTCTGGATCCAGGGCACCAATCCGGCGGTGTCCATGCCGGACCTGCCGCGCATCCGGGCGCTCCTCGGCCGGCCCGGGCTGTTCACGGTGGTGCAAGACGTCTTCATGACGGAGACGGCACAACTGGCCGACGTGGTGTTGCCGGCCGCGATCTGGGCGGAACGGACCGGCACCTTCACCAACTTCGACCGGACCGTGCACATCAGCCGCAAGGCGGTCGAGCCGCCGGGCCAGGCGCGCAGCGACCTCGACATCTTCCTGGACTACGCGCGGCGCATGGATTTCCGTGACCAGGATGGGGCGCCGCTGATCAGGTGGAGCACGCCGGAGGCGGCGTTCGACGCCTGGAAGGCCTGCTCGCGCGGACGGCCGTGCGACTACACCGGACTGACCTACGACAAGCTGTCCGGCGGCTCGGGCGTGCCCTGGCCCTGCGACGCGGCTCATCCCCAGGGTACCGTGCGGCTATACCAAGACCACGTCTTTCCCATGGACCCGGACACCTGCCAAACCTTCGGCCACGACCTTCAAACCGGCGCCGCCGTCACCCCGGAAGACTACAGGGCGGCCGATCCGCGGGGACGGGCGTTTCTCAAGACCGCTCATTATCAGCCGGCATCCGAGATGCCCGACGATGACTATCCCTTCATCCTCACGACCGGGCGCGTTCTCACGCAGTTCCATACGCGCACGAAGACGGGCCGGGTCGCGGAGCTGAACGATGCGGCACCGGCACCCTTCGTTGAGATCACCCGCGCCGACGCCGCGCGGCTCGGTGTCGAGGGCGGAACCATGCTGCGGCTTCGCTCGCGACGCGGCGCCATGCGGGCACGCGCGCGCATTGGCGACGGGCTGAACGGGCACGTCTTCGTTCCCTTCCACTACGGCAACGCCGGGAGCCGGGACGGTCTGCGCGCCGCCAACGAGCTGACGCGGTTCGCATACGATCCCGTCAGCAAGCAGCCGCAGTTGAAGTACGCGGCGATCAGCATCGCCCCGGCCGAGACGGACCTTGACGCCGAGGATGTGCGAGCCAGGATCGCATTCGCCCCGGTCCCGGCGGCAGCGACTCCCCCGGCGGGCATCCGGCCGCAGGCGCGCGGCCACGTGAGCGACGTCCTCCGCGATCTGTATGCGAACCTGGCTCGCCTGGCGCGGGGGTTCGCGCAGCTCGGCGCCGCCCGCCCGGATGTTCCCGACCTGGTGGCGACCCCGCAATCGTTCGCGGATGCGCTGCTTCGGCAGCGTGCGGCCCTTCGGCCATTTCTGGGACATTATCCCGGTCCCGCGGTGTCGCGCGCCACGAGCGACGGTGGTCCGGGGACGGGATACGCCGCCGGCACGGCTCTCGGCCTGCTCCGGGACCTGCAACGCCTCCACGCCCTGGCCGCGGGATGCGGGACGACCATCGAGATCATGTCGGCGGCCGCCGCGGCGCTGCGCGACCAGCAGCTCGCATTGGTCATATCGGACCTGCATGCGACCGTGGCAGATCAGCTGTCCTGGCTGGACACCGAGCTTCGCCAGATATCCGCACAGGCCCTCACGGTTCCGCAGTAGCCGACCGAAAAGCCCGTCGGACGGAAGGCTTCTCCTCCCTACTGCCCGTCAGGGGTTACACCAGCCGCTGGAATCAGCAGCAGCATCATGTGAGGATGCCAGGCAGGTTCAGCGCATGCTCGCGGGAGCAGGCGAGTGCCGTCTCGTAGCCGGCGTCCGCATGACGCATAACGCCGGTGGCGGGGTCGTTCCACAGCACGCGGCGGAGGCGGCGTGCCGCCGCCTCCGTGCCGTCACAGACGATGACCATGCCGGAATGCTGCGAGAAGCCCATGCCGACGCCGCCGCCGTGGTGCAGCGAGACCCAGGTGGCGCCGGAGGCCGTGTTGAGCAGCGCGTTCAGCAGCGGCCAGTCCGAGACCGCGTCGGAGCCGTCGCGCATGGCCTCGGTCTCTCGGTTGGGGCTGGCGACCGAGCCGGAATCGAGATGGTCGCGGCCGATCACGATCGGCGCGGCGAGCTCGCCGCGGGCGACCATCTCGTTGAAGGCCAGGCCGAGCCGGTGGCGGTCGCCGAGGCCGACCCAGCAGATACGGAGGGCGGCGCGTCCGCCCTGGATGCACCGGCGGCGGCGATCCGCGCGGGTGCGCCCGCCGACATCATCGCCCTCGACCCGGGTGCGGTCTGTCTCGCCGCCGGCGGTCCCGACACGCTCCTGGACGGCTGGCTGTTCGGCGGCGACCGGTCGGTGGTTCGCGACGTCTGGGTGGGCGGACGGCAGGTCGTGGCGGAGGGACGGCACTATCGGGCCGCCGCGATCGAGGCGGCCTATACCCGTCGCGTCAGGCGACTGGCCGCCCTCTGATGCAGCCCTCGATCGGGGCGCGGATCGGGCACGGCCCGAAGCGATAGCGGATCCTGACGTGCTCCTCCCCGTGTCGAGGGCGAACGCCGGATCCGGCCATCGGACCAGGGCGCGACGCGGTGGCACGTAGTCCGGCGTTGTAACCCGAAGCGAAACAGATTGTAGGTCCTCGGAACCTGGGTTAGGCGTCGATCAAACGCCGGCAGCCGCGCCGCGTATCGGACATCGATCGAGACCGGACCCTCCGCGGCACCCGGCAGGAGGCCTCGGCATGGCTTGGATATCGTCCGGCTCCTGGAAGACGCGTTGGCCGGCCGGTCTGGTCGGCATCGCGGCCGCGGCGGCCTCGCCGGCGTCCGCCCAAACCGCGCCGGCGCCGGCCGTCCAGCCGGGCGCCCCGGCGGAGGAAGTGGTGGTGACGGCGGAGAAGAAGCCCGAACGTCTGCAGGACACGCCGGTCTCGGTGACGGTGCTGAACACGACCCAGCTCAGCGAGGACAACCAGGTCCGCCTGCAGGATTATTTCGACACGGTGCCCGGGCTGTCGATCCAGGCCGAGGGCAACGGCCAGACCAACATCGTGCTGCGCGGCATCTCCTCGGCGCAGCAGGCGAACCCGACCGTGGGCATCCTGATCAACGACGTGCCGTTCGGCTCCTCCACCGTGCTGGGCGAGGGCGACGTGCTGGCGCCCGACCTCGATCCGGCCGACCTATCGCAGATCGAGGTGCTGCGCGGCCCGCAGGGCACGCTCTACGGCGCCAGCAGCCTGGGCGGCCTGATCAAGTACGTGACCGCCGACCCGTCCACCCGGGCGCTGACTGGCCGCGTCGAGACCGACGTGGACGGCACGGCCGGCGGCGGCGTCGGCTACGGCGTGCGGGGCGGCGTCAACGTGCCGCTCAGCGACACCGTGGCCATGCGCGTCAGCGGCTTCTCGCGACAGACACCGGGCTATGTCGACAACGTCGTGAACGGCGACGGCAACGTCAACTACGTCAACGCCCAGGGCGGCAACGTGTCGCTGCTCTGGACGCCCAGCCAGGATTTCTCGATCCGCCTCGGCGCCATCCTGCAGGACACCAAGGGCCGGGGGTTCGACGGCGTGACCACGACGGTCGACCAGCAGCCGGTGTTCGGCGACCTCGGGCAGAGCGTGGTGCCGAACTCGGGCATGTTCGACAGCTTCGTCCAGCTCTACTCCGGCGAGGTGCGCGCCCATCTCGGGCGCACCGACCTCACCTCGGTGACCGGCTACGGCCTCACCGACTATGCCGCGAACCTCAACTTCCCGGAGTATGACGGCACGGTAGCCGCCGCCACGGCGGGCCCCGATGCCGTCGACGGTGCCGAGCTCGAGGACCGCTTCCAGACCCGCAAGTTCACGCAGGAGGTGCGCCTGGCCTCGTCGCCGGGCGAGTTCTCGATACTGGGGCGCCGCATCGACTGGGTGGTGGGCGTGTTCTACGACAACGAAACGACGCCGGCCGACCAGTCGATCCTCGCCACCGACGCCCTGACCGGCCGCGTGGCGGGATCCGTCGTCAACATCGAGTTCCCGTCGACCTACGAGGAGATCGCCGGGTTCGGCGACGTCACGCTGCACGTCACCCCCCGCCTCGAGATCCAGGGCGGCCTGCGCTACGCCTACAACAACCAGACCTACCGCGAGCGCGACGACTACGACCCGACATTGGGCGCGCCGACGCCGCAGTTCTTCTCCTCGACCTCCTACGACACGCCCGTCACCTTCCTGTTCACGCCGAGCTACCGCCTGTCACCCGACGCCCTGTTGTACATGCGGATCGCCTCGGGCTATCGCCCCGGCGGCCCGAACGCGGACATCGTCCCCGGCCTCGGTACGCCGACCAGCTACGGCGCCGACACCACGGTCAACTACGAGCTCGGCGCGAAGGGCGACGTGCTCGATCACCGCCTGAGCTACGACCTGTCGGCCTACGACATCGAGTGGAGCAACATCCAGATCCAGCTGACCGACCCGGTGACCCAGTTCATCTACTTCGCCAACGCCGAGTCCGCCCGCAGCACCGGGGCCGAGTTCAGCCTGAGCTACCGGCTGGCGCATGCCCTGCGCGTCACCGCCAACGGCAGCTACGACGTGGCCGAGCTGACGCAGCCGATCCCGGCCGGCAATGGCGTCGGCCACGCCGGCACCCCGCTGCCGTTCACGCCGCGGTTCGAGGGCAGCCTGTCGGTCGAGCGCGACGTCCGGCTGTCCCGCGACTGGACCGCGACCGCGGGCGCCACGCTCAGCTATGTCGGCCGTCGCTACGAGACGTTCGCCAGCAGCCCCGGCAACCTGCGCCCGATCCTGCCCGACTACGAGAAGCTCAACCTGCACGTCGCCGCCCACGACGCGCACTGGACGGTCACCCTGTTCGCCAACAACGTGACCAACACGCGCGGCGCGCTGTCGACGATCTCGCAGTCCGGATCGGTCGCCACCGCCACCAGCCTCTACGACACCATCTACATCCAGCCGCTCACCGTCGGCCTGTCCGTCGTGCGCGCTTTCTGAGCGCGGGACCGCATCAGGCATGATCGCGGAAGCGCCCTGGTCGCGGGATCTCGACTGGCCGGCGGACCTGCCGCCGTTCGACCCGTTCGACCGGACGATCCAGTCCGATCCCTACCGGCACTACGCCTGGATGCTGGAGCACGCGCCGGTGCTGCGCGCCGGCTCCCCTGAATCCCGCTTCGTCTTCATCTCACGGCACGCCGCCGTGACGGCGGGGCTACGCGACGCCTCCGCCTTCTCCTCGGTGATGCGGACCGACGTCGCCGTGCCGGGGTTCCTGCTCAACATGGACCCGCCGCAGCACGCCGAGATGCGCCGGCTGGTGTCGCGCGCCTTCACGCCGCGGGCACTCGCCGCCGTCGAGCCGGTCATCACGGCGCGCGTGACGGCGGGCTGGCGGCGGTTCCTGGCGCAGGGCGGCGGCGACGCGATCGAGGACTTCGCCAGCCCCGGCACCATCGGCGTGATCTGCGACGTGCTCGGCATCCCGGACGGGCAGGCGGCGCAGATGCGGGCCTGGACCAACGAGAGCATCGATCATCTGGGCCAGGTGCTGCGCGGCGTGCCGGGCGAGGCCGTGGGCCGCGCCGGCTATGATGCCCTGCTCGACGCCATCTCCGCGGCGATGGACCGGGCGGCGCGCGGGGAGGACAGCGTGATCGGCAATCTGGCGGCGCTCCGCGACGAGGGCGTGCTGTCCCGCGCGGAGGCGGCGGGCTTCGCCGGCCTGCTGTTCACCGCGGGGCACGAGACCACGACGCTGATGACCGGCAACTGCCTCGACATCCTGGCGCGCGAGCCCGGCTGGCTGCCGCTGCTGCGCGAGCCGGACGGCCCGTCGGCGTTCCTCGAGGAGGCGTTGCGCTACCGGCCGCCGGTGCATCGCCTGGCCCGGGTCGCCACGCGCGACATCGAGGTGGGCGGGGCCCTGGTCCCCGCCGGCAGCAACATCCGCTTCATGGTCGCCGCCGCCAACCGCGATCCCCGCCAGTTCGGCGATCCGGACCGCTTCATGCCGCGCCGCGCCGAGGCCGGCAGCGCCGCCTTCGGCTACGGCATCCATCTCTGCATCGGCGCCTGGCTGGCGCGGCTGGAGCTGCGGCTGATCCTGGGGTGCATCGGCGCTACGACGGAGCGGCTGGCACCCGATCCCGACCGGGCGCCGGTGCCGCTGACCGGCGGCGCGTTCGCCACCGTGGGCTTGCGCGCGCTGCCGCTGCGGGCGGTCCCGTCCGCCCGGGCATGAGCCGGCAGGCCAAGGCGGGGGCGCCACCGCCGCATCGGCCGCCGGAACGGCGCTGGCTGCTGCTGCTGCTGACGCTCGCGATGACGCTGAACTACCTCGACCGCTTCGTGGTCTCGATCCTGCTCGAGCCGATCCGCGCCGAGCTGCGGCTGAGCGACCTTCAGATCGGGGTCCTGACCGGCGGCGCCTTCGCGCTGTTCTATTCCGGCCTGGCTTTGCCGATGGCCCGGCTGGCGGAATGGCGCAACAGGATCGGCATCCTGTCCGCCTCGCTGCTGCTCTGGAGCCTGGCCACCGCGCTATGCGGGGCGGCGCGCGGCTTCGGCAGCCTGCTGGCGACGCGGGTGCTGGTCGGCTGCGGCGAGGCCGGCGCGGTCCCGCCGGCGCAGTCGATGGTCGGCGACCTCTACCCGCCCGACCGGCGCGCCTCGGCGATGAGCGTGCTGGGGCTGTCCGCCCCGCTCGGCGTCATGCTGGCCCCGCTGCTCGGTGGCACGCTGAACGACGCGGTCGGCTGGCGCGCCACCTTCGTCGTCATCGGCCTGCCCGGCCTGCTGCTGGCCGCGGTCATGGCGCGGACCCTGCGCGACCCGGCGCGCGGCGGCGCCGACGGAATCCGCGCCGACGGCGTGCCGGCCCCGTTCGGCATCGCGCTGCGCCGGCTCGCCCGCCGCCCCGCCTTCCTGTGGCTGGGCGCGGCCCTCGCCCTGATGGCGATCGCCGAATACGGTACGTTCATCTGGGTGGCGCCGCTGCTCACGCGCACGCTGCACGTGTCGGCGGCAGCACTCGGGCGCGCCCTGTTCGTGTTCCAGGGCCTGCCCTACCTGCTCGCCACCTGGCTTGGCGGCCAGCTGGTCGACCGCGCCTATGGCCGCGACGTGCGGTGGATCGCCTGGGTGCCGATGGCCGCGACCGCGATGGCCGCTCCCGCCATCGTCGGGCTGAGCCTTTCACGGGACAACGGCCTCGCCTATCTGCTGCTGATCGTGCCGTCCTTCGCCAACGGGCTGTATCTCGGTCCGTGCTGGGCGCTGATCCAGGGCCTGGCGGCGGCGCGGTCGCGGGCCACGGCGACGGCGGTGTTGGTGTTCGCGGTGAACGTCGTCGGCGCCGGCATCGGCCCGGTGATGATCGGTGGGCTGAGCGACCTGCTCGGCCGTCGCTACGGGCCGCTGGCGCTGCAGCATGCGTTTCTCGCGCTGGCGCCGATCTACCTGCTCGGCCTGCTGGCGTTCGGCCTGCTGGCGCGCAGCCTGAAGGCCGGGTTCGCCGACGTGGCGGCCGAGGAGGCGCGGCCGGCGCTGCGTCCGCAACCATCTTGAGGGAGGGGGCACTTGGCCCACGGCCGGATCCTGATCGTCGGCGGCGGCATCGCCGGCCTCTGCACCGCCTGGGCGCTGGCCCGGCGCGGCTATGCGGTCGAGCTGTTCGAGCGGGGCGACCTGCCCAACCAGCACTCCTCCTCCTGCGACGAGCACCGCATCATCCGCCACGCCTATGGCGAGATGGAGGGCTACGGCGCGCTGATGCCGGCGGCGTTCGAGGCCTGGCGGCGGCTGTTCGGCGACCTCGGCGCCCGGCACCTGGAGCCGATGCCGGCCTACTACGCCCTGCGCGGCGAGGATGACTGGTACGAGACCACCCGCCGCTCGCTTCGCCGCATGGGCGTGGACTGTGCCGAGATGCCGCTGTCGGAGGTGGCGGACACGTTCCCGATGCTGCGCACCGACGGGCTGACCCGCATGGTCCGCACCGAGGGGGCCGGCGTGCTGTATGCCGCGCGCATCCTCGCCGACCTCACGAACCGGCTGCCGGCGCTCGGCGTGCGGCTGCATCCGCGCACCGCGGTCCGCGCGGTGGACTGCGAGGCGGGGACGGTGGCGACGGCGGCGGGCATGGTCCAGGGCGACCGCGTGGTGGTGGCGGCCGGCGCCTGGGTCGCGGACCTGCTGCCGGAGCTGGCGGGCGTCGCCGTGCCGTCGCGCCAGGCGGTGATGTATCTGGCGCCGCCGCCGCAGCTCGCCGCGGCGTGGCGGGACGCGCCGGTGCTGATCGACATCGGCGGCGGCGGCGGCACCTATACCATCCCGCCGCGGCCGGGCACGCGGCTCAAGATCGGCGACCACGTGTTCAGCCGTACCGGCCATCCAGACGACGACCGCGCCGCGACGACCGGCGACCTCGACCGCCTGATCGCGGTGGCACGCGGGTCCTGGCGCGACTTCGACCAGTACACGGTGCTGGAGCGCAGGATCTGCTACTACACCGCTACCGCCGACGAGCGCTTCCTGGTGCGCGCCGAGGGCGGGCGAGGCATCGTCTGCTCTGCCTGTTCCGGCCACGGCTTCAAGCTGGCGCCGCTGGTCGCGGACCGGATCGCGGCGACGATCGCGGGCGAGCGCGAGCTGGCGATGCTGCCAAGCTGGGCGGCGGCTCGCGACGCACACGCGATCGAGTTCGAGCCCGGTGCGCTCTGATACCGGGGGCGCCGCCCCCGGAACCCGCCAAAGGCTCGCCTTTGGAAACCACCGATAAAATGGATTCTCAAGGCGAGCCTTGAGCGGGTCCAGGGCAGAGCCCTGGCCGTTGTTGGTCCTCCAGATCCATGGCGATTTGCCGTCGGCACGCAGCCGCCGCCAGCCGGCTGCGTTGGCGACGTCTTGGAAGGACATCCGGTATGGGCAAGAAGCACAAGGCGATCGCGGGCGAGATCATCGTCGCGGACGGTCCGTGGCGCGAGCTGCTGCTGGTCTGCCGCAAGTGCGGCGACAAGCTGGGCGGCGGCTTCGGGCCGAAGGGGAAGGATACCCTCTCGCAGGGCTACAAGCAGGTGCTCCGCGACGGCGGACGGCGGCGCGAGGTCAGGGTGCTCGAGGTCGGCTGCCTGGGCCTCTGCCCGAAGGACGGCGTCACCGTGATGCATGGCGGCCGGCCCGGCGAGATGCTGGTGATCCCGGAGGGCTTCGACCTCGCCGAACTCGCCGTCCGGCTGGCGGCATCTTGACAGCTTCGTTCCGGACCCGGTTTGTGGCCTGCCGATCAGGAAGGCGCTACGGCCCTGCTCCATCATCTCGACCATCTCCTCGCGCATTACGGCTACGGCCTGGTCGGCATCGTGGTCATGCTGGAGAGCATGGGTGCGCCGCTGCCCGGCGAGAGCCTGCTGATCGGCACGGCACTCTATTGCGCGACCACCCACAGGCTGGACATCGCCTGGGTGATCGCCGCCGCGGTCGTGGGCGCGGTCATGGGCGACAATTTCGGCTACCTGATCGGCCGCAGCATCGGCTTTCGGCTGCTCGCGCGCTGGGGCCGGCGCATTGGGCTGACCGAGGACCGCCTGGTGCTCGGCCGCTACCTGTTCCGGCGCCATGGCGGCAAGGTGGTGTTCTTCGGCCGGTTCATCGCCATCCTGCGCACCTTTGCGGCCCTGCTGGCCGGGGCCAACCGGATGCCGTGGCCGAGCTTCCTGGTCTATAACGCGCTCGGAGGCCTTGGCTGGGCCGGTGGCTACACGCTGGCCGCCTACCTGATCGGCCGACAGGTCGAGACCATTTCCGGTCCGCTCGGCATCGTGCTGGGCCTGGTCGCCGCGATCGTGGTCGGCAGCGCCTTCGTGTTCCTGAAGCGTAACGAGAAGCGGCTGACCGGCGACGCGCTGGCGGCCGCGCGGTCGGAGACGACGCGACGCCGAAGCAATGGTCCCGTCCGAATTTGAAGACGACCGCCCGGGCGAGCCGTCCCGGGGCCGCAAGACTCAGCGGCGCCGTCTGGAGGGCCGATCCAGATCCCTCTATGTTTGCCTGCTCGCCTGGTGGCGGATCATCGTCCGGCCGATAGAGCGGCTGCGCGCACGCCGCGGCGAGCAGACCGCCCTCGGCTGTCATGTCGTTGCGGAACGCGTCGTCGATGATGTCCAGTACGTCGAGATGGCGATCCTCGACATACATCGCCTGCACGTCCTGGCGCCGGGCGCCGGGCGCCGTAGACGATCCGCGGGATGCCGCACCAGATGCTCGCCATGCTGCAGATCCCGCAGGGCTGCAGCGTCGAGTAGAGCGTGGCGCCGCGCAGGTCGTCACGGCCGAGCGACCGGCAGGCGGGTTGGATGACGACGATCTCGGCGTGCGCGGGCGGATCGTGCCGAAGGCCGACCTCGTTGTGCCCAGCACCCACCACCACCCCGTCCAGGACGATCACGCAGCCGATCGGCGAGGCGCCGGCCTTGTCCTCGCCCGCCCAGGCCAGCGACAGCGCGTGCCGCATGAAGCGCTCGTCCTCGGTCTCGGCCGTCATCCGCATCCCAGGCTCCGGTCGGACCGCCTCAACGGCGCGACCGCGGCGCGTGTTCCGGCCGGAGCGTGATCCAGACCGGCGCATGGTCGCTGGCGCTCGCCTCGCCCCGCACCGTCCGGTCGACCCCGCCGTCCGCCAGGCGTCCGGCCAGCACCGGGCTCAGCAGCAGGTGGTCGAGCAGCAGTCCAGCGTCGCGCGGCCAGCGCTCCCGCTTGTAGTCCCAGTAGCTGTAGAGCGGGCCTGTGGGATGGAGCGTGCGCAGCGCATGCGTCCAGCCCTGCGCCAGCAGGCGCTGGAACGCGGCCCGGCTCTGCGGCTGCAGCAGCGCATCCTTGGCCCAGGACCGCGTCGGATAGATGTCGGCGTCCGTCGGCACCACGTTGTAGTCGCCGCCCAGCACCACCGGCAGGCCGGTCGCGGCCAGGGTGGCGGCATGCGCGATCAGCCGCTCGAACCAGCGCAGCTTGTAGTCGAACTTCGGACCGGGCTGCGGATTGCCGTTCGGCAGGTAGATCGAGGCCACCAGGATGCCGTCCACGGCCGCCTCGACGTAGCGCGCCTGGACGTCGTCCGGCTCTCCCGGCAGTCGGCGCCGGGTGACAACCGGGGCCCGGCCGCGCGACAGGATGGCGACGCCGTTCCAGCTCCGCTCGCCCTGCCACGCCGCCTCGTAGCCGGCGGCCCGCAGCGCGTCCTGCGGGAAGTCTGCCGGCCTGGCCTTCAACTCCTGCAGGCAGACGATGTCCGGCTCGGTCTCGTGCAGCCAGGCGATCAGGTTCGGCAGCCGGCGATTGACGCCGTTTATGTTGAGGCTGGCGATCCGCACCACCCTCGAACGGCGGCGCCGCGGCCGGGTTCGGCCCTGGACGCCGGCGGCGTTCCGGGAAACAGTCGCGCGCGACCGCCAGCGGAGCCTGCGATGACGCCGACCCTTCCAGCGCGCGCGGGCGCGTGCCGTCCCCTCGTCCGACTGCTGGGCACGGTGGTCCTGCTCGCCCTGACGGCCGGCGTCCCGACGGCTGGCCCGGCGCGGGCGGACGCGCACGGCACGGTGGGCGCCACCGGCCCCGAGGCCGCGAAGCCGGCGCGACCGGCGGACAAGATCGACAACGCGCTGATCGCCGAGCTCCCGGCCGACAGCGTCACCCAGCACGAGTTCAACGGCGGCGGCGCGCACATCGCCTATACCGCCACCGCCGGCACGCTGACGCTCCGCGACGACATCGGGGCGCCCTCGGCCAAGATGTTCTACGTCTCCTACGTCGCCGACGGCCAGGTGGGGGAACAGGCCGGCCAGCATCGCCCGGTCAGCTTCTTCTTCAATGGCGGCCCCGGCGCCGGCACCGCCTTCCTGCACCTGGGTGCCGCCGGGCCGATGGTGCTGAACTTTCCCGCCGCCAACCCCACCGACGGCGCCAACGCCACGCTGGGCCCCAACCCCGACAGCTGGCTCCGCTTCACCGACATGGTGTTCATCGACGCGATCGGCACCGGCTACAGCCTGCCGGTGCACCCCGAGCAGGCACCCAAGCTGTTCTGGGGCGTGAAGCAGGACGGCTCGGCCTTCGCCGACGGCATCCGCATCTGGCTGGAGAGCAACCACCGCGAGCTGTCGCCGAAATATCTGGTCGGCGAGAGCTATGGCGGCATCCGCTCGATCAAGACCGCCTACGCGCTGGAGACCGAGCAGAACATCCTGCTGTCGGGCATCGTCATGATCTCGCCGGCGATCGAGATGAGCCTGATCACCGGCTCGGTCGATCCGTTCGGCAACGCCATCCTGCTGCCGAGCCTGGCCGCATCGCAGATGGAGCGCGATCACGCGCTGACGCCCAAGGCGATCGACGACGCTTACCACTACGCCTTCGGCCCCTATCTCTCGACGCTGGCCGGCCCGTTCTTGGCCGCCGACGCCGCGCAGGCCTTCTACGGCAGGATCGCCACGATGACCGGCATCCCAGAGGCGGTGGTGGCCAAGGAGCGGGCGGAGATCGATCCCTCGGCGCACGACGTACGCAGCCGCGACGGCCGCCTCTACAGCCTCTACGACTTCACCCAATCGATCGCCGACCCGTATCCAGAAGGTATCGACGACGCCGACAGTCCGGAGCCGGTGCTGGCCGGCTACGGGCTGGCCTTCGGCAACGCCTTCACCGGTTATGCCGACCAGACGCTGGGCTTCCACACCCAGCTCAAATACGACCTGCTGAACCTCAAGGTGAACGGCGCCTGGGACTACCGCGAGGGCCAGAACCTGATCGCGCAGGGCATGCCGGACCTCCGTAAGCTCATGGCGCTGAACCCGTCGCTGCGGCTCTTCATCGCCAACGGCTATTTCGACACCACCTGCCCGTTCGCCGGCAGCCGCTGGCTGATCGAGCACCTGCCGGTCGGCCGCGACCGGGCGCGGCTCAAGGTCTATCCGGGGGGCCACATGCTCTACACGCGGCCGGAGAGCCGGGCGGCGCTCGGCCATGACGTGGCGGCGCTCTACGCCGGGACGCCGTAAGGCCAGGGGTTCTGCCCCTGGACCCCGCCGGGGCCAGCGGCCCCAGACCCGCATCCTTAAGAAATGGGTTCCAGAGGCTCCGCTTTTGGCGGGGTCCAGGGGCGTCACGCGTCAGCGTGCTCCGCACGGCGCCCTTGGCCTTCCTTAACTGCTTCCTTGCCGGCTGCGCGACCGAGGCCCCTGCCTGCCGGCCGCAGCCGGTCGCGGCCGACACGATCTACGTCATCGACCATGGCTGGCACACCGATCTCGGCATTCCGGCCGCGGCGCTGACGGGACCGCTGGCCTCGTTTCGGTCGGTGTTTCCCGGCATGACGGTGCTGATCGCGGGCTTCGGCCGGCGCACCTTCATGACGGCGCCGGTGCATGGGCTCGAGGACTTCCTGGTCGGCCCGTTCCCCGGCGACGGCGCGCTGCTGGTCGCAGGCCTGACCGCGCCGCCCGACCGGGCCTATGGCGATGGGACGCTCGTCCGGCTGCGCCTGCCGCCGGGCGGAGCGGCCAGGCTGTCGGCGTTCGTCTGGTCGACGCTTCGCGTTGAGCGCGGCTGGCCTGTCACCCTGGCTTCGGGGTTCTTTGCCGGCAGCCGCTTCTACGAGACCCGCCTCCGCTATTCTGGCCTCTACACGTGCAACAGCTGGACCGAGGATGCACTGCACGCCGCCGGGCTGAAGCTGCCGCCCGCGGCCGGCGTGGTGTTTGCCGGCCAAGTCACCGGCCCGGCGCGCCGTTTCGCCGGGGGCGCCTGCCGCATCGGTCCGGGGTAGAGGCCGAACATGACCGAAGCCTAATCGCCTGACGGCGGCTGGGTCGTGGTCTGCACCGGCTCGGTGGTGCCGTTCGGCAGCACCACGTAGGTCTTCGATGGCGCCGAGCCACCGCCGCCGAAGCTCGAGCTGCAGGCGCCGAGGCCGAGGAGGAGGGCGCCAACCAGGGGCGCCAGGCGGGTGACGGCGCGGCCGCCGTCCATGGTCATCGTCGTCATGAGGCGACAAACGCGACAGGCGCGCAGTGGCTGCATCGGCCATCGCCACTTTATGTCCGGGCTCGTGCCGGACCCGGTGCCATGCCAGCATCGACCGGCGAGACGGGGGGACGTCCTGGCCCGGGTCAGATGCATCACCATGCAGCGCGACGAGACGCAGCTACTGGAGCCGTGGCTGCGCCATCACGGGCTGCTGTTCGGCTTCGAGAACCTGGTCGTGCTCGACCATGACTCGCGGGAGGCGGGCGTGCTGGCGACGCTGGCCCGCTACGAGCGCGCCGGCGTCCGGATCGAGCGCGCCCATGCGGGCCCGCGGGACTTCCTCGACAAGGGGCTGCACGTGGCGCGGGTCATCGCCGAGCTCGACCGGGCCGGCGGCTACGATTTCGCGCTGCCGGTCGACTGCGACGAGTTCCTGGCGCTGTTCGACGCGGACGGGCTCACCTGCGGTCGCGACGCCATCCACGCCGCCCTGGACGCGCTGGTCGGCGAACGCCGGGCGCTCGGCATCGAGCTCTCGCTCGGCAACGCCGTCGGCCGCCCCGGCTGGTTCGTCGCCGACGTCCTGCCGAAGGGCTTCCTCGCCGCGGACACCCTGCTGGACCTCGATCACGGCTACCACCGGCCGCGCTCGCGGCGGGCGGAGGGCACGCGCTGGACCCGCTTCTGCTACCTGCATTTCCACAACAAGCCGCTCCCGACCCTGATCGAGCACGCGCGGCGCAAGCTCGACGGGCTGGTCGATCACCACGACCCGGAGGCGCTGCGCCGCTACGACGGCATCAACTACCACCTGGTGCCCTACTTCTTCCTGACCGAGGCGCAGTATCACGCCATCCCCGACCGCATGCTGACGCTGCAGGTGCCGGGCTTCACCCGGCTGTCGGCGGCACTCGGCACCGACGGCCTGCTGTTCGGGACGCCGCCGGCCGACGACGGCGACAGGGTGCGGCTGCGTCGGCCCGGCGAGGCGCCGGTGGCGTTCGGCGGCGACGCCTACCTGGCCGCCAACCCCGATGTCCGGGCGGCGGGTGTGGCACCGCTGCAGCACTACCTGCGCCACGGCTGGGCTGAGGGCCGTCCGCTCGGGTGAAGCGCGCGGCTTTGGCCGGATCCCGGCGCGACGAACGTTCCCATCCTGCATCCAGTTCGCCGCGGCCTCCGTTACAGGATCGTAAGGACAACAACGCGGTTGGCAGGATGCCGGCGCGACCGAGGAGCGGCGATGGGACGATCCGGCTCGAACCGCGCACCCCGCGTATCATCCGCATGGCTGTGGCCGCTGCTGCTGTCCGGCATTGCGGCCGGCGGCGGTCCGGCGTCGGCCGCCGGGTTCTACCTGCAGGACCAGTCGGCGAAGGGCGCCGGCCGTGCCTTCTCCGGCGAGGCGGCGGACGACGGCCCGGCATCGCTCTGGTGGAACCCCGCCGCGATCGCCGGCATCGCCGCGTCCGAAAGCTTCAACAGCGTCGCCGGCATCCTGATCGACTCGACCGCGACCGATCACGGCTCGACGATCGGACCGGACGGCCGCACGCTGCCCGTCGGCGGGACCGGCCGCATCCGCGACCCGATCTCCGACGGCGTCCTCGGCAGCGGTGGCCTGGCCTATCGGCTGGACGATCGCTGGGCGCTGGGCTTCGTCGCCACCTCGCCGTTCAGCTTCGTCACCCAGTATCCGCAGGACAGCTGGACCCGCTATGCGGCGCTCACCTCGCGGCTGACCACGATCGACCTGCAGCCGAGCCTCGCCTGGCGGCCGCGGTCCTGGCTCGGGCTCGGCATCGGGCCGAACGTCGAGTACGTCGTGGCCTCGCTCAGCAACGCGCTGCCCAACCTGTCGCCGCTGTCGCCGGACGGCATCCAGACCCTGCACGGCAGCGGCTGGAACGCGGGTTTCAATGCCGGCCTGCAGGTCCATCTGGGCGATCGACTGGTGCTGGGTGCTGCCTACCGCTCCGCCATCCGGCACCGGACCGAAGGCACGCTCGACGTCGCTGGGCTGGTGGGACCGCTGGCGCCGGAGAACCTCGCCGCCGAGGCCCAGGCGCGGTTCAGCACGCCCGGCGCGGCCACCTTCGCCGTGCGCTGGCAGACGACCGACCGGCTGACGCTCGACGCGCAGGCGGTCCGGCTCGGCTGGAGCGCGTTCGACACGATCGCCGTCACCGGCCCTGTCTCGACCCGCATCCCGGAGGGCTATCGCGACACGCTGAGCGCCGCCTTCGGCATCGAGTACAGGCTGTGGCCGCGCTGCATCGTGCGCACCGGCGCGCAGTACGACCCGACGCCGACGCCCGGCCCCGACCGGGACCCGCGCGTGCCGGACGCCAACCGCTGGCTGATCTCGGCCGGCACCTCGGTGCGGGTGACGCCGCGTCTCTCCGTCGATGCGGCGGTGACCTATGTCGACTTCCAGGACAGCGCCATCACCCGGAACGCCACCGCCTATGCCGGCACGCCGGCCGTGCTGCCGATCGATCTGTCCGGCACCGTCCAGGCGTCCGGGATCGTGCTGGCGCTCGGCACCCGGTTCAGGTTCTAGAGGATGATCCGATCGCCTAGGCTCACGGATCATCCTCTAGCTTGTTGTTTTGACAAGCATCTTTATCCGATCGAACGAGTCCGTTCGATCGGATGATGCTCTAGAGGATGATCCGATCGCTTAGGCTCACGGATCATCCTCTAGCTTGTTGTTTTGACGAGCATCTTTATCAGATCGAACGAGTCCGTTCGATCGGATGATGCTCTAGGGCACGATCGGACGATCAGGCCCGCGGTCAGTAGAAGCCGCGGCGATATCCGTACGGGCGATAGAAGTACGGACGATAGAAGTACGGGCGATAGAACGGCCGGACGCCATAGACCGGAACGACCGGCCGATAGAAGACCGGCGGCGGATAGGCGTAGACCGGCACCAGCGGCACCAGCGGGCGCGCCGCAACCAGCACCGGCGCCACATGGTGCGTCACCCGGCGGTGGTGGACGACGCGATGCGCCACCGGACAGGAGCATCTCGGGGACGCAGCGCCGGCACCGGATGCCGCGAGCGGGCCTTGCAGCGGACCGGGATCAATCTTCGACTGCGCCACCACGGTGCCGCGCGGCGCGGTCCCGGCGACCGTCGCCACCGGCGATCCCGGCCATTCGATCGTTCTCGGCGCCGACAGCGCCGGCCCGACCTCTGGCGCACTCAGGGCCGGAGGGATGCCGCCACAGACCCCGACGACCGCCAGCATCGCCATCCCGCCCGCCACGCGCGCTCGCTTGCTCAACGCCATCGACACTGTCCCCGTCCAAGGATCGATCCGACCGTACGCGCCGGCATCGGTTCGGGAGATGAGGGGAAGAATAAGGAGGAAGGATGGCGGCGAGCGGCCGCCTGACCCCCGTGCGGCGTCACAACCGCTCGAGCACCGCGGCGACCGTGGCCTCGGGGGTGTCGCGATCCTCGACCTCGATCACCCGCTCATCAGCGCCCGGCTCCTCCAGGGTGCGGAGCTGCGTCGGCAGCAGGCTGCCCGGCATGTAGTGGTGGGGGCGGTTCGCCAGCCGCTCCTGCAGCAGCCGCTCCGGCACCTTCAGATAGAGGAACCACACGTCCGCCAGCCCCTGCGACAGCGTGGTCCGGTAGCTGCGCTTCAGCGCCGAGCAGGTGAGGATCCCGGGTTCGCCCGCCTCGTGCCGGGCCCTGATCCAGGCGGCGCAGGCGTCGAGCCATGGAGCCCGATCGGTGTCGTCGAGCGGGATGCCGGCCCGCATCTTCTCGACGTTGCGCTCGGGGTGGAGGTCGTCGCCCTCCTGGAACAGCCAGCCCAACCGGTCACGCAGCAGGGCGGCGACCGTGGACTTGCCGGAACCCGAGACCCCCATCACCACCAGGATGCGGGCCGACGTCGCGGCTTCGGTCATCCGGCCTCGTAGCGGACGATGCCGCCCGGGCCCGCCACCAGCGCCAGCGTGGCCCGGCCGACGAACAGCCCGCTCTCGAACACGCCGACGATCGCGCGGATCGCCGCCTCGGCCCCCGCCGCGTCCTCGATCGGGCCGAAAGCGCAGTCCAGGATCATGTTGCCGCCATCGGTGACGAACAGCCCGCCCTGGCGGTCGCGGCGCGGCGACACCCGGGCGCCGAGCCGGCCCAGCCGCAGCGCCGCCGCCTCCCAGCCGAACGACGACACCTCGACCGGCACCGGCGTGTGCTCGCCCAGCCGGTCGACCAGCTTGCCCTGGTCGGCCACCACCACCATGCGGCGCGATGCCGCCGCCACGATCTTCTCGCGCAGCAGCGCGCCGCCCAGCCCCTTGACCAGGTTGAGCGTGCCGCGCTCGACCTCGTCGGCGCCATCGATGGTGAGATCGATCTCCGGATGGCTGGCGAAGCTGCCGATCTCGATGCCGAGCGCCCGCGCCCGCTCGCCGCTGCGCACCGAGCTCGGGATGCCGATGCAGCGCAGGCCGGCTTGCACGCGCACGCCCAGGCTGTCGATCATGCAGTCGGCGGTCGACCCGGTGCCGAGCCCGACCACCATGCCGTCCTCGACCAGCTCCGCCGCGGCGGCCCCGACCCGGCGCTTCAGCTCGGACGCGCGGTCATCCACTTTGGGTGGTTCCGGCGGCCGCGCGGTCCAGCACCCAGACCAGCTCGCCTTCGCTGCGGATGCGCGCCGCCGGCAGCGAGACGTCGCCATCGCGCACCGCGCGCACCACCGGGGCCTTGCCGGCGCCGGTGACCAGGAACAGCACCGCCGCACTGCTGGCGATCGCCGGATAGGTCAGCGTCAGCCGCTCGTGCGGCGCGTCGTGCGGCTGGCAGCTGCCGACCCAGGCCTCGGTCTCGTCCAGCACGTCGGTGCCGGGAAACAGCGACGCGGTGTGGCCGTTCTCGCCCAGCCCCAGCAGCACCACGTCGAACAGCGGCCGGCCGGGCTGCAGGCCGTCCGCGCCGTAGAGCGTGCGCAGGTCACGCGCGTAGCGCCACGCCGCCTCGGCAGGGTCGCCGTCGGTCGGCATGCGGAACACGTTCTCCGGCGGCACCGGCACCTTCGACAGCAACGCCTGGTTGACCATGGCGTAGTTGCTGTCCGCCTCGGTCGGCGGCACGCAGCGCTCGTCGCCGAAGCAGAGCCGCATCCGGTCCCATGGCAGGCGCTGGGCATAGTCGCCGCCGGCCAGGATCTCGTAGAGCCGCCGCGGCGTGGAACCGCCGGACAGCGCCACCACGAATGGTCTCGGGCTCGCCGTCGCGCGTTCGACGAGCAGATCGGCGCTCCAGCGCGCCACCGCCTCCGCGTCGTCCAGGATCTCGAGGCGGCCTTGGGCGGCGCCGGTGGTCACGGCGCCTCTCCCAGCACGTAGCGCTCGATCGCCTTGGCGAATCCCTCATCCTCGACGGAGTCGCTGACATAGGTGGCGGCCTGCTTCACCTCGTCAGCAGCCTGGCCCATGGCGATGGAGATGCCGCTCTTCCTGAACATCAGCACGTCGTTTGGCTGGTCGCCGAGCGTCGCCACCTCGGACGGCTCCACGCCCAGCATCCGCTGCAGGCTGAGCACGACGCCGCCCTTGTTGGCATCGGGGTGCGTCACGTCGAGGTAGTACGGCTGCGAGCGCGCCGCCGAGGCGCTGTTGCCGAGCCCGTCCTGCGCCGCGCGCTCGACCCGCTTCATCAGCTCGAGGTCGTCGCTGACGCCGACGATCTTCACCGCCCGGTCGAGCGCCGCGCCGAAATCGTCGGTGACGGTGGGCGCGAACTTCACCGTCCACTGCTCGCGATCGACGTGCGGCGCCTTCGCGTCGCCCACCAGCCAGTCCTCGCCGCTATAGACCCAGACGTCGACCTCGTGCTCGCGCAGGATCCGCACCGCCTTGTCGGCCGCCTCGCGCGACAGCGTCCTGGCTTCGATGATCGTGAGGTCGGGGCGCACGAACAGGCCGCCGTTGAAGCCGGCGATCGGCTCGACGATGTCCAGCGGCTCGATCAGCATGCCCATGCCGCGCGGCGGCCTTCCGCTGGTCACCGCGAAGCGGATGCCGCGCTCGCGCAGGCGCGCCACCGCCCGCACCGCGCGCTTGGTCAGCACCTTGTCGCGCGTGACCAGCGTGCCGTCGACGTCGGCCAGCACCAGGCTGATCTTGGGCTGCTCGGTCATGGTTTCCCCTCCGTTGCGGCGCCGTCGGGGGCACGCGGCAGGATCAGGTCCTCCACCGCTTCCGCCCAACCATCCTCGTCGTTGGTGGCGGTCACGAAATGCGCGGCCGCCGCCACCGCCGGCGGCGCGTTGCCCATGGCGATCCCCAGCGCCGCGTCGGCCAGCATCGCCGTGTCGTTGTCCATGTCGCCGATGCAGGCGACCTCGGACGGGTCGATGCCCAGCAGCCTAGCCAGCCGACGCGCCGCGCGCGCCTTGTTGGCCAGCGGGTGGGTGACGTCGAGATACCAGGGCGAGGAGCGGTGCGCGCTGACGTCGCCGCCCAGCATGGTCTGCAGCTCGGTCTCCATCCGCTCCAGCAGGTGGTAGTCGTTGCTGGCCCCCATGATCTTGCCGATGCGGTCGATATGCCGCTCGAACGACGCGACCACGGTCGGCTCGAACCGCACCGCCCGGCGCTCGCGGGGCACGTAGGGGCCGGCGATATCGCGGATCAGCCACTCGTCGCCCGAGAAGGCCCAGCAATCGACGTGGTTGAGCGTCAGCGTCTCGATCGCCAGCCGCGCCACCTCCGCCGCGAGCGGCCGCGTCTCGAGCACGCTGCCGTCGGCGGCGACGATCTCGCCGCCATTGAGGCCGGCGGCCGGGCCGTCGTTGCCGATCTCGTCCAGGTAGGCGCGCATGCCGCGCACCGAGCGGCTGCTGACCAGGCAGAGCCGGATACCTGCCTCGCGCAGCCTAACGATGGCCGCCCGCGTCGCCGCCGTCAGCTCCTTGTTGCCGTCGATCAGCGTGCCGTCGATGTCCGAGACCAGCAGCCTGATCCGGGAGGCAGGCGGAGCGCGGGGCGGCGTCATCATCCGTTCAGCCTCAGCCAGTGGCGGCCGTCGCGGGCCAGCAGCGCGTCGGCCGCCGCCGGGCCGGCCTTGCCGGCGGGATAGAACTGCAGCGGACAGGGCGGCATCGCCGCGTCGTCGGCCCAGGCGTCGAGGGCGGGCTGCACCACGCCCCAGCCGGCCTCGACGTTGTCGGCGCGCTGGAACAGCGTCGCGTCGCCGATCAGGCAGTCGTAGATCAGCGTCTCGTAGCCGGTGCTCGGGTCTTCCTGGAACCAATCGGCGTAGTCGAACTTCATGCGCACGCCGCCCAGCTTGACGGTGGGGCCGGGCACCTTGGCCGAGAACTGCATGGTGACGCCTTCCGAGGGCTGGATCTGCAGCACCATGATGTTGGGGGTGAGCTTCTCGACGGGCGTCTCGCGAAACAACGCATACGGCGCCTGCTTGAAGTGGATCGCGATCTCGGTCTTGCGCTGCGCCAGCCGCTTGCCGGTGCGGACATAGAACGGTACCCCGGCCCAGCGCCAGTTGTCGATCCGCAGCTTCATGGCGACGAAGGTCTCGGCGCCGCTGTCCGGCGCCACGTCCGCCTCCTCGCGATAGCCGGACATGGCGCGGCCGGCGATGTGGCCGGCGCTGTATTGGCCGCGCACGATGTCGCCGGGATCCAGCCGGTGCACGGCGGAGAGCACCTTCGACTTCTCGTCGCGCACGGCGTCGGCGTCGAACGAGCTCGGCGCCTCCATCGCCATCATCGCCAGCAGCTGCATGATGTGGTTGGGCACCATGTCTCGGAGCGCGCCGGTGGTCTCGTAGAACCGGCCGCGCGTCTCGACGCCTACGGTCTCGGCCGCGGTGATCTGCACGTGGTCGATGTTCTGCCGGTTCCACAGCGGCTCGAAGAAGCCGTTGGAGAAGCGCAGCGCCAGGATGTTCTGCACCGTCTCCTTGCCGAGATAGTGGTCGATCCGATAGATCTGGCTCTCGTCGAGCGCGTTGCGGAGCTGCGCGTTCAGCGCCCGCGCGGAGGCCAGGTCGGAGCCGAACGGCTTCTCCACCACCACGCGCCGAAACCGCGTCTCGGTCTCGCGGGTGAGGCCGGCGGCTTCCAGCTGGCCCACGATCGGCGCAAAGAATCGTGCCGCCACCGCCAGGTAGAACACGCAGTTGCCGACGCCGCAGACGCTCGACAGCGCCTGGTAGGTCATGGGGTCGTCGAAGCCGCCGCGCAGGAACGAGATGCGCTGGCTGAGCCAGTCCCAGCGATCCTCCTGCAGCATCACGGCGCTGGCGCTGCGCTGCGCCACGAAGGTGCGCATGGTCTCGCCGAGCTGCCGGCGCAGCCCGTCGCTGTCGAGGTCGGACCAGTCCACGGCCACGATCGAGAAGCTCTCGTCCAGCAGCTCGGCGCCGACAAGGTTGTAGATCGCCGGCACGAGCAGGCGGCGCGTGAGGTCGCCGCCGCCGCCGAAGATCACCATGGTGCAGGCCGGGCTCCGCCGCGGCAGCAGCCCGTCGGCCGCGTCTCCCTCCCCGGGCGCGTCCGGCAGGTCCAGGTCGAGCCGGGCGGACATCCTAGCTGTGCTTCTCCGGCACGTCGGCGCCGTGCTTGTGCCCGGTGTCGTGCTGCTCGATGTGGCCGCCGAACTGGAACCGCATCGCGGAGAGCAGCTTCTCGCCGAAATTGTTGCCCGAGCGGCTGCGGAAGCGGGTGAACAACGCCTGGCTCAGCACCGGCACCGGCACCGCCTCCTCGATCGCCGCCTCGATGGTCCAGCGGCCCTCGCCGGAATCCGCGACCTGGCCCGTGTAGTCGGACAGGCTCTCGTTCTTCGCCAGCGCGTTGGCGCATAGATCCAGCAGCCAGGACGAGATCACGCTGCCGCGCCGCCACACCTCGGCGATGTCGGCGGTGTTGAGCTCGAAGCGCATGTCCTCCGGCAGGTCGCCCGAGTTCTTGTTCTTGAGTACGTCGAAGCCTTCGGCGAACGCCTGCATGATCCCATACTCGATGCCGTTATGGACCATCTTCACGAAGTGCCCGGAGCCGGCCGGGCCGCAATGCAGGTAGCCCTGCTCCGCCTTCGGATCGAGGCTTTCGTGCTCGCGTCCCTGCGTCCGCTCGAGGGTGCCGATCCCGGGCGCCAGCGCCGACAGGATCGGGTCGACATGCTCCACCGCCTCGGCGGCGCCGCCGATCATCATGCAGTAGCCGCGCTCGAGGCCATACACGCCGCCCGACGTGCCGACGTCGACGTAGTGGATGCCGGCCTCGCGGAGCGTGGCGGCGCGGCGGATGTCGTCCTTGTAGTAGCTGTTGCCGCCGTCGATGATGACGTCGCCCTCATCCATCATCCCGCCGAGCTGATCGATGGTCGCCTCGGTGACGTGTCCTGCCGGCAGCATCACCCAGACCACGCGGGGCTTGGCCAGCTTGGTGATCATGTCCGCCAGATCCTGCGTGCCCTGGCTGCCTTCGGCGCGGCCGTGCACGGCGTCCACGACCTTCGGGTCGCGGTCGAAGAGCACCACCTCGTGTCCGTGCTTCGAGAGCCGGACGGAGATGTTCCCGCCCATCCTGCCAAGCCCGATGATGCCGATCTGCATGCCAGCGTTCTCCTTCACGTCCGCGTTGTCGTCGGCCCAGGGGGCCGCAGGTCAAGGGCCAGGGTCCGGGGTCAGGCGACGGCCTGGCGGATCGCCTCGCCCAGGCGCTCCAGGCCGGCGGCCAGGCCGCCCTTGACATGCACCCTGAGCGCTCGGCGGCCGCGCTCGGCCAGCACGTCGAAGTCGCCGCGCGCCTGTGCGGCCTTGACCACGCCGAAGCTGTATTTCTCACCGGGCACGGCCAGGTCAGCCACGTCGTCGGCGGTGATCTGCAGGAACACGCCGCTGTTCGGCCCACCCTTGTAGGCCTGTCCGGTGGAATGCAGGAACCGCGGGCCGAACTCGGCCGCCGTCGCCACATGCAGGCCGTCTCGGATCGCCAGTCGCGCCGACTGGATCCACTCGATGGTCTTCGGGTCGCGCTCGATGTACGCCAGCAACGCCACGTAGTCACCGGCCTTCGCGGTGGCGAAGTGCGCCTTCAGCACGGCCTCGAGCGTGTCGCCCCGGAGGGCGCCCGCCATTTTCTCGTCGGCGAAGAAGCTGAAGTCGCCATCGGTGGCGAACGGCTTCTCGGCCGGCAGCGAGCCGCTCTGGCTGTAGGCGTCGGTGAGCTTGCGGGTCGCGATCTTGCTCGCCTCGACGTCCGGCTGGTTGAAGGCGTCGATCCCGATGATGGCGCCCGCCACCGCGGTGGCGAACTCCCAGCGGAAGAACTCCTGCGCGATCTGCATCTTCGACGACAGCGCGATCGTCGCCACCGGGTGACCGGCCTCGGCGAGCGCCTTCAATGCCGCGTCCTGCGTCGCGTCCGGGCTGTCGGTCAGCCGCAGGTAGGCGAACACGCGGTCCTGGCCGTAGAGCCCTGGCGCGCCCAGCGTCTCGCCCTCGATCGGGATCAGGCCATGCCCGTCCTTGCCGGTCGATTCCGCCAGCAGCTGCTCCAGCCAGGCGCCGAGGTCGGCGATGCCGGGCGAGGCCGCGATCGTCACCTTGTCGCGGCCATGCTTGGCCGCCACGCCCAGCAGCGTGCCCAGCAGGATGCCCGGGTTCTGCAGCGGCGGCGTGCCGGCCGAGCAGGCCTTGGCCATCCGCTCGGCGTTGGACAGGAACTCCGGCAGGTCGAGTCCGATCGCTGCCGCCGGCACCAGCCCGAAGTTGGACAGCACCGAGTAGCGGCCGCCGATCTCCTTGTCGCCGTGGAAGATGCGCCAGAACCCGTCCTGGGTTGCGACATCCTCCATGTGCGACCCCGCATCGGTCACGGCTACGAAATGATCGCCCGCCTTGTCGCCGACCGCCGCCTTCATCCTGTCGAAGAAATACGCCTTCAGGATGTTCGGCTCCAGCGTGCCGCCGGACTTCGAGCTGACGATCACCAGCGTCTTGGCCAGATCGATCTTGCCCTCGAACGTCGCCACCTGCTGCGGGTCGGTGCTGTCCAGCACGTGCAGCTCCGGATAGCCGGCGCGCTGGCCGAACGTCTCCGCCAGCACCTCCGGGCCGAGGCTCGAGCCCCCCATGCCGAGCAGCAGCACGTGGCCGAAGCCCCGCTCCTTCACCTGGCCCTGGAATGCGGTCAGTTCGTCCACGTGTTCGATGCGCTCGCCGACGATGTCGAGCCAGCGTAGCCACTTCGCCTCGTCGGTGCCGGTCCAGACTGCGGCGTCGCGCTCCCACAGCCGCCGCACCGTGCCACCCTTGCGCCATTCCTCCAGGCTCGCCTTCACCGCCTCGTCAAGCGGCCCCGGCACCGTCATCGACATCGTGGCCACGGTGTCTCCGGCCATGTCGGCCTTCTTCGCCGCCACCGCGCCCAGCAGCGCGTCGAAGCTGTCGGCGAACGCGTCGACGCCGTCCTTCACCAGCTTCGTCGTCACGCCGTCCAGGTCGAGGCCCAGCCGTTCCGTCTCGGCCAGCACGTGCCGGGCGCCATCCACGTCCTCGATGAGCGCGTTGCGGGCGACGCCGTGGTCGCGGAACGCGTCCATGGTGGCCGGCGGCATCGTGTTCACGGTGTCGGCGCCGACCAGTTCCTCGACGTACAGCACGTCGCTATAGGCCTTGTCCTTGACCCCGGTGGAGGCCCACAGCAGCCGCTGCGGATTGGCGCCGGCCGCCTTCAGCGTCTGCCAGCGCGAGCCGGCCGAGACCTCGAGGTAGTGCTGGTAGGCCATCTTGGCGTTGGCGATCGCCACCTTGCCGCGCAGCGCCTTCAGCGACGGCGCCTCCGGATCGCCGTCGGCCACCCTCTTGTCGATCGCCTTGTCGATCAGACCATCGATGCGGCTGACAAAGAACGAGGCGACCGAGGAAATGTGCGAGATGTCTTCGCCCTTGCCGTGCCGCTCCTCGAGCCCCGAGATGTAGGCCTCCAGCACCTTCTCGTATGCGTCGATCGAGAACAGCAGCGTGACGTTGATGTTGATGCCATCGCCGATCAGTTGCTGGATCGCCGGCACACCGGCCTCGGTGCCCGGCACCTTGACCATCAGGTTCGGCTTGCCGACCGCCTCCCATAGCCGCCGCGCCTCGAGGATCGAGGGCTCGGTGCGCAGGCCGAGGTAGGGCGAGACCTCCAGGCTGACGTAGCCGTCGAGACCCTCGGTCTCGTCCCACACCGGCTTCAGCACGTCGGCGGCGGCGCGGATGTCGGCGATCGCCATGGTCTCGTAGATCTCGGACACGTCGGTGTTGTTCTCGCCGACGATCGTCCGCAGCTGCTCGTCGTAGTCGCTGCCGTGCCCCATCGCCTTCTCGAAGATGGCCGGGTTCGAGGTGACGCCCTTCAGCCGGTCGTCGCGCACCAGCCCGGCCAGGCTCCCGTCGTTCACGAACGAGCGTTGGATGAAGTCGAGCCAGGGCGACTGCCCGAACTTCTCCAGGGTCCGCAGCGGGTTGCCCGCATCCTGCATGCTGGGAGTCTTCTGAACGACGTTCATGAGCTTGTCCCCTTGAAGGAAAGGCCAGGGCCCTGCCCTGGACCCGCCAAGGGCCGAGGCCCTTGGATCCCGGTTCTTATAGGATGGTGTCCAGAGCCGCAGCCTTTGGCGGGGTCAGGGGGTGGAACCCCTTGCCTGCTTGCGCGCCGCCTCCAGCACCTTCTCCGGCGTGAAGCCGAACTTCGTCATCAGGTCGCTCATCGGCGCGGACGCGCCGAAGGTGTGCATGCCGATGATGGTGCCGTCGAAGCCGACATAGCGGTCCCAGCCGAACGAGGTCGCCTGCTCGACCGCGACGCGCGCCGTGACGGCCCGCGGCAGCACGCTCTCCTTGTATTCGTCGGTCTGCTCCTCGAACAGATCGAACGACGGCATCGACACCACGCGCGCCCGAATGCCCTCGGCGACGAGGGTCTCGTAGGCGCCGACCGCCAGGGCCAGCTCCGAGCCGGTCGCCATCAGGATCACCTCCGGGGTGCCGTCGCAGTCGCCGAGAACGTAGGCGCCCTTGGCGAGCCCCGAGGCCGGCGCATACTTCGTGCGATCCAGCGTCGGCAGCGGCTGACGGCTCAGCGCCAGCACCGCCGGCTGCTCCTTCAGCGGCACGATCACCCGCCATGCCTCGGCGACCTCGTTGGCGTCGCCGGGCCGGATCGTCATCAGGCCCGGCGTCGCGCGCAGCTGTGCCAGCTGCTCGATCGGCTGGTGCGTCGGCCCGTCCTCGCCGACGCCGATGCTGTCGTGGGTGAAGATGTAGACGACCGGCAGCTCCATGATCGCCGACAGCCGGATCGGCGCCTTCATGTAGTCGGAGAAGATCAGGAAGCCGGAGCAGTACGGCCGGATGCCGGACAGGGCGATGCCGTTGGTGATCGATCCCATCGCGTGCTCGCGCACGCCGAAATGCAGGTTCCGGCCGCCATAGGCGCCGGCCTCGAAGCTGCCCGCCCCCTGGAAGGTGAGGTTGGTCTTGGTCGACGGCGACAGGTCGGCGGCGCCGCCGATCATCCAGGGCAGGTTGAGCGCGATCGCATTCAGGATCTTGCCCGAGCTTTCCCGGGATGCCACGCCCTTCTTGTCGGCCTCGAAGGTCGGGATCTCGCGATCCCATCCCTCGGGCAGCTCGTGCTGGTTCATCATCTCGAGCTCGGCGGCCAGCTCGGGATACTCGGCCCGATAGCGGGCCATCATCTCGAGCCACGCCGCGTTCAAGCCGCGGCCGCGATCGCCGAGATGGGCCTGGAAGTGCTCGGGCACCCCGTCCGGCACGTAGAAGCTCTTGTCCTCGGGCCAGCCGTAGAACCGCTTGGTGCCGGCAATCTCCTCGTCGCCCAGCGGTTCGCCGTGCGCCGCCGCGGTGCCGGCCTTCTTCGGTGCGCCATAAGCGATCTGGCTGTGCACCACGATCAGCGTCGGCTTGCCGCCGGCGATGCCGTCCTGCGCCCGCGCCTCCTCGAAGCGCTCCCGCAGCAGCTCGAGGTCGTTGGCGTCCACCACCTCGACCACGTTCCAGCCATAGCCCTCGAATCGCTTGTGCGTGTCCTCGATGAAGGCGAGCCGGGTCGAGCCCTCGATGCTGATCTGGTTGCTGTCGTAGAGCCAGGTCAGGTTCGACAGCCGGAGATGCCCGGCGATCGAGGCGGCCTCGCCGGAGACGCCCTCCATGTGGTCGCCGTCGCCGCTGAAGGTCCAGATGTGGTAGTCGAATACCGGGTAGCCCGGCTTGTTGTAGCGCTCGGCCAGCCAGCGTTGCGCCATCGCCATGCCGACCGAGTTGCCGCAGCCCTGACCGAGCGGCCCGGTGGTGGTCTCGACGCCCGACGTGAAACGGTATTCAGGATGCCCCGGCGTCTTGCTGCTGAGCTGGCGGAACTGCTTGATGTCGTCGAGCGTCAGCGATGGCTTGGAGCGGTCCTCGCCCTCGTTCACCGACTTCACGCCGGCCAGCAGGATCAGCGAGTAGAGCAGCATCGAGGCGTGCCCGACCGACAGCACGAAGCGGTCGCGGTTCGGCCAGTTCGGGTCGTCCGGGTTGTAGCGCAGCAGCTGGTTCCACAGCACGTAGCCGGCTGGCGCCAGCGCCATCGGCGTGCCGGGGTGGCCCGACTTCGCCTTTTGCACGGCGTCCATGGCCAGGGTGCGCATGGTGTTGATGCAGAGCTGGTCGATCGAGACCGGCGGGCTCGCCGCGCCGTCCGGCGCGCGGACGGTGCGGTCCTGGGCTGGCTGCATGGATAAACCGTCCTTCGTCCTGTGAGCGGGCCGCCCTGTGAGCGGGCCGCGCCGCCGATGCCTCGTTGAAACGCGCGCCGGGTGGACGGGGACAGGAGCATCCGGTTCACGAAAACGCGAGCGACGGCCTCCGGAACCCGGCTCTATAATGAGATCGCAGGGTATCGTTGCCTGGGCCGGGATCGGACGGGGCGCCGGACCTGATCTAGAGCATCATCCGATCGACCGGACTCGTTCGATCGGATAAAGATACTAGTCAAAACAACAAGCTAGAGGATGATCCGTGAGCCTAAGCAATCGGATCATCCTCTAGACGCGCGTGTCGGGACCCTGTCCCGCCGGCGGATGCTGTCCGATCCCCATCACCCGGTGCAGCCATTCGCGCAGGGTCTCGAACGTCACGTAGAGCATCGGGATGATGAAGATGCCGACGCCGCTGGCTGCCAGCATGCCGGCGAACACCGGCGTGCCGACGTCGCGGCGGCTGACCGCGGCGGCCCCGGTGGCGGTGACCAGCGGCAACAGGCCCAGGATGAAGGCGAACGAGGTCATCATCACGGCGCGGAACCGCATGTGGGCACCCTGACGCGCGGCCTCGCGGATGGTCTCGCCCTCCTCGCGGCGGTCCTTGGCGAACTCGACGATCAGGATGCCGTTCTTGGCGGCCAGCGCGATCAGCACCACCAGCCCGATCTGCGCGTAGAGGTCGAGCGACAGCCCGCCGATCAGGATGCCGATGAAGGCGCCGAGCACGCCCACGCTCACCGACATCAGCACCGGGATCGGGATGATCCAGCTCTCGTAGAGCCCGACCAGGAACAGGTAGGCGAACAGGATCGCCAGCGCCAGGATGATGCCGGTCTTGCCGCTGGCCTGCACCTCCTGGTACGCGGTGCTGGTCCACTCGTAGTCGTAGCCGTCCTGCAGCGTCCGGCCCGAGATCGCGGCCATGGTGGCCAGCGCGGTGCCGGACGAGACGCCGGCCGCGGGCGTGCCGTTGAGGGTGATGGCGCGCAGGTTGTTGTAGCGGGTGATCGCCTGCGGGCCGATGACGATGCGCAGGGACGCCAGCGCCCGCAGCGGCACCGTGCCGCCGCTGCTGTTGCGGATGTAGAGCCGCCACAGATCCTCGATCTTGGCGCGGTCGCGCGCCTCGCCCTCGACGTTGACCTGCCATACCCGGCCGAACAGGTTGAAGTCGTTGACGTAGCTGCCGCCCAGCGTGGTCTGCAGCGTGTTGAAGATGTCGTTCACGTTGACGCCGAGCGCCTGCGCCTTGGCGCGGTCGATGTCGAGGAACAGCGACGGGTTGGTGGCGGTGAAGGTGGTGAACACCCGCGCCAGGTCCGGGCTGGCGTTGGCGGCGGCCAGCAGGCCCTTCAACTGCGCGCCGAGCGCCGTCGGATCCTGGCCCTCCAACCCTTCCAGCTCGTACTCGAAGCCGCCGCCCGGCGAGAGCCCGATGATCGGCGGCAGGTTGAACGGGAACACCGTGGCGGCGCGGATGCGCTGCACCTGGCCGAACACCCGGCCGATCAGGGCGGTGGCGCTTTCGGACGAGCGCGTGCGCTGGCCGAACGGCTTCAGCCGCACGAACACGAAGCCGGCGTTCGGCTCCTGCACGGTGTCGAGGAACGAGTAGCCGATCACCGAGAAGGCGTGCAGCTCGCCGGGCAGGCCGGCCGCGATCCGCTCGACCTGGCCCACCACGCCGCTGGTGCGCGACACCGAGGCGCCGTCGGGCAGCTGCACGTTGATGAAGAACCCGCCCTGGTCCTCCTCCGGCAGGAAGCCGGCCGGCAGCGAGCGCTGCATCAGCCCGACCGCGCCGACGCAGACCAGCACCACCAGGATGCCGCCGATGGCGAAGCCCAGCAGCCGACCGACGACGTTGGAGTAGCCGTTCCGGGTGCGGTCGATCGCCCGCTGCACGTATCCCATGATGCCGCGATGCGCGCCGCCATGGCGCAGGAACACGCCGCACAGCGCCGGCGACAGCGTCAGCGCGTTCAGCGCCGAGATCAGCATGGCGACGCAGATCGTCACCGCGAACTGCTGGAACAGCACGCCGGACAGCCCGGGGATGAAGGCGATCGGCACGAACACCGACAGCAGCACCAGGGTGATGGCGATGATCGGCCCGGTGATCTGCGTCATCGCGAGCCGGGTGGCCTCGCGCGGCGGCATGTCGGGATGCTCGCCCATCACGCGCTCGACGTTCTCGACCACCACGATGGCGTCGTCGACGACGATGCCGATCGCCAGCACCAGCGCCAGCAGCGAGACGGTGTTGGCCGAGAACCCCAGCGCTTCCATGCCGGCGAAGGCGCCGATCAGGCTGACCGGGATCGCGATGGTGGGGATGATGGTGGCGCGCAGGCTGCCCAGGAACAGGAACACCACCACGACCACCAGCGCGAACGCCTCGGCCAGCGTCTTCAGCACCTCGCTCACCGTGTCGCGCACGAAGTCGGTGCTGTCGTAGGTGACGTTGTAGGCGAGTTCGGACGGGAAGCGGTGCGACAGGTGGTCCACCAGCTTGGTGATCGCCGTCGCCGTGTTGAGCGCGTTGGCGCCGGGGGCCAGGTAGATCGCCAGCGCCACCGAGGGCTTGCCGTCGTAGCGCGATTCGGAATCGAGCGTCTGCGACCCGAGCTCGACCCGCGCCACGTCGCGCAGACGCAGCACCGACCCATCCGATTGCGCACGGATCACGATATCGCCGAACTGCTCGGGCGTCACCAGGCGCCCCTGCGTCTGCACGTTGAACTGGTACTGCTGCTCCGGCCCCACCGGACGCGCACCGATGCGGCCGACGGCGGCCACCGTGTTCTGCTGCGCGATGGCCCCGGTGATGTCGGAGGGCGACAGGCCGAGGTTGGTCAGCCGGTTGGTGTCGAACCAGATCCGCATCGAGTACTTTTGCCGCGACAGCAGCGACGCCTGGCCGACGCCGGGCGTGCGCGAGACCGGGTCGATCACGTTGATGGTCAGGTAGTTGGCGATGAACAGCGGGGTGAACTTCCCCGTCGGACTGTAGAAGTTGATGAACTGCAGGATCGCCGACGAGCGCTTCTGCACCGTCAGGCCCTCGGCCTGTACGACCGACGGCAGCTCGGCGTTGGCGGTCTGCACCCGGTTCAGCACGTTCACCGTGTTGATGTCGGGGTTGGTGCCGAGCTGGAAGCTGACGGTCAGGTTGTACGAGCCGTCGTTGCCGCTCACCGAGCGCATGTAGATCATCTTGTCGACGCCGACGACCTGCGCCTCGATCGGCTGCGCCACCGACTGCTCGACCACCGACGCGGAGGCGCCCGGATAGGTGGCGGCCACCTGCACCTGCGGCGGCACGATGTCGGGGAACTGCGCCACCGGGATGCGGGTCAGGCCGACGAGGCCGGCCATGGTGATGACGATCGCGATCACGATCGCCAGCCTGGGCCGGTCGATGAACACGCCGGAGATCATGCCCTGGCTCCTGGAGCGTGGAGGGCCGGGGTACGCGCCCGCGGACCCCGCCGGCGGCAGGGCGCCCGTCCATCCTGCGATTTCGGATCGGTCACGTGCGCGGCACCCTCATCCGAAGCGGCTAGCGCTGGGATGGAGCGGTACTCGCCGGCGGCGACGGGCTGCCCTGCGTCGCCGCCGCGTTGGTGGCGGCACCGGCGCCGCCCTGGCCAGGCTGTGGTCCCGCCGCCGCCCGGGTCGCCGCCGCTTCCGGATCGGTCAGCACCGGCTGCGCCGGTCCCGGCGATACCGCGCCGTCGGCATGCACCTTCTGGATGCCGTCGACGATGATGGTCTGGCCGGCCCGCAGCCCGGACAGCACCACCGAGTCGGTGCCGGTGGTCTCGCCCTGCTTGATGTTGATGCGGACCGCCTTGTTGTGCGGGCCCAGCCCGAACACGTAGTTGCCCTGCTGGTCGGCGAGCACCGCCGAGGTCGGCACCACCACCTGCTCGACCGGATGCGGATCGGCCACCGTCACGGTGACGAACTCGCCGTCCACCAGCTCGCGGCTGCTGACGCCGCTGTTGGTGCCGGCGCTCCCCCCGTCCCGGGTCGGGTTGGGTACGGTGGCGCGCAGCGTGATGGTGTCGGTCTGCTCCGACACGGTCGGCGCCACGTAGTCCAGCGCGGCGTCGTGGTCGTAGCGCGAGCCGTCGCCCAGCGTGAGCTCGATCACCGCGTGCTCCAGCCCACCCTCCGCCTGATACTTCTTCTGCAGCGTCAGCAGGTCGCGCGAGGCGATCGGGAAGACGACGTACATCGGGTCCTGGGTAACGATGGTGGCCAGCGTGCCGCTGCTGGGGCTGACCACGTTGCCCTCGTTCACCGCCGTCGAGGTGATGCGCCCGTTCACCGGGGCCCGGATCTCGGTGTAGCCGAGCTGGATCTGGGATGCCTGCAGGTTGCCCTCCGCGGTCAGCACGCTGGCCGCCCCGCTCTGCGCGGTCTCCTGCGCGTTGTCGTAGGCCTGCTTCTGCCCCGCCGGCGTGCGCAGCAGCTGCACTTGGCGCTGAAAGTTCACCTTCGCGTTGGCGACGTTGGCCTGGGCCTGCGCCAGCGTGCCCTGCTGCGCCAGCACCTGGGCCTGGAACGGGCCCTGCTCCAGCACATAGAGCAGCTGGCCCTGCTTCACCTCGGAGCCCTCGTCGAACAATCGCTTGTCGAGATAGGCGGTCACCCGCGGCACCAGCGCCACCCGATCGATCGCCTGGATGCGGCCGATATATTGCGAGCTGGAGGTGACGGCGCTGTCACGGACCTGGGCCACGCCCACCGGGGGCGGCCCCGACGGCGGGCCGCCCTTCTGCGCCAGCGCCGGGTCACCGGGGCCGCTCGCCAGCAGGCAGACGACGGCCAGGGCCACGCGCGGCGGGACGGAGCGGAGGCCGGCCCGGATCGGCGCGATCGCCACGGGCCGGGCGGTCCAGGGGGAGGTGAGCGCCAGGACGCGCTGCATTGGAGCTATCCTCGAAGGCGGCCCGGCCTGGGAGCCGATCGCGTGACGATGGCCGGGCAGTCCACGGAACGTGGCCTGACCGATCGGTCACCGACCATTACAGGCGGACCGGCGGCCAATGCAACCGCGCCCGCCGCATCGCCGTTGCGCCCGCACGGCCGGTCCGGTCCCCGGCGGCACGACGTCAGGACCGCGAAAGCCCCATGCAGATAGCCAGCGCGCACGATCGGACGGCAGGCGCCGGGGCCCAAACGGCCTCGCCGGACGGCACCGCTCCTCACCGCGTCGTGATCGTCGGCGCCGGCTTCGGCGGTCTGGCGGCGGCGCGTGCCCTGGCCGGCACGACGGCCCGGGTGACGCTGATCGACCGCACCAACCACAACCTGTTTCAGCCCCTGCTCTACCAGGTGGCGACCGCGGCGCTCGGGGCCGAGGACATCGCGCTGCCGGTGCGCTCGGCGTTCCGGGGTGCGGCCAACGTCGAGGTGCTGATGGCCGAGCTGGTCGGCATCGACCGCGCGCGACGGCTGGTGCGGCTGCAGGGCGCGGCGCCGGTCGGCTACGACAGCCTGATCCTGGCCACCGGCTCGGTGTCGTCCTGGTTCGGCCACGACGACTGGTCGGCGCGGGCGCCCAGCCTGAAGAGCCTGGCGGACGCGCTCTCGCTGCGCGACCGGCTGCTCGACGCCTTCGAGCGCGCCGAGGCCTGCACCGACGCCGCCGAGGTGCGCCGGCTGCTGACCTTCGTGGTGGTCGGCGCCGGTCCGACCGGGGTCGAGCTGGCCAGCTCGATCGCCGAGCTCGCGCACAAGACGCTGGCGCGCGACTTCCGGCACATCCGGCCGTCCGAGGCCCGCATCGTGCTCTGCGACGCCGGCGACGCGGTGCTGGCGGCGTTCCCAAAGCGGCTCTCCGCCTATGCCGGCGGCCGGCTCCGGGCGCTCGGCATCGAGCTGCGGCTCGGCGCCGGGGTGGAGCGGATGGACGAGGGCGGCGTGGTCGCCGGGGCCGAGCGGATCGAGGCGGCGTGCGTGTTCTGGGCCGCCGGCACCGAGGCGACCCCGGTGGCGCGCTGGCTCGGCGTGGCGGCGGCGGGCCATGGGCGACAGGTCGAGGTGTCCCGGGACTGCTCGCTGCCCGGGGACCCGGCGATCTTCGTCGTCGGCGACGCGATGCGGCTGGCCGGGCCCGGCGGCCGGCCGCTGCCGGGGCTGGGCTCGGTCGCCAAGCAGCAGGGCGCCTATGTCGGCCACCTGATCGCCGGCCGGCTGCGCGGCCGCGCGGCGCCGCCGGCGCCGTTCCGGTACCGCGACTGGGGCCAGCTCGCGATCATCGGCAGCAACAGCGCCATCGCCGATTTCGGTTTCGTCCGGCTCACCGGCCGGCTGGCCTGGCTGGTCTGGAGCGCCGTGCACCTGATGCTGCTGGTCAGCGTCCGCAACCGGGCCGTGGTCTACGTGAACTGGGTGTGGGCCTGGCTCACCTACGGCCGCGGCGCCCGCATCATCACCGGGGCGCCGGCCGGCCGCGCCCCTTGACCGCGCCTGCCCACCCGCCCTCCGACCATTTCGACGGCGAACGCTTCCACAACCCGCCGATCGGCGACGGTCCAGTGGTGCAGGCGGGCGGGCGCCTTCTGCCGATCCTGTGCTGGCGCCTGGGGGGCACCCGCTCGCCCTGGCCGACCGGCATCGTCGACCCGCCGCCCGCCGGCGACCCGCTGGCGGCTCCCGCCGCCGGCATGCTCTCGCTCACCTTCATCGGCCATGCGAGCTTCCTGATCCGGCTGGGCGGCCTGGTGATCCTGACCGACCCGATGTTCAGCGATCGCTGCTCGCCCGTCGGCTGGGCCGGTCCGCGGCGGGCGCGGCCGCCGGGGCGCACGCTGGCGCAGCTGCCGCCGGTCGACCTCGTGCTGGTCAGCCACAACCATTACGACCATCTCGACCTGCCCAGCCTGCGGGCGGTCGTCGCCCGCGACCGCCCGCGCCTCGTGACGCCGCTCGGCAATCGCTCCCTGCTGGCTCAGGCCGGCGCCACTGCCGTCACCGAGCTGGACTGGTGGCAGGAGACCGCGGTCGGCGACGCGCGGGTGGTCGCGACCCCGGCCCGCCACTTCTCCGCCCGCACCCCATGGGACGCGCGCCGGGCGCTCTGGTCCGGCTTCATGATCGAGGGTCCGGCCGGTCGCGTGCTGTTCGCCGGCGACTCCGGCGACGGGCCGCACTGGGCGGCGATCGCCGCCCGCCTCGGCGCTCCCGACCTCGCCCTGCTGCCGATCGGCGCCTACGATCCGCCCCGGCTGATGCGTGCCGTGCACATGGATCCGGAGGAGGCGGTTGGCGCCCACCTGGCGCTGGGCGCCCGCCGTTCGGTCGGCATGCATCACGGCACCTTCCAGCTCACCGACGAGCCGATCGGCGAGCCACCGGCGCGGCTGGCGGCGGCGCTCGCCCGGCGTGGCCTCGACCCCGACGCCTTCGTGACGCTCGCCTTCGGCGAGACCCGGCCGTTCCCCGGCCGTCCGGCGCCCGGACGTAACGGAACCGCGCCCCGCCGGGTGGGTTCTGTCCGGGACGAACCGACACCCGCGCCGAAGGATGAGCCGTGGCCAGCATCGTGACAAACCGACTCCGCGAGGGCCTTCCCTATCCCCGGGGTGCCACCTGGGATGGCAACGGCACCAACTTCGCGCTGTTCTCGGCCAACGCCACCAAGGTCGAGGTGTGTCTGTTCGACGAAGACGGCAAGGTCGAGCTGGAGCGCGTCCCGCTTCCGGAATATACCGACCAGATCTATCACGGCTACCTGCCGGACGTGGGACCCGGCCAGATCTACGGCTTCCGCGTGCACGGTCCGTACGAGCCGCTGTCCGGCCACCGCTTCAACTCCAACAAGCTGTTGCTCGACCCCTATGCGCGCGCGCATTTCGGCGAGCTGGAGTGGAACCCGGCGCTGTTCGGCTACACCATCGGACATGCCGACGAGGATTTGAGCTTCGACGAGCGGGACAGCGCGCCCTTCATGCCCAAGAGCGTGGTGATCGACCCGAACTTCGAGTGGAATGGCCCGAAGCGGCGCAACCCGATCCCCTGGGACCGCACCGTCCTCTACGAGACCCACCTGCGCGGCTACACAAGGAAGCACCCGAAGGTGGCCGAGGCGCTGCGCGGCACCTACAAGGGCATGCAGGCGCCGGACGTGCTGGACTACATCAAGTCGATCGGCGTCAGCTCGATCGAGTTCCTGCCCCTGCACAGCTTCATCCTCGACAGCAACCTGCTGGAGAAGGACCTCACCAACTACTGGGGCTACAATTCGATCGGCTTCTTCGCGCCCAACACGCGCTACGCGTCGGAGCCGGAGCAGTCGCTGCGCGAGTTCAAGGAGATGGTCGGCAGCATCCACGAGGCCGGCCTCGAGGTGATTCTGGACGTGGTCTACAACCACACCGCGGAGGGCAACGAGCGCGGACCGACCCTCTCCTACAAGGGCATCGACAACGCCTCCTACTACCGGCTCCTGCACGACCAGCCGCGCTACTACGTGAACGACACCGGGACCGGCAACACGGTCAACCTCAGCCATCCGCGCGTGATCCAGCTGGTGACGGACAGCCTGCGCTACTGGGCGACCGAGACGTTCGTGGACGGCTTCCGCTTCGATCTCGGCACCATCCTAGCGCGCGAGCCCAACGGCTTCGACAACCAGTCCGGCTTCCTCAAGGCGTGCTCGCAGGATCCGGTGCTGCAGACCGTGAAGCTGATCGCCGAGCCGTGGGACTGCGGCCCCGGCGGCTACCAGGTCGGCGAGTTCCCGCCCGGCTGGGCCGAGTGGAACGACAAGTTCCGGGACGAGGCCCGGGAGTTCTGGAAGGGCGGCCTGAACGCCGGCAAGATCGCGCCCCGCCTGCTGGGCAGCCCGGCCGAGTTCGACCGCCAGGGCCGCAAGCCCTGGGCCTGCGTCAACTTCATCACCGCGCACGACGGCTTCACGCTGAACGACTGCGTCACCTACGCCGAGAAGCACAACGAGGCCAACGGCGAGGACAACAAGGACGGCTCGTCGGACAACCGCTCCGACAATTACGGCGTCGAGGGCCTGACCGACGACCCCGACATCCAGCGCGTGCGCGCCCGCCAGATCCGCAACATGCTGGCGACCCTGCTGTTGAGCCAGGGCACGCCGATGCTGCTGGCCGGCGACGAGTTCGGCCGCACGCAGGATGGCAACAACAACGCCTACTGCCAGGACAGCGACATCAGCTGGATCAACTGGGACATCGGGGACAAGGGGCAGAGCCTGATCCGCTTCGTCTCCCGCCTGACCACGCTCCGCCGCCGGTTCCCGATCCTGCGCCGCGGCCGCTTCCTCACCGAAGCCTACAACGAGGAGCTCGACATCAAGGAGCTCACTTGGGTCAATGCGGGCGGCGGCGAGATGGAGCAGGAGGATTGGCCGACCTCGCAGTGCTTCGGCCTCATGCTCGACGGCCGCGCGCAGCCCACCGGCATCCGCCGGCGCGGCGCCGACGCCACCCTGCTGATGGTGTTCAACGCCTGGCACGACCTGGTCGGCTTCAAGCTGCCCAGCGTGTCGGACCAGCACTGGAAGCTGCTGATCGACAGCAACATCTCCGAGGAGGAGGAGGAGCGCGAGGACCAGCATTTCGCCTCCGAGCAGGTGTACGACGTCACCGGCCGCTCGTTCCTGATGTTCGAGCTGATCCCGGGCGTGACCACATGACCGCGGCCGCGCAGGGCGCCACGCTCGAGGCGGGGGGCGTCCGCTACCGCCTCTGGGCGCCCGGCTGCGACACGCTGTCGGTGGTGCTGGAGGCGGACGGACGCGTCATCGCGATGGAGCGGGACGTGGACGGGTTCTTCGAGACGTTCGTCGGGGGCATCGGCGTCGGCACGCTCTACCGCTACCGGCTGCCCGACGGCATGCTGGTGCCCGACCCGGCCTCCCGCTACCAGCCGGAGGACGTGCACGGGCCCAGCGAGGTGACGGATCCGGCCTCGTATCGCTGGCGCACCGATTGGCACGGCCGCGACTGGGACGAGGTGGTGCTCTACGAGTTGCACGTCGGCGCCTTCACGCCGGAGGGGACGTTCCGGGCCGCGGCCGACAAACTCGACCATCTGGTCGAGCTCGGCGTCACCGCCATCGAGATCATGCCGATCGCCGATTTCCCCGGCGCCCGCAACTGGGGCTATGATGGCGTGCTGCCCTACGCACCGGACTCGAGCTATGGCCGTCCGGACGAGCTGAAGGCGCTGGTGGACGCGGCGCATGCGCGCGGCATCGCGGTCCTGCTCGACGTCGTCTACAACCATTTTGGACCGGACGGGAACTACCTGCCGGTCTATGCGCCGCAGTTCTTCACCGACCGCCACGAGACACCGTGGGGGGCGGCCATCAACTACGACGGCCCGCACGCGGCCCCGGTGCGCGAGTTCGTCATCGGCAACGCGCTCTACTGGATCGCCGAGTTCCGCCTCGACGGGCTGCGCTTCGACGCCGTGCACGCGATCATCGACGACGGCGACCGCCACCTGCTCGACGAGCTGGCCGAGCGCGCGCGCGCGAGCGTGAGCCGGCCGCTGCACCTGCTGCTGGAGAACGAGGACAACGACCCCGTCCGTCTCGCCCGGAGCGGCCGCACGCCCGTGCACTACACCGCGCAGTGGAACGATGACATGCACCACGTGCTGCACGTCGCCGCCACGCACGAGCGCACCGGTTACTACGCCGACTACGAGGGCGACACCGAGCTGCTCGGCCGGGCGTTGGCCGAGGGCTTCGGCTACCAGGGCCAGATGATGCCCTACCGCGGCAGTGCGCGCGGCGAGCCCAGCGCGCACCTGCCGCCGGGTGCGTTCGTCGCCTTCATCCAGAACCACGACCAGGTCGGCAACCGCGCCTTCGGCGAGCGCCTGGGCACGATCGCGTCGCCGGAGGCGATGCGGGCGCTGGCCGCCACCTACCTGCTGCTGCCGCAGGCGCCGATGCTGTTCATGGGCGAGGAGTGGGGCGCCCGGCAGCCGTTCCCGTTCTTCTGCGACTTCGAGGGCGACCTCGCCGACGCTGTCCGCAAGGGCCGCAGGGAGGAATTCGCGCGCTTTCCGGAGTTCCAGGACCCCGCCCAGCGCGACCGCATCCCCGACCCGCTGGCGGAGGCGACCTTCACGTCCGCCAAGCTCGACTGGTCGGTGATCGACGAGGATCACCTCGCGCACTATCGCAGCCTGATCGCCGCCCGCCGCCAGCATGTCGTGCCTTTACTGCCCGGGATCGCCGGCGCTGGGCAGGCGGTGGTCGTGGACCATTCGGCGGTCGTGGTCACGTGGCAGTCCGGCGCCGACCGCCTGGTGCTCGCCGCCAACCTGTCCGACCGTCCGGTCGGCTTTCCGCCCGCCCAGGGCCGCACGATCTGGGCCGAAGGCGAGTGCGACGCCGACCTCGGCCCGTGGTCGGTGCGCTGGACGCTGGAGACCGCATGACCATCCCGCGCGCCACCTACCGGCTGCAGTTCCATGCCGGATACGGCTTCAACGATGCGACCGCGATCGCGCCCTATCTGGGCCGGCTCGGCGTCAGCCACGTCTATGCCTCGCCGTTCCTGAAGGCACGTCCCGGCAGCACGCACGGTTACGACATCACCGACCACCAGGCGCTGAATCCGGAACTCGGCACCGAGGCCGAGTTCGCCGCCATGGTGCAGGCGTTCCGCCGCGAGGGGATCGGCCAGATCCTCGACTTCGTGCCCAACCACATGGGGGTCGGCGGCTCCGACAACCCGCTCTGGCTCGACGTGCTGGAATGGGGACCCGACTCCGCCCATGCCGGCTGGTTCGACATCGACTGGGATCCGGACCGCCGCTACCTGCTGAACAAGCTGCTGGTGCCGTTCCTGGGCGACCAGTACGGGGTCGAGCTGAAGGCGGGCAACCTCGTGTTGAAATGCGACGAGGCCGAGGGTTCGCTCGCGATCTGGGCCTACGACACCCACAAGCTGCCGATCTGCCCGCTGTTCTACGACCGTGTGCTGGGCCGGGACGATGCCGGGCTCGACCGGCTCAGCGATCTGTTCCTCGACCTGCCGATGTGGCGACCGGAGGTGGCCGAGCGCGCGGCCGCGCTGAAGGCGGAGCTGGCGGCGCTGCTGGCGGATGACGGCGCCGCGCGTGCGGCCCTCGACGCCCGTATCGCGGCGCTGAACGCCGACTGGCACGCGCTGGACGGGCTGATCCAGGAGCAGTTCTGGCGGGTCGCCTACTACGGCGTCGCCGGCGATGACATCAACTATCGCCGGTTCTTCAACATCAACGACCTGGCCGGCCTGCGCATGGAGCTGCCGGCCGTGTTCCGGCACGCGCATGCACGCATCATGCCGATGATCGAGGACGGCACGCTGGACGGCATCCGCCTCGACCATGTCGACGGGCTGCTCGACCCCAAGCGCTACTTCGAGGATCTGCGCGCGGCCTCGTCGCGCCCGTTCTATCTCGTCGTCGAGAAGATCCTGGCCGCGCACGAGCAGCTGCGCGAGGATTGGCCGGTCGACGGCACCACCGGCTACGACTTCACCAACCTGGTGCTGGGCGCGCTGATCAATCCCGCTGCCGAGGCCGCCTTTTCCGAGACCTATCGCGGCTTCACCGGCCTCTCCACCCCGTTCGCCGACATCGTGCGCGACTGCAAGATCCGCATCATGGAAAACGAGATGGCCAGCGAGCTGAACGTGCTCGGCCGCGATGCCGGCCGCCTCGCGCGCCAGAACCCGATGACGGCGGACTTCACCCGCAACATCTTGCAGCGTGCGATCAAGCAGATCGTCGCCTGCTTCCCCGTCTATCGCACCTACATCGACATGGATGGCGCGCAGGAGGAGGCGGATCGCCGCGACCTCGACTGGGCGATGACCCAGGCCCGGCGCGGCGACCCCAACATCGACCCGTCGGTGTTCGATTTCCTGCACGGGGTACTGTCGGGCGCCGTCGTCGCCCGGCCGCAGAGCGGCTTCAGCCGCATCGCCGTGCTGCGCTTTGCCATGAAGCTGCAGCAATACTCCGGCCCGGTCATGGCCAAGGGCCTCGAGGACACCACCTTCTACCGCTACAACCGCCATGTGGCGCTGAACGAGGTGGGGGGCGAGCCCGATCGTTTTGGCATCGCCGCGGGTGCCTTCCACAAGGCGAATCTATCGCGCGCGAAGCGGTGGCCGCATGCCATGCTGGGCACCTCCACGCACGACACCAAGCGCGGCGAGGACACTCGCGCCCGGCTGGCGGTGCTGTCCGACCTGCCCGAGGAGTGGGCGCGCCTGGTCAACGTCTGGAGCCGGTTGCTGCGCGCCCGGCGTGGCGACATCGAGGGCACCGCGCCGCCGGACCGCAACGACGAATACCTGCTCTACCAGCTGCTGGTGGGCTCCTGGCCGGCCGAGCTGCTGGAGCAGACCGATGCCGAGGCGCTCGAGATCTATGGCAAGAGGCTTGCCGGCGCGCTCGAGAAGTCGATGCGCGAGGCCAAGCTGCATTCGAGCTGGACCGCACCCGACGCCGCCTACGAGGAGGCGATGCAGGCGCTGGCCCGCGACGCGCTCGATGCCAGCCGCGGCGGCTTCCTGAGCAGCTTCCTGCCCTTCGCGCAGAAGGTCGCCCGGCTCGGCGTGCAGAACAGCCTGGTCCAGCTGGTGATGAAGCTGACCCTGCCCGGTATGCCCGACATCTATCAGGGATCGGAGCTGTGGGACCTGAGCCTGGTCGACCCCGACAACCGCCGGCCGGTCGACTATGCCGTCCGCGAGGCGGCGCTGGCCGACCTGCTGCCGGGGCTGACCGACCTCGATGCCCGCGGTCCGCTGCTGGCCGGCCTGCTGGCCGACTGGCAGGACGGTCGCATCAAGCTGGCTGTGACCCACCTGCTGCTCGACCTGCGCCGCCGCGATGAGCCCTTGTTCGCCGACGGCGGCTACGAGCCGCTGGCGATCGAGGGTTCGAAGTCCGACCAGGCGCTCGGCTACGTCCGCAGCCACGGCGACGACCGCCTGCTGGTGCTGGTCGCCCGCTACCCCGGCCTGCGCGACGCCGACCCGGGCTGGGGCGATGCCGCGGCCCTGCTTCCGCCCGGCGCATGGGTCGACTGGCTGACCGGCCGCCGCATCGACGGCGGCACCGTGCCGCTCGCCGCGCTGTTCACCGATCTGCCGACAGCGGTGCTGCAGCCGGCCTGACGCCGACGTGCGGACGCTGCCCGCGGGCAGCGTCCCCTGGTGTGGCATGCGGCGCGTGGGCCTCGATCCGCTTTCGTTTTGCAAAGCTAACGACGTCGCCCGGCGACGGCCGATTGGTGTGCCTGCTTGGCGATCAGCTTGCAAGGCGAAGACAAGTAGAAAATCAATCAAAGCAAGTTTAGAAGTGTCAGCGCGCAACAACGGGTGCGCAACAAGCGCTTTCCAGAAAAATTAGCTGAAGATGATTGCTAAAATATTTGTTGAATTGTTTCGCTTCGACCTCTTTTGCTTGTTGCACTCCGATCAGAGCGGCTCCTATAGTCCGAGCGTCGGCACCGTGTCCGGCATCAACTCGGAGGGCTGCTCATGATCAACCGCTTGTTCTGCTCCACGTCCCAGGGCTTCGGCATCGCCTGCGCGGCGATGGTGGTGGCCGTGACGTCGTTTCATAGCTATGGCTCGCTCGCGACCGCGCATGCGGCTGCCCAGACCGCAAGTCCAGTAACGCAGGGCGTGAGCAAGACCTCAACTGCTGAGTCAGCCAAGTCGAGGATTCATCAAGTGGACTTCCTGCCTGGGATGTATCACAATCCGCGATCGTTTTCCGAAAGCTAGATCGCAACGGGACTGTGTCTACTAGACCGCAGCCCTGCGATTATATAGACAGACGATCTCTTTATTTAGATAGCCTTCGGACGTCGTATCCAGATAGTTCTTGTGCTGTGCATCATTGATCGTCAGACTGATGGTCGCGCCAGCTGCGAGAAGACGTATGGGTATCGGTGGCTCAGGGCGAGTCAGACGTCTCGGAGCACGATTCCTTTTCCTGTCGACAGGGATGCTCCTATCGAGTTTGGCCCTGGCGACAGTCGCTCGGGCAGAGCGTTCCACCTTCAAGACGTATGGCACCGACCAAGGCCTCACCAGCCTGGACGGCTTCTGCCTCGCTCATGACGGGGCGGGCCAGGTTCTTCTGTGCACGGAACATGGCGTCTTCGTGTATGATGGTAGACGCTTCACCAACCTTGGGCCCGAGCGCGGCCTGCCCCAGGGCGGTATCGTATCGGCGATCGAACTGACTGCGTCGGGTCGATTGGCGATCCAATACATGGACGAGGTCTACGTGTCCGATCGCACGACGGACGCCGTGCATCCGGCCACGTCGCTGTCATTCACGGCCGTCGATCATCCGGGATTGTCGTTCTACGACCAGCACGGTCACCGTCTCGTCGCCTGGCGCGATGGGTTCGTGCTTCTGGCGGGTGATTCAACGGTGGAAATCTTGGCTCCGCCCGGCGGACGCGCCGTCGCTCGTGGCATGGGCTACGATATCGGCGAGCGGGCTTTGCTGCAGGGTGCGACCGCGATCTTCTCCGTCCGAGGTCGCCTTTGGGAGACCATGGAGGATAACCGGATCTGTAGCGCCGAACCCGGCGCAGTGCAGTGCTATGACGCGACGGCGGGACTGACCGGCGGAACCTGGCGGGATATCGCCGCCGGTGCCGACAACCACGTTCTCGCCCGTTCCGCATCCTCGGTCGCGACCCTCGATCCGGCGACCAACCGCTGGTCAGTCGTGGCGCTTCCGGACCAGGGCGGCGCGTATCGGGGCTATGAACGCAGGCTCGGCCTCTACACGACGTCGGATGGTCACGTGATCACACAGTCGGCGCAGGGATTGGACATCCTGGACGCGAAGGGATGGCGGGAGCTGACAGTCGCCGATGGCGCACCCGACGGGATCGTCGCCGATGCGATGGCCGACGCGGCCGGACAACTCTGGTTCCACCTGTTGGGGAGAGGCCTGGTGCGCTGGATCGGCTATGGGCATTGGGACACGATCGAGAAGTCCGATGGCCTGTCGGCTGGGTTGCCCTGGCAGACGGCCCGGTCCGCCGATGGGCGTCTCTGGGTGTTGACCGATGGTGGCCTGGACGAGGTCGTCCGCCAGGGATCGTCGCGCCATGTGTCCCGCGCCTATCCGTTCGGGACATATGGATTGGCCTCGACGCCCGAGGGAGAGATCTGGACTGGCGATGGGGAACAGGGCGTTGGGATCGTGGATACCCGCACCGGCGCCATCTCCACGGCGCCGACTCCTGGCATCGAGACCATCGTCGCGGGACGCCACCATATGGTCTGGCTGGGCACCGACAGGGGACTCTACGTCGTCGACGACGCGCACGGACCGCCATTCCGGCCGGTGCTGCTGACGGAATGGGCCACTCCGGTGCCGGGCATCGCCCTGGACGGCGGGTCCGGCGTCTACTACTTGACCGGGGGGCGGCTGCATCACTGGCATTCAGACGGGCCTGACATGACCGTGTCTGGCCCGGGGTGGCCCGATGATGCCGAGCCGATGGTCCTGGCGACCGCCCGCGACGGCAGTCTCTGGATCGGCGGACCTCGCGGCCTGTCCCACCTGACGTTATCGGGCGACCATATCCGCAGCTACACGGCCATCCCGGTCGAGGACACCGGGACCACGACCATCTATGCGGTGATGATCGACCACCGTGGCTGGGTCTGGGTCGGCACCTCGCTCGGCGTCTCGGTCTTTGACGGGACGAGATGGGCGTCGGTCGATGCCGATCAGGGCCTGCTGTCGAACGATGTCAACGAGGACGGCCTCCGCGAGGATCCGGACGGCTCGGTCTGGATCACGACCACCAGCGGCGTCTCGCACCTGCGCGACCCGGCCTCGCTCTTCGCCGAGCGGCCTCTTCATGTGACGGTGACCGGCGTTCGCCTGGGGGAGCGGCCGGTCGGCGCGGCGACGCTGCCCTACACCCACGATCCGCTCTCGATCGAGCTCGGCACCCCGAATTACGGCATCGGGCGCCCGGTGCTGTTCCGCTACCGGTTGTCGGGAGTGGATGCGGACTGGGCCACCACCTCCTCGGGCGTGATCGGCTATCCATTCGTTCCGCCGGGACGCCACGTCCTCACGGTCGTCGGCTACGACCGGCTGAGCCATGGCGTCTCCGCGCCGGCGACGCTCGTCGTCGACGTCGGCTATCCGTGGTGGCGGCGCTGGTGGTCGGAGTCGCTCTGGGTCGCGTTGGCGGCGGCGTGCGTCTATGCCGGCGTCCGCGTCCGCTATCGCGCGATGTATGCGCGGCAGGCGGAGCTCGAGCGTCACGTCGCGCGGGCGACGGCTCAGCTCCGTCACGAGGCCGCGCACGACAGGCTGACCGGGCTGCTGACCCGGTCGGAGATCGAGACGCGACTGGCCGGCAAGCTCGCCCGCGGACGCCGCGGCGAGGAGCTGGTCGTGGCGCTGCTCGACGTGGACCACTTCAAGCGCATCAACGACCGCCACGGCCATCTTGGTGGCGACGAGGTCCTGCGGGCACTCGGCCGCCTGATCTCCCAGGCGATGCGGCCGGGCGAATATGCCGGACGCTATGGCGGCGAGGAGATGCTGCTGGTGCTGGCCGACACCGACGGCTGCGCCGCCGAGCGGGTGCTGAAGCTACATCTCGCGATCCGGCACGACCCGTTCCGGGTCGCCGACGGGCCGATCTCCGTCACCTGCTCGATCGGCATGGCCTGGGTCGGCGACGGGGACAGCTGGGAGAGCCTCATCGGCCGGGCCGATGCCGCCCTCTACGAGGCCAAGGGCAACGGTCGTGACCAAGTGGTCGAGAGTCGTTCGCACGAGGTGCGGGTATCCAGCACCGGCTGACGGATCCAGGTCGGGCCAGCGGCATGGATGACGGCGATGGTGCGCCCGCCGGGACAACGGGCTGCGGCGCCGATCCCCGCCTCAGGAAGCCGGCGCATGGCGCGCCAGCAGGCCGTCCGAGACCGTCCACAGCCGCGCCTGGAACTCCGGGTCGTCGGCATGCGGGTTGGCGCGGGCCGGCCGGCAGTCGGCGTAGAAGCCGCCGGTCGCCCCGTCGAGGTCGGGGTGCGCCGCCGCATAGCACTGCGTCGCCGCCCCCTGCGCGATCGACTTCATGAATGGCCGACCGAGCCACAACAGCGCTCGCGCCGGGCGCGGCAGCGCGCGGAACAGGTCGGTCGAGGCGATGACGCCGGGGTGCACCGCGTTCGAGGTGACGCCGCGCTCGCGCAGCCGCGGCGCCATCAGCTTGGCGAAGGCGAGATTGGCGAGCTTGGACTGGCCGTAGCGCTCGAGGCCGCGATAGCCGCGCCGGGCGTCGAGGTCGTCGAACGCGATGCCCTCCCGGGGCGCCTTCGACTGCGCGGCGCTGCTGCTGACCGTCACCAGCCGGCCGCTGCCCGCCCGCAGGCGGTCGGCCAGGCGCGTCGCCAGCAGCATGTGCGACAGGTGGTTCACCCGGAACTGGCTCTCGACCCCGTAGCGCAGGTCCGGCGTCGGCGGCGCCATGATGGCGGCGTTGGCGATGATGGCGTCGAGCTCGATCGCCAGGGCGCGCAACCGAACCACTGCTTCGGCGACGGAAGCGAAATCGTCCTGGTCGCAGGCCAGCGGCGTGGTGCGCCCGGGCAGGTGGTCGCGTATCTGGGCGCAGGCGCCCTCGGCCCGCGCCAGCGACCGCGCGGTGCCGATCACGTGCGCGCCGCGTGCCGCCAGCGCCCGCATGGTCTCGTGGCCGATCCCCGCCGCGCAGCCGGTCACCAGGTAGGTGCGGCCGGACAGGTCGAGCCCGGCCAGCACCTCGTCCGCGGTCGAGCGCGCCCCGAACCGTCCGCTCCTAGGCGTCATCGTCCGTGCCCCGATCCGCCGCCCCGAGATCCCGCAGCAGCGCCGCCAGCACCCGGACGGCGACCTCCGCGTCCGCGGCCTCGACATGTTCCGCCGGGTGGTGGCTGATGCCGTCGCGACAGCGCACGAACAGCATCGCCATCGGGCACAGCGTCGCCATCGCCATCGCGTCGTGCCCGGCGCCGCTCGGCAGCCGCAAGGTGGGGGCGCCGACCGCTGCCGCCGCTCGTTCCAGCGCCGCCTGCAGCGCCGGATCGCAGGCCGCCGCGGCGGCGTCGTGGGTGCGCACGACCTCCAGCTGGACGCGATGCGCGCCCGCCACATCGGCCAGTGCCGCCCGGATCCGCCGCCAGACCGCCTCGCGCACGGGATCGGACGGGGCGCGCAGGTCGAGCGTGAACACCGCCCGACCCGGGATCACGTTGACCGCGCCCGGCTCCGCCGCGATCTGTCCGACCGTCGCGGTCACGTCCGGTGCCGCGCCGCCGAGGCGGCGGATCGCCACGATCATCTCGGCCGCCGCCGCCAACGCGTCACGGCGCCCCGCCATCGGCACGGTGCCGGCATGGCCGGCCCCGCCCGTGACCGTGATCCTGGCCCGGGTGGCGCCGTTGATGGCGCTCACCACCCCCAGCGCCAGTCCGGCGGACTGCAGCACCGGCCCCTGCTCGATGTGCAGCTCGATGAAGCCCCGCGGCGGCGGCGCCATCGCGGCCGCCTTCAGCCCGTCCGAGTCGCCGCCGAACGCTGCCAGCGCGTCTCCCAGCGACACCCCGTCCGCATCCAGCGCCGCGCGCTGCCGCGCGCCGTCGAGCGTGCCGGCCAGCGCTCGCGACCCGGTGAGCGTCACCGGGAACCGGACCCCTTCCTCGTCGCCGAACCCCAGCAACGAGACCGCGAACGGCAGCCGAGCGCCCTCGTCCCGCAGCAGCTCCAGCGCCGCCAGCCCGGCCAGCACGCCGAACGCGCCGTCATAGCGGCCGGCATCGCGCACGGTGTCGAGATGCGAGCCGACCAGCAGCGGGGGTGTGCCGGGATGCGCGCCCGCTTGCTCGCCGATCAGCGTCGCCGCCGCGTCCTGCCGCACCGCGAGCCCGGCGTCGCGCATCCAGCCGGACACCAGGCGGATCGCCGCCGCATGCGCCGGCGACAGATAGAGCCGCGTCAGCCCGGGGCCATCGGTGCAGCCGGCCAGGCTGTCCAGCCGCGCCATCAGCCGCGTGGTCGCCCGCTCCGCCGCGTCCGCCAAAGTCTCGGCCCTCCGTCCGCCGCGTCCGACGGCACGCTAGCGCAAGGGGGCGCCCGGATCGAGGAAGCCGGGAGTGCCCGGTCCGCACGCGGCGCTGGCGCCGCCGTGGGCCGGGATGCCATGCTCGGCCGCGGCCCCGAGGCCGCCGCGACTACGGGACGGGGGAATGGACGATGCGAGCCTGCGCCATCCTGTCGACCGGCCTGCTGCTGGCGATCACCGTGTCCGCCCGCGCGGCCGATCCGGCCGCCGGCCTGGCGCCCGGCCTGGCCGGAATAGGCTTCCTGGTCGGTCATTGGTCGTCCCGGGTCCCCGGGGCGGTCGCCGAAACCGGCGGCACATCCACCGGCACCATCAGCTTCACGCCGGAGGTCGGCGGACACGTCCTGCTGCGCCGGGACCATGTCGGCCTGCTCGACCGGTCCGGCAGGGCGGCCGGCGGGTTCGACATCCTGATGATGATCTATCCGGAAGCGGGCACGCTGCACGCCGACTACTCTGACGGGCAGCACGTCATCCACTACGCCTCGGCGCTGATGCAGCCGGGGCGGTCGGTGAGCTTCACGAGCGCCGCCTCGCCGGGTGCGCCGACCTTCAGGCTCTCCTACACGCTGGTCGGTGCGGACACGCTCGACATCGCGTTCGGCATGATCCCGCCCGGCGGGAGCAGCGTCCGCCCAATCGCGACCGGCACGGCGCACCGCGATGGCTGAGCCGGACGGCCGCCTCACCACCCACGTGCTCGACACCGCCACCGGCCGCCCCGGCGCCGGGCTCGGCATCGTGCTCTCCCGCATCGAGGACGGACGCCGCGTCGAGCTCGGCCGCCACCGCACCAACGCCGACGGCCGCTGCGACGCGCCGCTGCTGCATGGCGCCGAGTTGCGCGCCGGGCTCTACGAGCTGCTGTTCGAGGTCGCTGCCTGGCGCGGGGCCGATGCCGGCTTCTACGACGAGATCCCGGTCCGTTTCCAGGTCACCGATCCGGGCGCGCATCACCACGTGCCGCTGATCCTCTCGCCGTTCGGTTACGCCACCTATCGCGGCAGCTGAGCGGCCCGCCGATTGCACTGCCTTGGCCGGTATCGCCCGCTGCCCGGAGACCCTGTCGTGCCCGACCAGTCGATGCCCGTCACCGCCGCCGTCCCGCAGGCCCTCGCCGCGCTCGAGGACCGGGTGCGGCGGGACCTGGCCCTGATCGACTACCCGGCGCATTCCTGGGTGCCGCCGCGCCATGCGGCCGGCGAGCCGGTGCTGGACGTCGCCATCGTCGGCGGCGGCCAGGGCGGCCTCGCCACCGCGTTCGGGCTGCTGCGCCGGAAGATCGGCAACATCGCGGTGTTCGACCGCAGCGAGGCCGGCCGCGAGGGGCCATGGGTCACCTTCGCGCGCATGCTGACCCTGCGCACGCCCAAGCACGTCACCGGCCCCGATCTTGGTGTGCCGAGCCTGACCCCGCGCGCCTGGTTCGAGGCCGCGCACGGCGCCGACGCCTGGGACGCGCTGGGCAAGATCTCCCGCCAGGACTGGCAGGCCTACCTCGGCTGGTATCGCCGCATGCTCGACCTGCCGGTGCACAACGGGACGGCGGTCACGGCGGTCGTGCCGGAGCGCCATGACGGCGCCGACCTGCTTCGGCTCACGCTCGACGGGCCGGAGGGCCGGCGGACGAGGCTCGCGCGCAAGGTGGTGCTGGCCACCGGCATCGACGGCAGCGGCGCCTGGCACGTGCCGGGCTTCATCCGGGACGCGGTGCCGCCGGAGCGCCATGCGCACACGTCCGCCGAGATCGACTTCGCACGGCTGCGCGGCCGCCGCATTGGCGTGCTCGGCGCCGGCGCCTCGGCGTTCGACAATGCCGCCACCGCGCTGGAGGCCGGAGCCGCCTCGGTGACGCTCTGCCTGCGCAGGCCCGAGCTGCCGCGGATCAACCCGTATCGCTGGATGGAGAACGCGGGGTTCCTGGGCCATTTCGCCGAGCTGCCCGACCTCGTGCGCTGGCGCTTCATGCGGCACATCTTCGAGCTGAACCAGCCGCCGCCGCAGGAGACGTTCTGGCGCTGCCGCCGGCATGGGCATTTCGCGCTCCGCACCGGCTGCCCCTGGGACGGGGCGCGCATGGACGGCGACGAGATCGTCATCGCGACGCCGGCGGGCGAGCTGCGGTTCGACCAGCTCATCGTCGGCACCGGTTATCAGATCGACCTGCGGCTGCGCCCGGAGCTCGACCATTTCGCTGCCGATATCGCCCTCTGGCGCGATCGTTTCACGCCGCCCGCCGACGAGGTGCATGCCCTGCTCGGCAGCCACCCCTACCTCGGCGAGGCTTTCCAGTTCCTGGAGCGCATACCGGGCGGAGCGCCGCATTTGCGGCACATTCACAACTTCACCTTTGGAGCGACGCCGAGCATGGGGCTGTCGGGCGCCTCGATCAGCGGCATGCGCTACGGCGTCGATCGGCTGGTCTCCGGTTTGTCGCGCACTCTCTTCCTCGAAGATGCCGGGCTGCATCTCGACAGCCTGCGGCGATACGACACGCCCGAACTCGTCAGCCTCGATCCGCCGCACGACTGACGACGGCCGACGCCGCTTGCGGAACTGCCGGCCTCGCCTGGCGTCGTACAGAATCGAGGCGATCCAAATTCACGAGAAACCAGCGAAAGCGAGCAGATGGCGCGCAAGACCACCCCGATCTCCGGACGGAAGCCATCCGGCACCACCCGCGGTGTGAAACCGGCCGTCACCAAGGCGCGGTCGACCGGTGCTGCTCCCAAGAAGAGTCCGGTCCGCAAGACGGACGCTGCGACCAGGGCGGCACCGGCCCGGGTCGGGCGTCCGGCCGCCGCCCGGCCGCTGCTGCAGAGCAAGCAGGAGTTGCGCGACCGAATCGAAAAGCTGGAGCGCGCCAACGTCGTTCTGCGCGCCAAGAACCGCGAGGCCGTCGAGGCGTCGCGGGATGCGGCAAACCGGATCGACCAGCTCGAGGAGCAACTGTCGAAGCGCGCCGGCGCTCAGTCCGTCCCCGACGCCGCTCCGGCGGAGGAGGGGGTCGCCGACGCGGCTTCGTCCAAGCCCACGGCCCGGCGTGGCCGCAAGCCGAAGGTGAAGCCCGCCGCGGAGGACCCCGCGCCCGAGCCGGAAGACGACGACGCCTGAAGCCGTCCAGGCGGACGTCGAGGCCCGCCGTCGATGGTTGGGAGTGAGCTCCTGGTCCCGCTTGCCTCAGGTGCGCTCGTATGTCCCGATCAGGAGGCCGCGTGCGATCACGTGGCCGCGTAGCGCGTCGACCAGCGCGGTGCGTCCCGGCACGTGGCTGAACTCCGGCGTCCGATCGAGCGCGAAGATCTGGAACGCGTAGCGGTGTGGGCCGTGCCCGCGCGGCGGGTCGGGCGGCAGATAGGCCCGCTGCATGAACGAGTTGCGGCCGAGCCCATGATCTTCGCCTTCGTGGTCGGGGCTGGGCAGGGCGCCCTCGGCGAGCTCGCCGTCATGCGGGGCCAGCCCGGCTAGGATGGCGTGCACCAGCGGGCGTGGCGTCGGGCTGTCCTGGTCCTCGATCAGCAGGACTAGCCCCTCCGCCTCGGGCGGCACGCCGATCCAGCACAGCGGCGGCGACAGCTTGGCGCCGTCCTCGGTATGGGCTGTGGGAATCGGTCCACCTTGCGCGAAAGCGGGCGAGGTCAGCTGGATGATCTCCGGCACCGCCGCGAACGCGGGGTCCGCCGACACCAGGCTGTTGGCGTCGCCCCTGACGGTATTCAGCGCACGGCCGACGCCAGCCGGCAGGTTCTGCAACATCGCTGCTCTCCTCGTGTGATGGTCCTCGTCCGACGCGGCAGGCGCGTCTGGCGTTTCCGCCCTCGCGACACCGTGCGGCATCGCCCCTATATCTGTGGACTCACAGCCCAGCCTCCGGGACGTCCGACGCATGAGCCGCTTCTGGAGTGCCCGTGTCCACGGGCTCACCCCCTACGTCCCCGGCGAGCAGCCGCGCCGGCCCGGCCTGGTCAAGCTCAACACCAACGAATGCCCGTACGGCCCGAGCCCGCGCGTGCTGGACGCGATCCGCGCCGCCACCGACGACGGGCTGCGGCTCTATCCCGACCCCGCCAGCACCGGCCTGCGCCAAGCGCTGGCCCGGCACCACCGCCTCGATCCGGCGCAGGTGTTCGTCGGCAACGGGTCCGACGAGGTGCTGGCGCACGCCTTCCAGGGCCTGCTGCAGCAGCCGGAGCCGCTGCTGTTCCCCGACATCACCTACAGCTTCTACCCGGTCTATTGCGGACTCTACGGCGTCGCCTACGAGCAGGTGCCGCTGGACGGGACGCTGGCCGTCCGCGTCGCCGACTACCGGCGGCCGTGCGGCGCCGTCATCCTGGCCAACCCGAACGCGCCCACCGGAGTGGCGCTGCCGCTGCGCGACATCGAGGCGCTGCTGGACGACCATTCCCTCCAGCCGGTGCTGATCGATGAGGCCTACGTCGATTTCGGCGCCCGCTCGGCGATCGGGCTTATCGCCCGCCACCCGAACCTGCTGGTGGTGCACACGCTGTCGAAATCGCGTGCGCTGGCCGGGCTGCGGGTCGGCGCCGCCTTCGGCCATCCCGACCTGATCGAGGCGCTGACCCGGGTCAAGGACAGCTTCAACTCCTATCCGCTGGACCGGCTGGCGCAGGCCGGCGCCACCGCCGCGATCGAGGACGAGGGCTGGTTCGAGCACACGCGCGGCCTGATCGTGGCCAGCCGCGACCGCCTGGAGGCGGGGCTGTGTCGGCTCGGCCTCGAGGTGCTGCCGTCCGCCGCCAACTTCGTGTTCGCCCGGCATCCGGACCGCGCCGGCTCGGCACTCCAGGCGGCCTTGCGGGAGGCGAGCGTGCTGGTGCGGCATTTCGCCCGGCCGCGGATCGCCGACTACCTGCGCATCACGGTCGGCACCGACGCCGAATGCGACGCGTTGCTGGACGCGCTTGCCGGCATCCTGCGCCGCAATGCCTGATGCCGGAAGGCCGGGGCTCTGCCCTGGACCCGCTAGAGGCAAAGCCTCAAGAACCCAGTTGTTTTAGTAGCTTGGTCTCTGACGGCGAGGCTTTTGGCAGGTCTGGGCGAAGCCCGGTCTTGTCTGCCGACGGTCAGACTCGGGGCCGATAGGCATGGCGATCCACAACCACGCCGGCTCAATCGCGGCCGCGCTGGGCCAGCTCGCCAGCGACCGGCGCATGGTTGAGCAGGGCGGTGAGAAGGCTGCCGCCGACGATGTTGCCGAGCAGCGTCGGCAGCAGGAACCGCATCAGGTAGTCGGGCACGCTCGCGTGGCCGGCGAAGACGGCGAACGACCCCTCCACCGACCCGGCGATGACGTGCGGGAGCTGGCAGAGCGCCACGGTGTAGCTCAGCAGGATGATGATCAGCGGCCGAGCCGGGCCGGCGCCCGGCAGCAGCCAGACCATCAGCCCGATCAGCCAGCCGGAAAACCCGGCATCGACCATCGTCACCACGAACGAGTGCGACATCAGCGCGGTCGACAGCGACACCATGGCGCCGTAGGCGTCGTCGGAGAAGATGCCGCGCTGCGCCGCGAGGGCGCCGAACGCTATCGTGCCCAGCAGGTTGGCGGCCAGCACGACGCTCCAGACCCGCATCGTGCCGCCCAACGCGCGCAGGCTCGGCCGGCGCAACGTCGGGATCAGCACCGTCAGCGTCGTCTCGGTGAACAGCTCCTGCCGGCCCAGCACCACGATCAGGAAGCCGAGGCTGTAGCCGAAGGCCTGCACCAGCACCGCCCAGGGCGCGTCCGGCATGCCGCCCTTCAGATAGGCTTCGGCCAGGAACGAGAAGCCGATCGACAGGCCACCGGCCAGCCCCGACCAGGCCAGCGCCACGGACGACCGTTCCAGCGCCTTCTCGCCCTGCTCGCGCACCACCTCGTAGATGACGAGCGCCTCGACATGCGCGCGCTCCGCCGCCTGCTGGCGCTCGTTGTCGTCGAGGTGCGGCGAGTCCTGACCCGCCTTGTCGTTGCCGCCGGCCTCGTCGCCCGGGTGCGTCTCGTCGTCCACGTCGCCTCCTGCCCGCCGGCTCCGGATCGTTACGTGCGGCGCCGCCCGGGCGGCCCGCAAGGCCGCTGCGGACATCGTGATGGGCCGGCGTGACCGTTCCACACGCAGATTGATCCGGCGCGCTTGAAACCGCGTGCCGGATCGGCGAAGCAGGACGCGGCGGCATCGATCCACCATGCGCCGAGGCTCGGAGGGACCTGCCCGATGAAGACCGTGCCCGGTGACCGTCGCCGCCGGTGGCCGGGCCTGCTGCTCCTGCTGCCGGTCGCGGGCTTGCTCTGGGTGCCGTTCTACGACCGGCCGATGCCGGCGCTGTTCGGCTTCCCGTTCTTCTACTGGTATCAGCTCGCCTGGGTGCCGCTCACCTCGCTGGCGATCTGGCTGGCCTGGCGGCTGGGCCGCGCATGAGCGCCCCGGTCCCCGCGGCGAGCCCCGGCACGCCGGGCGCGCTCGGCATCCTCGTGTTCGTGCTGTTCTTTGCCGCCACCATCCTGCTCGGCGCGGGCCTCGGCTGGCGCCGGGGCCATTCCGGCCGGCCTGCCGGTGCGGAGACCTCGGAGGAGTGGGGCCTGGGCGGCCGCTCGTTCGGCACCTGGATCACCTGGTTCCTCGTCGGCGGCGACTTCTACACCGCCTACACCGTGATCGCGGTGCCGGCGCTGGTCTATGCGGTGGGCGCCTACGGCTTCTTCGCGCTGCCCTACACCATCATCGTCTATCCGTTCGTCTATGCGGTGATGCCGCGTCTGTGGCAGCTGGCCAAGGCGGGCGGCCATCTCACGGCGGCTGACCTGGTGCGCGCCCGGTTCGCGAGCCGCCCGCTGGAGATCGCGGTCGCTGCCACCGGGCTGCTCGCCATCATCCCCTACATCGCGCTGCAGCTGGTCGGCATCCGCACCGTGCTGGAGGCGCTGGGGTTGCCGGGCGAGGTCCCGCTGGTCGTCGCCTTCGTCTCGCTCGCGGCCTACACCTGGCTCGGCGGGCTGCACGCCCCGGCGCTGACGGCGTTCCTGAAGGACGTGATGATCTACCTGGTGGTGATCGTCGCCGTCACCGTGATCCCGCTGCATCTGGGCGGCTACGGCGCCATGTTCGCCACCGCCGCCGCGCACATGAAGCCGCCGCCGGCTGGCCACGTGCTGGGAGTTGGCCAGGCGGTCCCCTACGCCACGCTGGCGCTGAGCTCGGCGTTGGCCGCGTTCCTGTATCCGCACACGCTGACCGGCGTGCTGGCCGCCCGCGACGCCGACACCATCCGCCGTAACGCGGTGATGCTGCCGGCCTACACGCTGCTGCTCGGGCTGATCGCCATGCTGGGGCTGATGGCGCACGCCGCCGGGATCGTCACCAGCCACTCGACCGCGGTGGTGCCGCTGCTGTTCCTGCGCATCTTCCCGGGCTGGTTCGCCGGCTTCGCGTTCGCGGCGATCGCGGTCGGCGCGCTGGTGCCGGCGGCGGTGATGGCGGTCGGCGCCGCCAACCTGGTTACCCGCAACCTGCTGCCCGCCCTGCTGCCGCGACGGTCCGGCCCCGACAACGCGCGCGCGGCGCAGGTGAGCGGCCTGCTGGTCAAGCTGGCGGCGCTGGGCTGCATCCTGCTGCTGAACCCGACCTTCGCCATCGACCTGCAGCTGCTCGGCGGCGTCTGGGTGCTGCAGACCCTGCCAGCGCTGGTGCTGGGGCTGCTGAAGCTGGGCCTGCGCGCCTCCGGGCTGCTCGCCGGCTGGGCGGCCGGCATGGCCGGCGGCACCTGGATGGTGATGGCGGACGGGCTGAAGCCTGTGCACGCGCTGCATCTCGGCGGCGGCACGATGTCGGTTTCGACCGGACTGCTGGCCCTGCTGCTGAACCTGGCGGTGTCGCTCGCGGTTTCCGGCGCGTTCGCCGGGCTGGCGCAGCCTCGCACGTCCTGGTCGCCGCCATGGCGGAATGCCGCACGAAAGTGAAGCCGCCGGGCCGGCTGGATGCGGAACTGACTTTTTTGCCGCTGCCGTTGCTGCTAAGCAGCGCCAGCCTGACCGAAGGGGCGGACATCGTCGCGGTCGCGAGTCCGGCCACGTCTATATTTCAGCCGGCGGCTTTTGAAAGTGCGATCCCCATGCCCTTGTATGTGATCGAGATCGGCGGCGAGCCGATCGTGGTGTTTCCGGAGGGCTCGCTCGAGCTCGCCCGGGAGGAAGCCCGGTCCGGCAACGTGACCGAGGCGCTGCAGGAGTTCACCCGTGACGGCACGCCGCTCTGGGATGGGGCGGCGGCGCTCGAGGTCCGCGAGGCCGCCGACGAGGAGGTCGCCCACTACCAGGCCGGTTTCAACGAAGCCCTCGCCGACGGGGACATCAGCGAGGACGAACAGGACGAATTCGCCGTCTTCCTGATCGAGACAGACGACGCGGAGTGATGATGACGAGCATGACCACGACCACCGCCGACCACGGCCTGGCGACGACGCGCCGGCCGCGCATGAGCTATCGGCAGGCGGCCCGGCTGATGATCAACAAGCACGGCCGCAACGCGCGAGCCTGGGCGCTGAAGCGCGCCGCCGAGCTGCGCGCCGAGGACAAGCTCGACGCCGCCGCCCTCTGGGTGAAGGTGAGCGAGGAGGTCGCCGTGCAGCAGGCGGAAGCGCTGACCGGAACCTGAACCGCCTGTCAGAACACCTCGGCCACGTAGTGGAAGAAGCGTCCGGAAAACGGCTTCAACACCTCGAGCGTCAGCACGTGCGAGCGGGTCTTGATGTCGGAGGCCAGCGACTGGTCGAGGGCGGCCTGGTCGGCGAAGTCCATCTCGAGCGTCATGGCGATCGGGACGGCGCCGGGATCGGTGGTCGTCACCCGGTGCACCCGCACCGCCAGCACGTTCGGGAAGCTCTTCCAGATCGGCAGCAGCCGCGCCTCGACGTCGGCGAAGAATGCTGCCTCGGTGCCCTGGATGATCGCACCCTCGTAGATCGCCACGCGTGTCAGCATCGTTGCCTCCCGTTTTGCGGGTAACGACAGGAAGGCAAGGGGCGTTGCCCCTTGACCCCACCAAAGGCTTTGCCTCTGGACACCTTTCTGAAGAAAAGGGTTCCAAGGGCCCCGGCCCTTGGCGGGTCCAGGGCGTTATGCCTGAGGCGTGCTTCGCACGACGCCCTGGCCTCACTTCCTGACGAACGACCAGTACAGCGGCTGCCGCCCGGCGGCGACTGCCTTGGCCTCGTAGCGCGTCGGCGGCCAGTCGTCGGGTCGCGTCGGGACAGGCGGCGGGGTATCGAACAGGGCCTGCGCCGCCATCACCTCGGCCACCCAGGCCTGGTAGGTCGGGTCGTCGCTGGCGACCCGCCACACGGCGCCGGGTTTCAGCGCCCGCGCCAGCTCCGGGATCGCCTGCGGGTGGACGAAGCGCCGCTTGGCGTGGCGCGTCTTCGGCCAGGGGTCGGGGAACAGCAGGAACAGCCGGTCGAGGCAGGCGTCGGGCAGCCGCCGCAGCAGGGCGCGGGCGTCGTCGTCCCACAGGCGCAGGCCGAGCGGCAGCGGCGCCGCCGCCTCGTCGCCGTCGGGCACCAGCCGGGACAGCAGCGCGCAGAGCCCGTTCTCGAACACCTCGCAGGCGATCAGCCCGACCGTCGGGTGGGCGGCGATCTGCGCCAGCGCATGCTCGCCGCTGCCGAACCCGACCTCAAGCCAGAGTGCCTCGGGGGCCAGCCCGAAGCCGGCGGCGGGATCGGCCGGATCGGGCAGGCGCAGCCGGGGCAGCGTCACGTCGAGCAGGCGCTGCTGGCGGACCCGCAGCGGATGGCTGCGCTGGCGCCCGTAGAGCCGGTCCGGCGGCGGCTTCAGGCCGGCCGATGGGCCGGGCACGATCCGGCTAGCGGTTGAAGGCCTGTCGCAGCGTGTCGACGAGGTCGGTGCGCTCCCAGGTGAAGCTGTCGAGTGCGGCGTCCGGCGTGCGGCCGAAATGACCGTAGGCGGAGGTCACGCCATAGATCGGCCGGTTCAGCCGCAGGTGCCGGCGGATGCCGCGCGGCGTCAGGTCGACCACCTCACGCAGCACGCGGCCGAGCCGATCCTCGTCGACATCCTTGCCCGAGCCGTCGAGATCGACATAGACCGAGAGCGGATGCGCGACGCCGATGGCGTAGGAGATCTGCAGCGTGCAGCGGTCGGCGAGGCCGGCGGCAACGATGTTCTTGGCCAGGTAGCGGCAGACGTAGGCGGCCGAGCGGTCCACCTTGGTCGGGTCCTTGCCCGAAAAGGCGCCCCCGCCGTGCGGGGCGGCGCCGCCATAGGTGTCGACGATGATCTTGCGCCCGGTGAGGCCGCAATCGCCGTCGGGTCCGCCGATCACGAAGATGCCGGTCGGGTTGACGTAGAACTCGTCCTCCGGGACCTCCCAGCCGGCCGGCAGCACCTCGGTGACCACTTGGCGCAGCTGGGCGCGGATGTCGGCCTGGCTCATGCCCTCGTCGTGCTGGGTCGAGATCACCACGCTGGTGGCGCCGACCGGCACGCCGTCCACGTAGCGCAGGGTGACCTGGCTCTTGGCGTCCGGCTGCAGCCCCCGTCCGCGCGGATCGCCAGACTTCCGGAGCTCGTTCATGCGGGACAGGATGGCGTGCGCGTAGTGGATGGGCGCCGGCATCAGCGTCTCGGTCTCGCGGGTGGCGTGGCCGAACATGATGCCCTGGTCGCCGGCGCCCTCGTCCTTGTTGCCGGCGCTGTCGACACCGACGGCGATGTCGGCGGACTGCGCGTGCAGGTAGTACTGCACCTCGGCGTTCTTCCACGAGAAGCCGGGCTGGTCGTAGCCGATGTCGCGCACCGCGCCGCGCGCCGCCTCGATCAGCTGCTCGCGGGTGACCGAGGCCGGTCCGCGCACCTCCCCGGCGAGCACGATGCGGTTGGTGGTGACCAGGGTCTCGCAGGCGACGCGCGCCTCGGGGTCGGCGGCCAGGAAGCAGTCCAGCACGGTGTCGCTGAGGCGGTCGGCCACCTTGTCGGGATGGCCCTCTGACACCGATTCCGACGTGAACAGGAAGTCGCCCTTGTTGCGCATGGTGCTCCTCGTGCGGCGCCAGGCGCGCCGAAAGCCCCCGGCTTCTGACGAAGATCGCCGCGGAGCAGCGGGATGTGGCCGAAACGGGGGACAGGGTCAAGAACCGCGCCCATGCGGGTCGATGCCGGCTGGGACGGTCCGTCAGCGCAGGCCCAGCACGTCCTCCATGCCGTAGAGCCCGGGCGGGCGCCCCTGCGCCCAGCGCGCCGCGCGCAACGCGCCGGCCGCGAACACGCGGCGGTCGAAGGCGCGGTGGCCGAGCGAGATCTGCTCGTTGCCGGCGGTGAAACTCAGCGTGTGCTCGCCGACGATCTGGCCGCCGCGCAGCGCCGCGAAGCCGATGGCGCCCGGGGGACGGGGGCTGGTCTCGCGGTCGCGGCCGCTCTCCCGGACGTCGCGAAGCGCCACCCCGCGCGCCTCCGCCACCGCCTCGCCCAGCGCCAGCGCGGTGCCGGACGGCGCGTCCCGCTTCTGCCGGTGGTGCATCTCCAGGATCTCGGCGTCGTAGTCGGCCGCCGGCAGCGCCGCCGCCATCCGGCGTGCGAGCCCGAGCAGCAGGGCCACCCCAGGCGAGAAATTCGCGGCCTGCACCACCGGCAGCCGAGCGGCGGCAGCGGCCACCGCGCCCTGCGCCGCCCGGTCCAGGCCGGTGGTGCCCAGGATCCAGACGGCCGCGCCTCCGGCCAGCGCGTCCGCATGCCGCCGAACGGCGTCCGCATGGGTGAAGTCGATGACGGCGTCGCACCGCGCGGCGAGAGCGACGATGTCAGGATTGGGCTGTTGGCGGGACGTGCCGCCGATCAGCTCGTCCCCCGCGGCGAGGATTTCCTCGGCCAGCAGTCGGCCGACCCGGCCCGTGATGCCGGCGATGCCTATGCGCACGGAACCGTACAGGGAGACGGCGCGACCGAGCCGGTCGCGCCGTCCAATCCTGTCCTCGGCACGGGTGGGGGGGACGTGGCCGCGAACACCCTGGATGTGTCATCCCGCGCGGCGGTTTCAGCCCTGGTCACGCAGTCGCTACCGACGGTCGGCGTCAGAGCCTGCGGGCAACATCCGCCTCAGCCCCTGCCGTCGAAGAAGTCGCGCACCTTGCCGAAGAAGCCCTCCGTCTCCGGGTTGCTCTTCTCGTTCTCGTTCGCCTCGGCGTTGAACTCCTCCAGCAGCTCGCGCTGGCGCCGGGTCAGGTGGCGCGGCGTTTCGACCGCCAGCACCACGTACATGTCGCCCCGCGCAGCGCTGCGGAGCACCGAGAAGCCCTTGCCGCGCAGCCGATGCTGATCGTTGGTCTGGCTGCCGGCCGGGATCGCCAGCTTGGCGCGCGTGCCGTCCACCACCGGGACCTCGACATGGCCGCCGAGTGCTGCGGTCGTCATGCTGAGCGGCACCCGGATCACCACGGTCGAGCCGTCGCGTTGGAAGATGTCGTGCGGCTTCACGCCGACATGCACGTAGAGGTCGCCGTTCGGCGCGCCCTGCGGGCCGGCCTCGCCTTCGCCCTGCACGCGAAGCCGGGTGCCGTCCTCGATGCCGGCCGGGATGTCGACCGAGATGGTGCGCTCGCGCTCGACGGTGCCGGCGCCGCGGCAGACCCGGCAGGGGTTACGCACCACCCGGCCGGCGCCGCCGCAGGTCGGGCAACCCCGCTCGACCAGGAAGAAACCCTGCTGGGCCCGCACCTTGCCGGCGCCGTGGCAGGTGGGACAGGTCTCGGCGCCGCGGCTCTTATCCTCCGAGCCGGTGCCGCCGCACGCCTCGCAGGCGATCCGGCTCGGCACCCGCAGCTGCGTCTTGGTGCCGCCGAACGCCTCGGTGAGCCCGATCTCGACCTGCGCCCGCACGTCGGCACCGGTGCGGGCCCGCGCGCCGCCGCCGCGACGGCCACCGCCCATCATGTCGCCGAACACCTGGTCGAAGATGTCGCCGAGGCCACCCTCGAAGCCGCCGCCGAACCCGGCGCCCGGTCCGCCGTTCTCGAATGCGGCGTGGCCGAAACGGTCGTAGGCGGCGCGCTTCTGCTCGTCCTTCAGCACGTCGTACGCCTCGTTCAGGTCCTTGAACCTGCCCTCGGCGGCCTTGTCGCCCGGATTGCGATCCGGATGGTACTTCATGGCGAGCTTGCGGTAGGCCTTCTTGAGGTCGTCCGCCGAGGCGTCCCGGGCAGCCTCGAGGGTCGTGTAGTAGTCCTGCTTCGCCATGTCTTCCCCATCGGCAGCCGGGTCGCGACCCGATGGGCTCGCGCGGCCGTCATGTCGTGCCTCCGCCGCCGGCGTCGGGCGCTCGCCCTCTCATAGGCACGGGCGCCGTCCGTCAGGCGGTCCGGCCGGCCGCGCGATGTCCGCGCTGCCGGCCGGGAGATCAGGCGGACTTCTTCTTGTCGTCGATGTCCTCGAAGTCGGCATCGACCACGCGCTCGCCGCCGGCCGCTCCGGCCGCACCGGACCCGGTGCCCGGCGCCGCGCCCGCGGCACCTGCGAACGGATCGGCGCCGGCAGCGCCCGCCGCCTCGGCACCGGCCTTGTACATCGCCTCGCCCAGCTTCATCGACACCTGGGTCAGGCGCTCGGTGGCCGACTTCACCGCCTCGACGTCATGGCCCTCCAGCGCGGTGCGGGTGGCCGCGATCGCCGCCTCGGCCTCGGCCTTGTCCGACGCCGGAACCTTGTCGCCGCTCTCGGCCAGCGTCTTCTCGGTCTGATGCACCAGGCTCTCGGCGCCGTTGCGGGCCTCGACCGCGGCCCGCTTGGCCTTGTCGGCATCGGCGTTGGCCTCGGCCTCCTTCACCATGCGGTCGATGTCCTTGTCCGACAGCCCGCCCGACGCCTGGATGCGGATCTGCTGCTCCTTGTTGGTCGCCTTGTCCTTGGCCGACACCGACACGATGCCGTTAGCGTCGATGTCGAAGGTGACCTCGATCTGCGGGACGCCGCGCGGCGCGGAAGGCAGGCCCATCAGGTCGAACTGACCGAGCATCTTGTTGTCGGCCGCCATCTCGCGCTCGCCCTGGCTGACCTTGATGGTCACGGCGGACTGGTTGTCCTCGGCGGTGGAGAAGGTCTGGCTCTTCTTGGTCGGGATCGTGGTGTTGCGGTCGATAAGGCGCGTGAACACCCCGCCCAGCGTCTCGATGCCGAGCGACAGCGGCGTCACGTCGAGCAGCAGCACGTCCTTGACGTCGCCCTTCAGCACCGCGCCCTGCACCGCGGCGCCGATCGCGACGACCTCGTCCGGGTTGACGTTGCGGGCCGGCTCGCGGCCGAAGAACTGCTTCACCGTCTCGATGACCTTGGGCATGCGGGTCATGCCGCCGACCAGGATCACCTCCTCGATCTCGCCCGCCGTCACCGAGGCGTCCTTCAGCGCGGCCCGACACGGGCCCAGGGTCCGCTCGATCAGGTCCGCGACCAGGCTCTCCAGCTTCGCGCGGCTGAGCTTCAGCACTAGGTGCTTCGGCCCGGTGGCGTCGGCGGTGATGAAGGGCAGGTTGATCTCGGTCTCCTTGGACGAGGAGAGCTCGATCTTGGCCTTTTCGGCGGCCTCCTTCAGCCGCTGCAGGGCGAGCTTGTCGGAGCGCAGGTCGATGCCCTGCTCGCGCTTGAACTCGTCCGCCAGGTAGCCGATCACGCGGGCGTCGAAGTCCTCGCCGCCCAGGAAGGTGTCGCCGTTGGTCGACTTCACCTCGATCACGCCGTCAGAGATCTCCAGCACCGATACGTCGAAGGTGCCGCCGCCCAGGTCGTAGACCGCGACCGTGCCGCCGTTCTTCCTCTCGAGGCCATAGGCCAGCGCGGCCGCGGTCGGCTCGTTGATGATGCGCAGCACCTCGAGGCCGGCGATGCGGCCGGCATCCTTAGTCGCTTGGCGCTGGGCGTCGTTGAAGTAGGCCGGGACGGTGATGACCGCCTGGCTCACGCTCTCGCCGAGATAGGTCTCGGCGGTCTCCTTCATCTTGCCGAGCACGAAGGCGGCGATCTGCGACGGCGCATACTTCTGGCCGCGCGCCTCGACCCAGGCATCGCCGTTCTCGCCCTTGACGATCGAGTACGGCACCAGGCTACGGTCCTTCTCGACCGTCGGGTCCTCGTAGCGGCGGCCGATCAGGCGCTTCACCGCATAGAGCGTGTTGGTCGGGTTGGTGACCGCCTGGCGCTTGGCCGACTGGCCCACCAGCCGCTCGCCGTTCTCGGCGAAGGCGACCATCGAGGGGGTGGTGCGGGCGCCCTCGCTGTTCTCGATCACCCGGTTCTCGTCACCCTCGCGGATGGAGACGCACGAATTGGTCGTGCCGAGGTCGATTCCGATGACCTTGCTCATACTGCTCTCCTTGTCAGCGACCGCGGGCGGCCCGAAGCACCGCCGGCAGTCCTATGGAAATTCCTGCGGGTCGCGCTCCGGCGGGTCCTGCCGTCCTCCGCGCACCAGAATTCGATGTATTCAGGCTCAACCGGCCACACAAGCCCCGGCCGGACGATCTCCGATGGTCCTAGACGATGCGGTCCAGCCCGACCGGGTCGAGGGCGGGGGGCGCAGCGGATACCGGGCCCGGGGCGGTGCCGGGG
>CALMVO010000128.1 GCA_937873205.1 uncultured Acetobacteraceae bacterium
GGCGTTCGCGGAGGCCGAGCCGTTCGATCACGGGGCGGGTGGCGGGGGCGGGCGAAGACAGCGCGCGGCCCTTTTCGGTACCGGCGATGATCCTCATTCGAAACCTTTTGCAAAGGGCTCCGCCCTCTGCACTCCCGCAAAAGGGCGAAGCCTTTTTGAAACCCGATTCATGACTTCGGTAGTTGCTCGCGCAGCACCTTGCCCGTGACCTCCTCCAGCTCGGAACGGCCCAGGGTGCCCAGCTGGAACGGGCCATAGGAGGTGCGGATCAGCCGGCTCACATGGTAGCCGAGACTGACCATCACCCGGCGGATCTCGCGGTTGCGGCCCTCGCGCAGAGCAACGGTGATCCAGGCGTTGTCGCCCTTGCGGCTGTCCAGCCCGGCCTCGATCGGCCCATAGCGGATGCCGTCCACGACCGGACCGCGCGCCAGCTCGGCGAGCTTCCGCTCGTCCACCGCGCCGAACACCCGCACCCGGTAGCGCCGGATCCAGCCGTTCGAGGGCAGCTCCAGCTGGCGGGCCAGCGCGCCGTCGTTGGTCAGCAGCAGCAGCCCCTCGCTGCCGAGGTCGAGCCGGCCCACCGACACCACCCGGGGCAGGCCGGGCGGCAAGGCCGCAAAGACCGTGGACCGGCCCTCGGGGTCTCGGTGCGTGGTCACCAGCCCGTCCGGCTTGTGGTAGAGCCAGAGCCGGGTGCGCTCCGGCGCGTCCACCACCCGGCCGGCCACCTGGACCAGGTCGCCCGGCTGCACGAAGGTGGCCGGATGCTGCACGACCTGGTTGTTGAGGCGGATCTTGCCATCGGCCAAGAGCTTCTCGGCATCGCGCCGGCTGGCAACGCCGGCGCGGGCCAGCCACTTGGCGATGCGCTCGCCCCGGTCTTCGGGAGCATCCACGGCGGCGTCCCCGGCAGCGGCGGCGGTCACCCCGACGCCGCCGACACCAGCGCCTGGAACAGCCGGCGGTCACCCGGATCGATGCCGAACTCGGGATGCCACTGCACGCCCAGGCAGAAGCGGGCCGCCGGGTCCTCGATGCCCTCGACCACGCCGTCCCCGGCCAGCGCGTTAACGCGGCCGCGACCCGGGTCGCGCACCGCCTGGTGGTGCGAGGAGTTCACCTGCATGGCGCCGGTGCCGACGATGCGCGCCAGCAGCGTGCCGGGCTCGACGCGCACCGTGTGGCCGGCCTCATGGCGTGGGTTCGGCTGCTCGTGCGCCAGCGCGTCCGGGACGCTGTCCGGAATGTGCTGGATCAGGCTGCCGCCCAGCGCCACCGCCAGCAGCTGCTGGCCGCCGCAGATGCCCAGCACCGGCATGTCGCGCTCGATGGCGCCGCGCAGCAGGGCCAGCTCCGCCTCGGTGCGACGCCGCTTGCAGACCACGGTGGCATGACGCTCGGACGTGCCGTAGAGCGCCGGATCGACATCGAAGGCGCCGCCGGTCACCACCAGCGCGTCCAGCATGTCGAGCAGCTCGGCCGTGAGCTCGGCGTGATGCGGCAGCGCCACCGGCAGGGCGCCGGCCTCGACCAGGCTGCCCATGTAGTTCTCGCGCAGCGCGTACCAGGGATAGGCGGAGTAGGTGGGAGACTGCTCGCTGTCGAGGGTGACGCCGATGACGGGACGGGTGCGCTTCATGCGAGGCTAATTAGGGCAATATCTGCTGGAGGCAAATCGGGAGGTGCGCCGCAGCCCCCTTCAAAATGCGCAGAAAACCGCTGTCTCAGATGATGACGGACGGCAGGGGGCCGGGCGCTGGCTGCTGGAGATCGGCCGCCCAGCCCAGGCGCGCGCCCGAGCGGAAGCGTCAAGGATAGACCGGCCTCTGCCTTCAAGGGCCAAGGAGTGATTCCTTGCCAGATGATGTGGCAACCCATACATTATCGCGGGTAGGCACGAGCGTGAGTTGGGTTCTCCATCGCGTCAACAAGCCCATGTTTGGTAAATTCCGGACTAGGGTAGATCGCTAGGCCCCCGCCTGGTTGCAGCTGGGCGGGGGTTGCGGTCCCTGCAGGGACCGCCCCCTTGCGGAAGGCGGCCCCGCCCCGTGTCAGGGGACGTAGTGCAATGCGAGGGTAGTAATCAGCGTAGCCAAGCTGATTGCAACCATGCACGTACGGTAGACTCGGTCGTTACTCATAGCGGGTTCTCCTACCGACCCCGCGGTTACGATGCCTTGCAGGACAAAGCGGGGCGGCACCGTCTCCATACGATGTCTCTGGGGCACGACAAAAGGGAAGCGTAACAAAAATGGGTTGTCAGACCGGCGGCCCGGTGTGCTCGCCCCCTTCCTATTCGAGGTGACGCCGATGCGGACGGCGCTGGACGAGGCGAGCGCCGCGGCCGCCAGGGGCGAGGTGCCGGTAGGCGCGCTGGTGCTGGCGGCGGACGGTCGGCTGCTGGCCCGCGCCGGCAACGAGGTGGAGGCGCGGCAGGACGCCTCGGCCCATGCCGAGCTGCTGGCGCTGCGGGCGGCGGCGCGGATGCTCGGCTCGCCCCGCCTCGTCGGCTGCACGCTGGTGGCGACGCTGGAGCCCTGCCCGATGTGCGCCGCCGCCGCGTCGCACTTCCGCGTGTCGCGCGTGCTGTTCGGCGCCTACGACCCCAAGGGCGGAGGCATCGAGCACGGGCCGCGCCTCTATGCGCAGCCGGGCTGCCTGCACCGGCCGGAGGTCATCGGCGGCATCGAGGAGCGCGAGGCTGCCGCCCTGCTGCGCCGGTTCTTTTTGATCCGGCGCGGCTAACGCAGGTTTCATCGGTGCGTAGGAGTGACGTTCGACGCGGAGGTCCACTCTCGGCATCATCGTTCGATCGGCCGCGCCACGGCGTGCCGGCAGCCAGCAACGGGAATTCCATGTCAGACGTCCTTACGATCCTCCAGGGCCGCCCCGCCGCCCGTACCAGGCCGAATAGGCTCGCCCGCACGACGATCGCGGTCCTGGTCGCCGGCACCATGCTCGGCGGCGTCGGCACGCTGTCGGCCGCGCTCGCGCAGACCGCGATCCAGCCCAGCGGCATGGCGCAGAAGCTGCCGGACTTCATCGGGCTGGTGAAGCAGGTGAAGCCGGCCGTCGTCTCCATCACGTCGATCATCAAGGACGACGGATCCGACAGCGAGGATGATGGTGGCCAGAGCGGGGGCCAGAGTGGGGGCCAAGGCGGAGGTCAGGACGGGGGCCAGGGCCAGCAGATGCCGTTCCCCTTCCCGTTCCCGTTCCAGGCGCCGCAGAACCACGGACCCCGCACGATCGAGGCGCGCGGGTCCGGTTTCGTCATCTCGCCGGACGGCTACATCGTCACCAACAACCACGTGGTGAAGGGCGCCACCTCGGTGACCGTCACGCTGGATGACGGAACCACGCTGAAGGCGCGAGTCATCGGCCACGACGCCGGCACCGACCTGGCGCTCCTGAAGGTGAAGCCGTCGGCCAAGCTGTCCTTCATCCAGCTGGGCGAGAGCAACGACGTGGAGCCCGGCGAGTGGGTGATCGCGGTCGGCAACCCGTATGGGCTCGGCGGCTCGGTGACCGCCGGGATCGTTTCGGCGCGAGGCCGCGACATCGGCGACGGCCCCTATGACAGCTTCCTGCAGGTCGACGCGCCGATCAACCGCGGCAACTCAGGGGGGCCCCTGATCACCCAGGACGGCAAGGTGATCGGCGTCAACACCGCGATCTACTCGCCGTCGGGCGGCTCAATCGGCATCGGCTTCGCGATCCCGTCCGACATCGTGAAGAACGTGGTGGACCAGCTCGAGAAGACCGGCCACGTGGTGCGCGGCTACCTGGGGGTGACCGCGCAGGCGGTATCGCCGACCATGGCCAAGGCGCTCAACCTGCCCGCCAGCGACCGCGGCGCCGATGCCGGCGCGCTGGTGGCCAGCGTGCAGTCGGACAGTCCGGCGGAGAAGGCCGGGCTCAAGGCGGGCGACGTCATCACCACGGTGAACGGCCAGAAGGTCGCCGATCCGCGTGAGCTGGCGATCAAGGTGTCGAGCATCATCCCGGGCGGCAAGGTAACGATCGCCTACCTGCGCAACGGCCAGAGCGAGACGGCGCAGACGTCAGTGGCCAATCTCGCCAACCGCGACCACGCGCAGGCGGGCTCCGGCACCGGCGGCGCCACCGGCAACGGCTCGATCGGGGTCGGGCTCACGGCCCTGACGCCGGACTTGCGCCAGCAGCTGGGGGTGGACGACTCGACGCATGGCGCGGTGGTTCGCACGGTGAAGCCAGGCTCGCCGGCGGACCAGGCCGGCATCCAGCCCGGCGATATCCTCGTGGGCGTGGGCAACAAGATGGTGTCCGGGCCCAAGGACGCCGTCGATGCGGTGCATGCCGCTCTCCGCAAGGGCGACGTGGCGCTCCGCATGGTACGCAACGGCCAGATGCTGTTCGTCGCGGTGGCGCCCGATAGCGGCTCGTCCAGCGCCGACAGCGGCAATGGCGCCGGCAACGATGACGGCAATACTGGGAACGGTGGTGACGGCGGCGACGATGGGAGCCAGAACGGCCAGAACGGCGACCAGCCGGGTTAGAGGCGGCCAGGCCAGAAGGTGGCGGTCGGGGTCAGCCGAGCATCCGAACCCCGACCAGGACCAGAATCACGGCCAGCGCCGGCCGCAGCGTTCGTTCAGAGACGCGGGTGCCGATCAGGCTGCCGAAGATCACGCCGGGGATCGAGCCGGTGACCAAGGAGGCGAACAGGGGCCAGTCGACGGAGCCGATCACCCAGTGGCCGATGCCGGCCAGTAGCGTCAGCGGCACCGCGTGGGCGATGTCGGAGCCGACGACCTTGGTGGTGGGCAGGCCCGGATAGAGCATGATCAGCGCCGTCACGCCGATCGCGCCGGCGCCGACCGAGGAGATCGTGACGAACACGCCGAGATAGAGGCCCAATACCACCGTCAGCAGCGCGGCCCGCCGTCCGCTTGGCGCCACCCCTTGCGCCTGCGCCCAGGCGACCAGCCGCTCGCGCAGGAACAGGCTGGCCGCTGTCAGCAGCAACGCCAGGCCAAGCACGATCGACAGGATACGGCTCGTGCCGGCGGCGGGCGGACCCAACCGCGTGAGGACGATCAGGGTCGCCGCCGTCCCTGGGAGGCTACCCAGCGCCAGCAGCCCCACGATCCGCCAAGCGACCGTGTGCATCATGCCGTGCACCAGCGTGCCGACCGTCTTGGTGGTGGCCGCATAGAGCAGGTCGGTGCCGATGGCGGTCGCTGGATGGAAGCGGAACAGCAGCACCAGCAACGGCGTCATCAGCGAGCCGCCGCCGACCCCGGTCAGTCCGACCAGGATGCCGACCAGCGCGCCGGAGACGACGTAGGCAAGCGACGGCGAGTGCGATGGCACCATGGAGCGGTCCGGAGCGGTGAGGAGGCCACGAAACAGCTTCCTGACCGGACTGTCCAATCCGCCCCGCCGCCGGACGCCGTCCGTCTCAGGAAAAGGATCCCGGGACGCCCCGCCTCCGCGGGGTCAGGAAACGTCCTGGACGACGCGCTCGCGCGTGATGCCCTCGGCGTCCAGCATCTCGTCGACCGCGGCCATGGCCCGGGCTTCGTCGATGCGGAAGTTGCAGATCGATGGGATGAAGTCGGGACCCAGCCGGACCAGCAGCGGCGCGTCGGGCAGGTCCTGGACGATGTCGGCGGGGACGAAGCGCAGCGGCGACGGCGCCTCCATCACATTGGGGCTGTGATACAGGTCGCGGTCGTTGAAGGCGCCGAGATTGGCGTGGTTGGTGATGATCAATCCTGGCAGATTGCAGACCCATCGGTATTTGGCGAGGCCGGCGCCCCAGAAGGCGATCAGCGCGTCGGCGGTAGCGCCGCAGGCCAGGCTCTCGGTGATGGGCAGGCCGATCGTGCTCACGATCTCGATGCCCGTCCCCAGGGCCCGCGCCGCCATCGCGTCCACCAGTTCGCGCTCGACGTCGATCGGCCGGCGGCTGGCGCCGTGCTCGCCGTGGCTCCAGATGATGGCGCCCGTGTCGCCGATGCGGCTGTTGTGGCCGTCCACCACCAGCACCGCCTGGCCCAACCGCGCCGCCAGATGGCCCACCAGCGTCGTGCAGAACCGCTCCAGCTCGACCAGCGTGCGGTTCTCCACCCGGATGCCGAACACGATCACCGGCACCCGATCGCCCCGCGCCAGCGCGCACAGCGCTGCGGGCGAGGCGCGGTCCAGCGGGCGCACCGTGGCCAGGATGCGGTCGCGCACGTCGCGCGGCACGTGCATAGCCGACGAGCGGATCAGGCAGGCGCCGTCGCGGTAGAAGCCCGGGATTGCCGCCTGCAGCGCGCCCGGCTCGCGGTCCACCAGACCGTCCAGCTCGGGGAAGATGCGGTCCAGCGGCCCATACATCTCGGGCTCCAGACCTGCGTCGAACAGCACGAAGCGCGGCAGCCGCTCGCGCGGCACGGCCCGCACCAGGCCGGCGATGCCTGAGATATCGTTCCACAGCACGTGGCCGATATGCATCGCCGTGAGGCCTCGCCAGGCGTGCAGCGGCACGGTCTCGGTGCGCGCGAAGTAGGCCGCCAGCAGGTCACCGTGCTGCACCACGCGGGCGAAGAACTCGACGAACATCTGCGGCATCTGCCCGCGCAGCGCGTCCGGCGCCAGGCTGACGCACAGCCGCCCCTCCGGGATGAACAGCCCGCACAGCCGGAAGAAGATCTCGCCCGCGATCAGGAACATCACCGTCCCGGTGGCGGGCTCCACGCAGCGATACGCATACAGCGTGCCGTGCAACACCAGCGCGTGCCGCACCGCCATGGGCCGTCCGTCCACCGGCGACGGGAAGCTCATCGCCCCGGTCTCGAGCAGCCGCACCGTCTGGTCCTGCAGACCGCCCGGGTTGAACAGCGCGTGCAGCTGCCCGCGCTGCAGCACCAGCCGACGCGAGCCCAGGTCGGCGACCTGGCTGTCCGGCCGGTCCGGGTCCAGACGGTCCACCGCCGCGTAGCGCGTGCCGGCCTCGAAGCCCGACAGGAACAGCGACAGGATCTCCGCCCGCGTGCCCTCCGGCAGCGCGAAGAAGCCGGCCTCGCGCGCATCCAGCGGCGGCGGCGTGGGCGTCAGCATGATCTTGCGCCACAGCCCTTCGAACAGCGTGCAGCTGGCCTCGGCCAGCTGGCGGCGCGCCTCGGCCGGCAGCTCCGCCACCGAGCCGCCATGCCGGTTCAGCTCCGCGTCCAGATACCAGCTCGCCCGCTGCCCGCTCTCGTGGCGAAAGCACAGCACAACCACCGGAAAAAGCCCCGTATACGCCACCTCCGGCTCCCACCCCGGAACGAACGACGCCGGAACACCGCAGTCCCGAACCTCGCCCAACGCCAATGCCTCAATCAGCATGCTGTCGAACGGGACCGGCATCGACACGCACCCTTCTGGCCTGGGGTCCGCCGCATCACGGCAGCCGCACCAGGCGCAGTGTGGCGGAGAAGCCGGGCAAGCTCAACGCGCCGCCCCGGAGCGGCCGGTTGCGCCGTCCGCGCCACGCGCGCCAGACTGTGGGCGGCTGGACCGGACCCCGACGATGATCATCCGCAGCGACGAGACCGCCGATCTGGCCGTGCCGGGTGCCACATCCGGCCCGGGCGGCGGCGTCATGCGGCTGCACCTGTTCCGGCCGGCCCTTCCCGGACGCAATCCCGGCCTCGTGTTCTTCTCGGAGATCTACCAGGTGACCGAACCGATCCGCAGGCTGGCGGCGCTCCTGGCCGGCCAGGGCTACCTGGTGGCGGTGCCCGAAATCTATCACGAGCACGAGCCGGCGGGGACGGCGCTGCGCTACGACGCCGCCGGCACCGACCGCGGCAACGCGCTCAAGGTCACTAAGCCGGTGGCCGCGTTCGACGCCGACGCCACAGCGGCGCTGGATTTCCTCGCCCGCCACCCCGATTGCACCGGCCGGCTCGGCACGCTGGGCGTCTGCCTGGGCGGTCACCTGGCCTACCGCGCCGCCCTCGACCCGCGGGTGGCCGCCGCCGCCTGCTTCTACCCGACCGACCTTCATTCCGGCACGCTGGGTGCCGGCCGTTCCGACGACAGCCTGGCCCGCATGACCGAGCTGCGAGCGGAGACGCTGCTCGTGTTCGGCCGCCAGGACCCGCACGTGCCGTTCGCCGGCCGGCAACTGATCCGCGAGCGGCTGGAGGAGGTGGGTGCCCGCTACGAGTGGCACGAGGTGAACGGCGCGCACGCCTTCCTGCGCGACGAGGGCCCGCGCTACGACCCGGCGCTGTTCCTGCAGTCGGTCGGCTGGATGCTGGCGCTGTTTGGGCGGGTGCTGAGGGAGAGCGGGGAGGTCGGCCCCGTCTCGGAGGCGATGCCGGCGCATCGGCGGGACGGTACGTGAGCCCAGCATCGTTTGCAGCTCGTTCACGATCATCCAGCCGGTTCAGGCTCCCGCGAGCCCAGCCGCGATCGTGGTCGACGCCCAATCGATGAACGCGCGCACGCGCGGCGAGAGCTGCCGCCCTTCCAGGTAGAGGAGATAGACCGGGCTGTCCGCCGGTCGCGTGCTGCGCCAGCACCTCGACCATCGTCCCGTTCTCCAGTTCGGACGCGACGCGGTAGCGCGGCACCTGGACGAGGCCGAAGCCGAGCCGGGCCAGCTCGGCGTTCGTCGCCACCGCGGACACGGTGACGGAGACCGGCAGCGAGACCAGGCGCACGCCGCCGTCGACCTGGAACTCGAGCGGCATGACCGCCCCCGTCGCGGTGGACACGAAGCCGATCATGCGGTGACCCTCGAGATCGTCGGGCGATCTCGGCACCCCATGCCGTGCCAGGTCGGCGGGGCTGGCGTACGTGCCCTCGGCGAGCAGGCCGAGCCTGCGGCCGACTAGCGCGCTGTCGGCCGGCTTGCCGACGCGGATGGCGCAGTCCACGCCCTCGGCGACCAGATCGATCAGGCGGTCGCCCTCGCCGATATGCAGCCGGATATTGGGGTGCCGACCGGGGAATTCCGCCAGATGAGGCAGCAGGTACTCCGCGGCGAACCTGGCGTGGACGTCGATCCGCAGCGGGCCGCCCGGCACCGTCCCGGTGACGGCGGCATCCGCCTCGTCGATCGCCGACAGGATCGCGTGGCAGTGCCGGGAATACTCCTCGCCCTCCGCCGTCAGCGCCACCTTGCGGGTGGTCCGTGCCAGCAGGCGGACGCCGAGAGGGCGCTCGAGCCGCTGGACCGCCTCCGACGCTCGCGACCGCGGCAGCCCGAGATCGGACGCCGCCTGGGCGAAGCTGCGCCGCTCGGCCACGCGGAGGAAGGTCCGCATCGCCTCGATCCGGTCCATGATCGTTCCAGTGTCCCGGCCAGTGAATACCGATCCGCGCCTCTCTGCTGATCGAGGAGGTGCCGGATGGCGGCTACGGCCGCGCCGACGAGGTCTTCGTCATCCCCGAGGAGTATCGCGCCAAGAAGTAGGGCTGGTCGGGGGGCGGTTGACCCACGGGTCCGCGACGATGCAGGCTGCGGCGGCCGGTCGTGGCGACGCCGGGGTGCGGCGGGCGGGCGAGCCGCATGCCGCGTGTCGGATCGGCCTCCGACCATCGGCGTCGCATGCAGGGGACCGCCGGGGGATGACGATCGCCGCGATCACGATGGTCCACAACGAGGCCGCCTTCCTGCCGCTCTGGCTCGACCATTACGGCGCGCAGTTCGGGCCGGAGCACCTCTACGTCATCGACGACGGCTCCACCGACGGCTGCACGGACGATCCCCGGATCGGGAACCTCGTCTCGAAGCGGAAGTCGCCGCTGGACGAGGACGACCGCGCCGCCCTGATCAGCGCGTTCCACGAGCGGCTGCTCGGGTTCTACGACGTGGTCCTCTACACCGACGCCGACGAGTTCATCGTCGCCGATCCGGACGGCGGGATGGGCCTTGCCGACTACATCCGCCGCAACCGGTTCTCCTGCCGGGCGCCGATTGGGCTCGAGCTCCTGCACCGCCGCGCGACGGAAGGGCGCATCGACCTCGCGGCGGACCTGTTCGGGCAGCGGCGGTTCGTGCGGTTCGACATCGAGTATTCGAAGCCGCTGATCTCCAGGAGGCCGATCCGATGGCGGGTCGGGTTCCACCATTGCGACCTCGCCTACGAGATCGACTGCAACCTCGTCCTCTTCCACCTCCGCTCGATCGATCACGAGCTGTCGCGGCGGCGGATTGGGATCCTGAACGCGGTGGCCTTCTCGCAGAACGCGCTGCGGCAGGGGCACGGCCACCAGTTCCGCCTGGACCCGGAGCGCTACCTTGCCCTGCTGCATGGATCGCCCGACGCGGCGTTCGCGGCGGCGCCGGAGCGGGAACCGGACGAGATGTTCCGGGCCTTCCGCGCCCATGGCGACCGCGGCCTGGGCAGGCTCGGCCCGCGCTGGAACGGCGGACTGCAACCGGGCACGGCGCCGCGGCGGCCGCCGCCGCCTGGCCCCATCGACCGGCAGCGGCTGCGCCGGCTGTTCGACGCGGCCCTCGACCGGATGATCGCCGACGGCCCGCTACGGCCGCGCAACGAGCCCTGCCCGTGCGGATCGGGCCGGCGCTTCAAGCACTGCCACGGCGGCTGACGCGCGCGCCGCAGCAGCCGCATGGTCCGGCGCTACCCGCCGCGCAGGCCGGCCTCGAGCCCCTGGCGGTGGAGGGCGTGCAGCAGCTGCCGGGCGGCGTCCGCGTCGCGCCGCAGCAGCTCGAGCGGCTTGGCGCCCCGGCACGGCGCCGATCGCTGCGGCGTGTCCAGCCAGCGCCGCGGATCGAGCGACAGCCCCTCCAGCGCCTGGTCGAGCGCCCGCAGTCCGGCATAGCGCACGGCCTCGGTCGCCTCCAGGCGGAAGCGCGGGCGGGTGCCCTTCTTGGTCAGTCCGCCCGCATGGCCGATCAGCGCCAGCGCGTCGAGGTCGGGCACCTGCCAGCGATCCATCAGCGTCCAGAACGCCGCGGACGGGACGCTGGTGGCGGCGGTGGCGCGGCCGTCGCGCTGCGGGGATGCCCCAAGGGCGGTCAGGCCGGTCGGGCCCGGGCCGAGTTCCAACCCCGACTCCAACCGCGCGGGGGGTGGGCGCGGCTTCGCCACCGGCTCGGACGCCGGATGCGAGAGCGCCTCGACCAGATCGGCGACGGCGGCGATGGTCTGCGCCGCCTCGTCGCGCAGCCTCGACACCAGTGCCGCCTGCGGATGGTCCGGGGCCACCCGCCGGACGAGCGTTTCCAGCCGCAGGTCCTCGCCCGCATCGAGACCCTGCGCCACGCTCATCGCCCGCAGCGCCTGATGCAGGGCGAGCCGGGTCAGCACCGCCTCGTTCGGCCGCCGGCGCTCGGCCAGCAGCCGCGCGTCGTCGAGGCTCCCGGCGGCCAGGCGCAGCAGTGCCGGCGCCTCGCCGCTCACGGCACCTTCTGCCCGGCCCCCAGCTTCTGGCGGGTCACCAGCAGCTGGTTGATGCGGAAGCCCTCGACGTCCACCACCTCGAACGTGAAGCCGGCGGCCTCGATCCTGTCGGCCTTGCGGGCGACGCGGCGCAGGCGGTGCATGACGAAGCCGCCCACCGTCTCGTAGGAGCCGGGAGCCGGGGCCAGCTCGCCCGGACGCTCCACCGCCAGTGCCCGGATCACGTCGCCGAGGTCGGCGATGCCGTCGACCAGCCAGCTGCTCTCGTCGCGGCGCACGATCGCCTGCTCCTCGAACGGGTTGGCGAGCCCGTCCATCAGCGCGCCCATGATGTCCTTGAAGGTGATCACGCCGACCACGACGGCATACTCGCTGACGATCAGCGCGAAGCCGGCGCCGTGGCTCTCGAACTGCGCCAGCGCCTCCCAGAGGTTGAGCGTGTCCGGCAGCGACAGCACGTCCCGGCGCATGCGGCCCATGATGCTGCCCGGCGTCTCCGGCGCGGTCGGATCGAGGCCCGGGATCGGCTCGCCCACCACCACCGCCAGCACGTCCTCGGCGCGGACGCTGCCGACCACGGTGTCGAGCCCGTCGTCGCACAGCGGGTAGCGCGAATACGGCTTGGCCCGCACCTTGTCGCGCTGGCTCTCCAGGCTCTCCTGCAGGTCGAGGAAGACGATCTCGTCGCGTGGGGTCATCGCCGAGGTGATGGACCGGTCCTGCAGCCCGAGCACGTTCTGGATCAGCCGGTGCTCCTGCTCCAGCAGCACGCCGGACGCGGTGCCGGCGGCCAGGATGGCGCGCAGGTCCTCCGGCGTCACCGGGTCGGCGCTGGCGGTCACCGGGATGCCGAGCAGGCGCAGCAACGCGTCGGCGATGCGGCTGAACACCCAGACCAGCGGGTAGAGCAGGCGCAGTGCCAGTTCCGGGAACCAGCCCACCGCGAGCGCCACGCGGTCGGGCGCCAGCATCGCGATCCGCTTGGGCAGCAGGTCGGCGAACAGCACGAACAGGCCGGTGACCAGGCAGAACCCAAGCCCCGCGGCCAGGTTCGCCGAGGCCTGCGGCGCCAGGCCCAGCTGCAGCAGCAGGGCCGAGAGCGGCGGCGCGATCAGCCCGTCGCTGGCGATGCCGCCCAGAACGCCGACCGCATTCAGGCAGATCTGCAGCACGGTGATGACCTGCCCGCCGTTGCGGCGCAGCGCCAGGAAGCGGGTGGCGCGGCTGTCGCCGGCGTCGGCGCGGGCGCGGAGCCGGACCTCCCGGGCGGCGGCGAACGAGATCTCCGACATCGAGATCAGCACGCTCATCGCGATCAGCGCGACGATCGCGATGAGCCCCAGCAGCAGGGTCATGCAGCGCTCCGGAACCGGCGACCGGGGACGGTCTCGGGCGGGCTCACGCTGCAACGATGGGTGTTCGCTGTCGAGGGCGGCTCGGTTACGGCGGTCGGCGCGGGGCGGTCATGCCGGCGGGCGCCGCTGTTTCAGGCTGCAATTCGGCGCCGGCGATGTCATGTCATACGTTCACGCGCGACCTGTGACGGAGACCCACCATGCCTTCCAGCCGGACCCGCAGACAGCTCCTGCAGACCGCGGCGATCATCGGCTTCGGCGTCGTCACGTTGAAGCTGGCGGGGTTCTCCGCCCTTGCCGGCGCCGGCCTCGACGGCGGTCCAACCGACGGCCCGGCCGGCCCTGGCCAGGTCCGGCACACCGACGCCGAGTGGCGCCGCATGCTGAGCCCGGCGCAGTACGACGTGCTGCGCCAGGAAGGCACCGAGGCGCCGTTCAGCAGCCCGCTCGACCATCTCTATGCCAGCGGCACCTACGACTGCGCCGGCTGCGCGAAGCCGCTCTACGCGTCGGACACCAAGTTCGACAGCAGCACCGGCTGGCCCTCCTTCTACCGGCCGCTGCCCAGCGCGGTGACGCGGCACGGCGACGGCTCGCTCGGGATGGAGCGCACCGAGATCCGCTGCGCCCGCTGCGACGGCCATCTCGGCCACGTGTTCGACGACGGGCCGCGCCCGACCGGGCTGCGCTACTGCATGAACGGCGTCGCCCTCAACTTCCACCCGGCGGCGGGCGTGCAGCCGCCGCACGGCGCATGATCGGAGACCGGACCATGACCACACGCATCAACAGGGTCCTGCTGCTGGCTGGCGCCGTGGCGCTGCCGGCCGCGCTGATGCTCTCGGCGGTCCGGCCCGTCGGGGCGCTGGCCCAGGAGGCGCCGCACCTGGTGCCGGCCCCCGCCTCCGTCCAGGGCGACGCTCCGGCCGGAGCCTTGCGCACCATCACCGTGTCCGGCGGCTGCTTCTGGGGGGTGCAGGGCGTGTTCGAGCACGTGCGGGGCGTGCACCGGGCGGTCTCGGGCTATGCCGGCGGCGGCGCCGACACCGCGCAGTACGAGACCGTCAGCACCGGCAGCACCGGGCATGCGGAGTCCGTGCAGGTCACCTACGACCCCCGCCAGGTCTCGTTCGGCCGGCTGATGCAGATCTTCTTCTCGGTGGCGCTGGACCCGACCCTGCACGACGCGCAGGGTCCGGACACCGGCAGCCAGTACCGCTCCGAGATCTGGGCCGCGGACCCGGCGCAGGCCACGGCGGCGAAGGCCTACATCGCGCAGCTCGACGCGGCGCACGCGTTCGGCGCGCCGATCGCGACCCGGGTCGACGCCCTGCCCGGCTTCTACCCGGCCGAGGGCTACCACCAGGACTACCTCGCGCATAACCCGGACGCGCTCTACATCGCCATCAACGACATGCCGAAGGTGGCGGCCCTCAAGCGGCTGTTCCCAGGGGACTACGTCGCGACGCCGGTGCTGGCGCTGCCCCAGGGGTGACGGCCTGATCGAGGGCGGAGGGGGCGGCGGGAGCTTCGGCGTCAGGCTTCTGCCCCAGCAGCTCGTGCACCTTCAGGTAGTGCCGGAGCTGATAGTAGGTGAGGCCCAGCCGGCGCGCGGCGGTGCGCTGATTGTAACGGCTGGCCTCCATCGCCTCCCGCAGCAACCTGGCCTCGAACTGCCGGGTTCGGGCGGCGAAGTCGCCGGCCTCGGGCTCTGCCGAGGCGGGCGGCGCAGCTTGCGGGGTGGGTGACGCGACCGGAGCCCCCGCCGCCAAGGTCACCGTCACCGGCCGCGGCGCCATGGCCGGAAACGGATCCAGCACGATCCGCGCCAGCGGCTTCTGGACGTGCTCCATCCGGTAGACGCTGCGCTCGACCGCGTTGCGCAGCTCGCGCACGTTGCCGGGCCAGTCGTGCGCCTTCAGCACCGCCATCGCCTCGGGGGCGAAACCCGCGAACAGCTCGCGGCCGAGCTCGCGCGTCATGCGCAGCGCGAAGTGGCCGGCGAGCAGCGGGATGTCCTCGGGCCGGGCGCGCAGCGGCGGCACCGCCACCACGTCGAAGGCGAGCCGGTCCAGCAGGTCGGCGCGGAAGCGGTCGGCACGCACCAGCGCCGGCAGGTCGGCATGGGTGGCGGCGACCACGCGCACGTCGACCTGCTGCGGCTCGTTGCCGCCGACGCGCTCGAACGTGCCGTACTCGATCACCCGCAGCAGCTTCTCCTGCACCGCCATCGAGGCGGTGGCGATCTCGTCCAGGAACAGCGTGCCGCCGTCGGCCAGCTCGAACCGGCCGGGACGGCGTCGCGCGGCGCCGGTGAAGGCGCCGGCCTCGTGGCCGAACAGCTCGCTGTCGAGCAGCGCCTCGCTCAGCACCGCGCAGTTCAGCTTGATGAACGGCCGGTCCCAGCGTTGCGAGAGGTAGGCCAGGCGGCTGGCGACCAGCTCCTTGCCGGTGCCGCGCTCGCCGATCACCAGCACCGGACGGTTGAGCGGGGCGGCCAGCGAGATGTGCGCCAGCATCTCGCGGAACGCCGGCGCCTCGCCGATCGGGGTCGCGGTGTCCGCAGTCGAGGTGGCCGATCGCACCAAGGATTGGCCCCCCGAGCCATGATATCCGTCGGCCATACTGTCGCCGACGGCGCCTGGAGGGGCAAGCGGCGATCGTAACGTCTTACGGATCAACAGCTTGGCGACAATGCCAAGGCGTCGCCGCGACTGGCACGGAAGCTGCTCTCCGCCTATTCAAGGACGAAGTGGCGTCCGACCTCAACGCATCAGGTTGCCATGAGCATCTTCTCCCGCCTGTCCGACATCGTGAACTCCAACATCAACGCCATCGTCGCCGGCGCCGAAGATCCCCGAAAGATCATCCGGCTGATCATCCAGGAGATGGAGGACACGCTGGTGGAGGTGCGCTCGTCGGCGGTGCAGACCATCGCCGAGCGCAAGGAGATCGAGCGGCGCGTCGCCACGCTGCAGCGCGACGAGGCCGAATGGGAGCGCAAGGCCGAGCTCGCGATGACGCACGACCGCGAGGACCTGGCCCGCGGCGCGCTGCAGGCGCGGGGGCACCTCACCCGCAGCCGGGAGGCGCTGCAGGACCAGCTGCGGCAGATCGTGGCCGGGCTCGCTCAGCAGAACGACGACATCGCCAAGCTGCAGGCCAAGCTCGCCGATGCGAAGTCGCGGGAGCAGGCGCTGATGTCGCGGACCAGCATCGCCACCTCGCGGGTCCGGCTGCGCGAGCGGCTGCACGACAACCGCATCGGCAACGCGTTCGGTCGCTTCGAGCAGATCGAGCGCAACCTGGACGCGCTCGAGGGCCGGGCGGAATCCTATGACCTCGGCCAGCGCACGCTGGAGCAGGAGATCGAGGGGCTGGAGGCCGACAGCGGGGTGGAGACCGAGCTCAGCGCGCTGCGGGCGAAGCTGCGCCGCCGCAACGCGCCGTCCGATGGCGCCACCGGCGGCCAGCCGGAGACGTCCGACCCGGGACGGCTCGAGGGTCCGGGGCGGTCCTGAAGGGAGAGCGGGGATGGATCTGGTCGGTCTCGCGGCCGTCCTGGGTGGCGGTCATTTCATGGACGACCTGACCGGCCTGGTCGCCGTGGTCGCGACGTTCGCCCTGGCCGCCTGGCTCGTGAAGCTGGGGCACGACCGGAAGCTGCGGGCGATCAACGCGCAGGGGCTGGGCGCCGACGAGCAGCGGGCGCTCGGCGACATGAACGAGCTCGCGCGCCGCATGGAACAGCGGATCGAGAACCTGGAGCGCATCCTCGATTCCGAGCTGGCCGGCTGGCGCAGCCGCATGCCGCTCTGAGCCGGGAGCACCGCCGATGAACGACCCCTATCGCCAGGGACCACCGCAGAGGGCCTGGCGCCAGGACCAGGGCGCCATCGTCGCCGGGGTCTGCGCCGGGATTGCCGAGGACCTGGACCTGCCGCTGCCGCTGATCCGCATGGTGGCCGTGCTGTTCGCGGTGCTGCCGACCGGGCTCGCCTACCTGGCCCTCAGCCTGCTGCTGCGCCGCCGGCCGTCCTATCGCGGGGTGGGACCGCGCCGCGGCACGCGCGACGGCGCGGGTCGGATGCCACGCGACACGGGCCGATCGCAGCCGGCCTCGCCGGCGCTGGCGTCGCAAAGCTGGGAGCTGCTGCGGCACCGCTTCGCCATGTTGGAGCCGCGGCTGAAGAACATCGAGGCGTTCGTGACCTCGTCCGACTTCGAGCTGCATCGCGGCTTCCGCCGCATGGGCCAGTAGCGTGGCGCTGTTCCCCATCCACGACCTGGGCCGCGCCGACGACATTCGCATGCGCCGGCGGCGGACGGTCCTGTTGCTCGCCGGCATCGGCGTGCTGGGCTGGAGGCTGCTCGGCCCCGACGATGCCGGCCGGCATCGCCGGGACCGCGACGTCACGTTCGAGACACAGCCGCGGCACGACATGCGGGAGCCCGTGCAGACGTTCCGGACCAGCACGACCGCCGTCGTCGCCGTCGATCTGCCGTGCGCCAACTCGGTCACCTTGTTACCGCGTCAGGGCCTCGGCGACCAGGTGACGCTGTTGACTCGGCCCGGGCAGGAGGCGGCGCTGCAGGCGGTCTGGTTCACCGACGGCAGGCTCGGGCAATCCGACGCCTGCGAGACCGGCAGCGCCGACTTCACGCTGCAGATGGCCGCCGATCGCGCCGTCCGGATCGTCCAAAGCGGCTCCACCGACATCCACGGCGGATCCTTCAGCGGCACCGTCGGCATCGAGGTCCGCGGCAGCGGCGGGGTGACGCTGGCCGCCGTCGGCACGCTCGACGATGTCCAGACCGGCAGCGGCGACGTGGCCATCGGCCGCGTGTTCGGCCGCGTCAACGCACGGCTCGACGGCTCCGGCGACCTGCGGGTGCGCGGCGGCACGGTCCTGATGCTGGATGCCGCCAGCAACGGCAGCGGCGACATCGACATGGGCGGGGCGACGATCGGCGGCGGCCGGGTGGAACTGGGCGGCAGCGGGGATTTTGGCGCCTCCGCCATCAACGGCGGCAGCTTCACTGCCGAGACGTCGAGCAGCGGCGACGTCGCCATCGAGAGGCTGAACGTGGGCGAGGCCCGGCTGCGCGGCAACGGCTCCGGCGACATCACGGTCCGCGGCGGCATCGTCGGCCAACTCGAGGCCGATCGTACCGGCAGCGGCGACCTGCTGATGGACGCGGCCGTCTCGTCCGGTCAGGTCTCGCACGGCGGCAGCGGCGACGTCAGGCTGCCGCATGCGGCAGCCGCTGTCGTGCGAAACGATAACGACTAGAAGGCAAGGGGCGCTGCCCCTTGACCCCGCCAAAGGCTCGCCTTTGGAACCGCTTATAAGATGGGTTCCAAGGGCCGCGGCCCTTGGCGGGTCCAGGGCAGAGCCCTGGCCTTTACCGATGCGGCACGGCGTCGCCCTGCGGGGCGGTCTGGCCGGCCCGGTAGGCGGCGGCCTCGCGGCGCTGCTCCTTGCGGTAGTGGTGACGCACGACCATGCCGCTGACGCAGCCGCCGGCCGCACCCAGCACGCCGTGATGGGCGAGATGCCCGCCGACGGCGCCGACAGCGCCATACTTCAGGCAGCCGCCGGGCTCGGCATTGGCGGGCAGCGCGGCGCCGGCGGCGATCGCCAACGACAGGGTGAGGGTCGCGAGGGTCTTCGACATGATGGGATCCTTGGGGTGGGTTCGATACCGCCTGACTGCACGCCAAATCCGGCGAAAATCCGGACGAACGTCGGTGTCGCCGGGACTACAGGTCGATTCGCTCGAATAACGCGGCGGTCAGGTCGGAGCTTCCGCGGTCGTGACGAAACATGCGTCAGCCGGTCCCGGTCATCCGGTAGAGCCGCGTCGGGCGGAGCGCCCGGTCCTCGAGCTCCAGCGAGGTCGGCACGTCGTAGCTGCCGATCGGCTGCAGGCCGGCGGTGGGCAGGTAGGCGCGGCCAGGATCGGCGACCCAGACCTCGGTGGCGGCGGCCATGCGACGCAGCCAGGGCAGGATGTGGCGCGTCATCGGCGCCTCGTAGCAGACGTCGCCGCACAGGATCAGGTCCCAGCGCGACGGTGCGTCCGTCGGGTCATCGGCCAGATCCTGCGCCACCGGCTCGACCGAGACGTCGTTCAGCAAGGCGTTGAGGCCGATTGCGGCGATCGCCAGCGGGTCGATCTCGGCCGCTTCGACCGAGGCGGCGCCGGCGCGCGCGCAGGCGATGGCAGCGATGCCGCAACCGGCGGCGAAGTCCAGCACGCGCCGGCCGGCGACCAGGGCGGGACGGTCGAGCACGTGGCGGGCCAGCGCCTGGCCGCCAGGCCAGGCGAACGCCCAGAACGGCGGCTCAATGCCGGTCTGCGCCAGCAAGGCCTCGGAGGCCTGCCAGATCGGGGTGATCTCGGTCGCCAGATGCAGCCGGATCTCGGGCACAAGGGGCGCCGCGGCGACCGTGGTGTGAGCGGCGATGAAGCCGTTCATCCTGCCACCGGCCGCCGCCCGGTCACCACAGCCGGCCCTCGGACACGGCCGGCTCGCAGGCGCCGGCGCCGATCGCCGCCAGGGCGGCGGCCAGTCCGCGGGCGACGGCGTCGGACGACATGGCAGGGGCGTCGGCCGGGGCCTGCTCGGGCATCCATGGCACGTGCACGAAGCCGCAGCGCATCGCGGGGTGACGGGTCTCGGCCAGGTGGCGCAGGCCGAAGAACACGTGGTTGCAGACGAAGGTGCCGGCGCTGTATGAGACCGACCCCTCCAGACCGGCGGCGCGGATCGCGGCCACCATCGCCTTGGCCGGCAGGGTGGCGAAATAGGCGTCCGGCGCGCCCGCCACCACCGCCCGGTCCAGCGGCTGCCGCCCGGCATTGTCGGCGATGCGGGCGTCATCGAGGTTGATCGCCACCCGCTCCACCGACAGCCCGGCGCGGCCGCCGGCCTCGCCCACCGCCAGCACCGCGTCCGGCCGCACCGCCTCGATGGCGGCGGCGAGGTGGTCGAGGGCCGTATCGAAGCATGTCGGCAACACGGTGGTGTGAAGTGTCAGGCCGGGCAGCTCGCGCGCCGCCAGCAGGTCGACCGCCCGCTGCGAGGCGTTCGCGCTCTCGCCGCCGAACGGCTCGAACGCGCTGACCAGGATGCGGGTCAGGAGACCGCCTCGGGCGTCTCGGCCTCGTGTGTCGCCGCTGGCGGCGCCTCGTGCACGACCGCCTGCGGCGCCATCGGCTTCGCCGCATGCGCCGTCTCGTGCGACGCCGCCGCCAGCTGAGCGCCGATCAGCGCGGTGAGGTTGGCGATGCCGCGCGCGGTGACGCTCTGGGTCAGCACGTGCACCGGCCGGCTGACGCCGAGCAGGATCGGGCCCACCTGCAGCCCCTCGGCGGCGGCCTTCAGCAGCGAGTAGCTGATGTTGGCGGCATCCAGGGTGGGCATGATCAGCAGGTTGGCCGAGCCGGTCAGCGTGCTGTCGGGCACTGTGCGGGTGCGCAGCGCCTCGCTGAGCGCGGTGTCGGCCTGCATCTCGCCATCCACCTCGAGGTCGGGTGCTGCCGCCCGGATCAGCGCCAGGGCGCGCCGCATCTTGCGGGGCGAGGGATGGTCGCTGGAGCCGAAATTCGAATGCGACAGCAGGGCCGCGCGGGGCGTGATGCCAAACATGCGCACCGCGTCGGCGGCCAGCAGCGTCATCTCGCAAAGCTGCTCGGGCGTGGGGTCGACCACCATATGGGTGTCGCAGAAGAACAGCACGCCGTTGTCCTGGATCAGCGCGGTCAGCGCATAGACCCGGTTCGCCGCTTCGCGCGGTGGGATCACCGGCAGCACGTAGCGCACCTGCTGCGACCAGCTGTTGAGTCCGCCCACCACGGCCGCGTCCACCAGGCCCGCGCGCAGCAGCATGGAGGCGGCGATGGTGGGCCGCCGCCTGAGCGCGCGCGCGGCCGCCTCCAGCGGCAGGCCGCGCCGCCCGACCAGGCGCTGGTATTCCGCCACCAGCGGCTCGAACAGGTCCGACGTGTCGGGATCGATCACCTCGGCGTCCTGGTCGAGGTCGAGCCGGAGGCCCAGGCTGCGCAGCTTGCCTTCGATCACCTGGCGGCGGCCGAGCAGCACCGGTCGCGCGATGCGGTCATCGACCACCGACTGCACGGCGCGCAGCGTGCGTTCGTCCTCGCCCTCGGCATAGGCGATGCGGTGCGGCGCCTTGCGCGCAGCCTCGAACACCGGCCGCATCACCTGGCCGGAGCGGTAGACCACGTCGTCGAGGTCCTGCCGGTAGGCCTCGAAGTCGGCGATCGGCCGCTCGGCGACGCCGCTCTCCATCGCCGCCCGCGCCACCGCCGGCGCGACCACCAGGATCAGCCGCGAGTCGAACGGCTTGGGGATGATGTACTCAGGCCCGAACACCGGTGCCTCGCCGCCATAGGCCGCCGCCACCGCCTCGCTGGCCTCGATCCGGGCGAGCTCAGCGATCGCCTCGACCGCGGCCACCTTCATCGCCTCGTTGATCTCGCGCGCCCCGCAATCGAGCGCGCCCCGGAAGATGAAGGGGAAGCACAGCACGTTGTTGACCTGGTTCGGGTAGTCCGAGCGGCCGGTGGCGATGATCGCGTCCGGTCGCACCGCGCGCGCGAGGTCAGGCTGGATCTCCGGCTCCGGGTTGGCCAGCGCCAGGATGAACGGGCGGTCGGCCATCGCGCGCAGCCAGTCCGGCTTCAGCACGCGAGGCGCCGACAGCCCCAGGAACACGTCGGCGCCGGGCAGCACCTCGGGCAGCGCCCGCGCGTCGGTGGCGTGCGCGTAGCGGGCCATGTTGGCGCCCATGTCGGCGTCGCGGCCGGCATATACCACGCCCTTCACGTCGGTGAGCGTCACGTTCTCCGGGCGCAGCCCCATCGTCACCAGGAGGTCGACGCAGGCCAGCGCCGCGGCACCGGCGCCCGAGGTGACCAGGCGGATGTCGGAGAGCCGCTTGCCCTGCAGCAACAGGCCGTTGGTTACGGCGGCGGCGCAGACGATCGCGGTGCCGTGCTGGTCGTCGTGGAACACCGGGATGCGCATCCGGGCGCGCAGCTCGCGCTCGATCATGAAGCACTCGGGCGCCTTGATGTCCTCAAGGTTGATCGCCCCGAAGGTCGGCTCCAGCGAGGCCACCACGTCGATGAAGGCACGCGGGTCCTGCGCGTCGACCTCGATGTCGAACACGTCGATGTCGGCGAACTTCTTGAACAGGACCGCCTTGCCCTCCATCACCGGCTTCGACGCCAGCGGGCCGATGTTGCCCAGCCCCAGCACGGCGGTGCCGTTGGTGATGACGCCGACCAGGTTGCCGCGTGCGGTGTAGTCGCGGGCGGTGTCGACGTCGGCGCGGATCTCCTCGCAGGCAGCGGCGACGCCCGGCGAGTAGGCCAGCGCCAGGTCGCGCTGCGTCGCCATCCGCTTGGTCGGCACCACCGCCAGCTTGCCCGGCCGCGGAAGCCGGTGGTAATCCAGCGCCGCGCGGCGGAAATTGTCGTCCATGGAGCGTCTCCTGGTCGCGCGGCCGACTTCGGCCGGCCACGTTCCTGTCTTTGGTGCATTCTCATCCGGCGACGACGTCTCGGCAATCGTCCCGCCGGACCGGTTGCAGGCACGACATTCCGCCTTAGGGTTACATTCGGTCGCGAAACGGGCGCGGTCGGGTTACAGCCGGTCCGTCATCATGCCGACCTGCCCGTCGTCGGGACGGGCCTGCCTAGGAAGACCACATGCTCACCAAAAAGATGGTTCTCGCCGCGGCGATGGCCGGCGTCATCGGCATCGGCGCGGCGGCGACCGCCTCCGCCCAGGGCGGACCGGGCGGCCCGGAGGGCTGGCATCATGGCGGCATGCAGCTGCTCGAGGGGATCACCCTCACCGACGAGCAGAAGTCGACGCTGCGGACCCTGATGCAGGACGGGCACGCGAGCAGCCGGGCGCTGCGCCAGCAGATGCGCGCCGTGCACGAGCAGATCGAGACCACGCTGCTGTCGTCGGGCACGGTGACCGCCGCCACGCTGACGCCGCTCGTGCAGCAGCAGGAAGCGCTGATGCAGCAGCTCGACGCCCAGCAGATCGCCCAGGAGGTTGCGGTGCACGACATGCTGACGCCGGCCCAGCTTGCCCAGGCCTCGGCCGCGCACACGCAGTTGGAGGCGCTCCACCAGCAAGAACACACCCTGCGTGGCGGCGGCGAGACCCCGCCCGACTAATCGACGGTCTCAGACCAAAGTCGCGGCGAGCTGGATCAGGTCGCGCGGGCGGTACGGCTTCTTCAGCAGGTGATAGCCCAGCTCGGCGGTCCAGGCGGCGTCGAACACGTCGGGCCGCCCGGACGCGATCACCACCGGCACCTCCGGCCAGCGGACACGCATCGCCGCTGCCACCGCCAGCCCGTCGCTGCGGCCGGGCATGTGGATGTCGGTCACCAGCAAGTCGAAGCGCTCCGGCGCGTCCCGGATGAGGCGGACCGCGACATCGCCATCGGCCGCTTCGACGACACCGAAGCCCGCCTCTCGAAGACTCTCCAGCATGATCTCCCGGATCACGGGCTCGTCGTCCACAAGCAGGATCACGGGCGGCCGTCCTTCCAGGGGTCGTCGTCAGAGGCACAACTCGTGCCTTCGGGCTTGGTTCAGTAAGGGACACGGCGCCTGACGCCCGGATGGCAGGGCCCCGTCTTGTCAGCTACAGAGACCGCTGTCCCGCCGGCATGGGCTTGGAGCCGATGGTCGAACGAAGCGATACGCCGACCCCGGACGGTGGCGCCGGGCAGCATCAAGCTTACGGATCGGATCCTGGCCTGCAGCCGGCGGCAGTCCGGACGGGGGCGGCCCGTCGACGTCAGCCGCACGCTGGCCGAGGACGAGCCCATCCTCGGCCGAACAGCGGCCGGCGTGATAAGGTGACGCTGAAGCTGCATCCGGACGCTCTGCCGGGGCCGGTGCGCAGTGCCGCCGCGGCCGTCTCATCGGGCGATGGGATGCGCGTCGGCGCCCATGCCTGCCGCCAGGCCAGTGCCGCCGGCGTCCCCTCCGATACGGTCGAGGTGGCGGTCCGCGGCACGGTCCGCTTCATGCCAGTCGGGTTCACGCGCCAGACGACGGCGCCGCCGCTCGTCGCGCCACGCCAGGATGACGGCATCGGCATGTCGATGGTCGGGCGTTTCGCGAAGGAACCCTGCGGCGCACTGGAGGCCGTGGACGGCGCCGGCCCGGCCCCCGTCATCCGGCTGCTGTCCGCGCCGGCAGACGGCGACGCGGCCCCTTGAGCGATCCGGGCCGGCTGCTGGCCCTGCAGCGCGCCGCCGCCGCGGCACCGCCGGACCTCCGCCAGCGCCGCAAGGCGATCGGCCGGCTGATCGCTCTGCTGCACGAGTCCGGCGACCGGCTGCACGCCGCGATCTCAGCGGATTTCGGCAACCGCGCCTATCCGGAGACGGTACTGGCCGAGCTGCTGCCGACGCTGGCCGCGGCGCGGCACGCCCACCGCCACCTGGCCTCCTGGATGCGGCCGCGGCGGCGGCAGGTGGCACTGCCGTTCCGGCCCGGGAGGGCCTGGGTGATGCGCCAGCCGCTCGGCTGCGTCGGCATCGTATCGCCCTGGAACTATCCGCTGTTCCTATCGGTGGGACCGCTGGTCGATGCGCTCGCCGCCGGCAACCGGGTGCTGCTGAAGCCGTCGGAGCTCACGCCGCACTTCGCCGACCTGCTCGCCCGGCTGCTGGCCGAGCGCTTCGATCCGGCCGAGGTCGCCGTGGTGCAGGGCGGTCCGGAGGTGGCGCGGGCGTTCTGTGCGCTGCCGTTCGACCACCTGCTGTTCACCGGCTCCACCGGCGTCGGCCGCGCCGTGATGCAGGCGGCGGCGGCCAACCTCACGCCGGTGACGCTGGAGCTGGGCGGCAAGAGCCCGGCCATCGTTGCCCCCGACGCCGACATCGTCCGCACCGCGCACAGCCTCATGGTCGGCAAGCTGTTCAACGCCGGGCAGACCTGTGTCGCACCCGACTACGTGCTGGTGCCGGAGGACCGGCTGCACCGCTTCGCGCAGGCGCTGCTGGTCGAGGCGGCGCGGCTGTATCCGCGCGTCACGGACAACCCGGACTACAGCTGCATCATCTCCGACCGGCACAGCGCGCGGCTGCGGGAGGCGGTCGCGGCGGCAGCGGCGGCGGGGGCCACGGTGCTGCGGCACCCGGACCACGCGGACGAGGCCGGCGCCGCCGACCGCTCCGGCCGTCTGGTGCCGACGCTGCTGCTGTCGCCGCCGCCGGACTGCGCGCTGATGACCGAGGAGATCTTCGGCCCGGTGCTGCCGGTGCTGGCCTATCGCTCGCTCGACGCGGCGATCGCGTTCGTGGCCGCCCGGCCGCGGCCGCTGGCGCTCTACTGCTACACCGACGACCGCCGCGTCGAGCGGGCGGTGCTGGCGCGCACGATGTCCGGCGGCGCCACGGTGAACGGGACGATCCTGCACTGCGCGCAGCCGGACCTGCCGTTCGGCGGCGTCGGCGCCAGCGGCATGGGCGCCTACCACGGCGAGGCGGGGTTCCAACGCTTCTCGCACACGCGCTCGGTCTATCGACCGGGCCGGTTCAGCGGCTTTACGACGATGACGCCGCCGCACGGCGTGATGACACGGCGGCTGCTGCCGCTGATGCTGGGCCGAAGGCCAGGGGCCCTGCCCCTGGACCCCGCCAAAGGCTCGCCTTTGGAAACCGCTTTATAAATGGGTTCCAAGGGCCGCGGCCCTTGGCGGGTCCAGGGCAGAGCCCTGGCCTTACGCCTTCGGGGTCCGCTTCTTACGGACCGGCTTCGGCGGCGGCTCCTCGTCCGGAGTGGCGTCCTCGACTGGCACGTCCTCGGCTGGCCGGCCGCCATCCTTGCGGCCGAGGCCGATCTGGCGCGCCAGCGCGGACCGGCGTTCGGCATAGTTCGGCGCCACCATCGGATAGTCGCTGGGCAGGCCCCAGCGCTCGCGATACTGGTCCGGCGTCATGCCGTATGCGCTCTGCAGGTGGCGCTTCAGCATCTTCAGCTTCTTGCCGTCTTCCAAGCACACGATGTAGTCGGGGAACACCGACCGTTTCACCGGCACCGCCGGCTGCGGCTTCTCGGGCTCGACGGCGGGCTGACCAACTCCGGACAGTGCCTGGTGAACCTGGCGGATCAGGCTCGGCAACGCCTCGGACGAGACGCTGTTGTTGGAGACATGGGCCGAGACGATCTGCGCGGTGAGCGTCAGGATCGCCTGACCGTCTTCTTCTGCCATCTTGATGTCCGACTAGGATGTGAGTGGCCGTTCCTACAACGGCGCGTGATCGGGCGAAACGGTCCGTCTCATCGCCCGAGGAGGGCAGTGCCGTCGCCAACCGAGGCGGCCGAACCTGCCGGACCGGTGTCCGCCGGGCCAACGCTGGTCGAGGTGGGCAGCGCTGCCGGCAGCGGGCCGCGCGCGAGCGAGCCGGGTGCCGCGGCCGGTGCGGGGGTGCCGAAGCCCAACCCATCCCCGGAGCAACCAGCGAGACTGACGACGAGTGCCAGCCGCAGCAGCGATCCCGGACGCAGCGGTGTCGGATGCAGCGGCATGATTTCTCCTGACGGATGGGGACTGCCGACCAACGGATTCTAGGCTCAGGACCCTTTACGCGGCTCGACGTGATGTGATTCATAGGGGATCGG
>CALMVO010000129.1 GCA_937873205.1 uncultured Acetobacteraceae bacterium
GCGGCGGGTGGTGCAGATCCAGAACCCGCGGCTGCGGCTCGACCGCTTCGACCTCGTGGTCGCCAACCGGCACGACGAGATCGACGGGCCGAACGTGCTGCTGGCGCGGACCGCGCTGCACGGGGTGACGCCTTCGGTGCTGGCAGCGGCGCGAGCGCGGTGGCAGCCGGTGCTGGCCGGGCTGCCGCGGCCGCTGGTGGCGGTGCTGGTCGGCGGCTCGAACGGCCGGTTCCAGCTCGGCCCCGCAGAGACGGCGGAGCTGGCCGAGCGCATCGCGCGGATGATCGCAGCCGATCGGGTGGGGGTGGCGCTGACGCCGTCGCGGCGTACCGGGACGATGGTGCGATCCGTGCTGGAGCAGCGGCTGCGGTCGCTGGGCGCGTGGATCTGGGACATGCAGGGCGACAACCCCTATCTCGGGCTGCTGGCCTGCGCCGACGTGCTGGTGGTGACGGCGGACAGCGTGTCCATGGTGTCGGAAGCGGTAGCCACGGAGGTGCCGGTGATGGTGGTGCCGCTGCCGGGGCGGTCCCGGCGCATCGGGCTGTTCCTGGCCGGTCTGGTTGACGCCGGCCGAATTCGGACCTTCAACGGCAGGCTGGAAGACTGGTTCGTGACACCGATCGATGACACCACGGCGGTCGCCGAGGAAATGCGCCACAGGCTCCGCCTGTAGGAGGTTCGGCGCGCCCGCCGGAAGAGAGATTCGGACCATGCTCGAGATCCAGACCTACGACGCGCAGAAGGGCGGCAACGTGCTCTACAAGGCGCTGGCGCATCCGCTGGCGGCGGAGGCGCTGTCGCGGCTGGGCAGCGTGCTGCGGCGTCAGGGCACGCTCGCGGTGTTCGATCCGGACGGCGCCGCGTCCATGCTGTTCGCGCTCCATCCGGACCTTCCGCCGGCGACAGCGTTGTTCGTGCAGGATATTGGGCTGGTCGGCCACCCGGTCCTGGGCATCCCGGCGCGCGCGCTCGTCGAGCTGCCGGACTGTGCCGCGGCGACCCTTCTGGTGGCGGCGTTCGATGCCGACCGGATCGTGGCGCGGATCAGCCACCTGCTGCCGAGCGACATGCGCGTCGTGACGCTGGACGAGGCGCGGCTGCCGGCGCGCCTGCTAACCCGCGCCGGGACCTACCTGGACCGGCTGAATTTCGCCACCAACTACGCGTTCTTCCGGGATGCCGGCGGACTGTCGACCCGGCTGGTGACGGCGAACTATTGGGCGGCCTACGGGGCCCACCATGTGCGGCTGTGGCTCCGCCTGTTCGACGCCGCCGGCGTGCCGCTGGTGACGTGGGAAGAGGATGTGGCGCCCGGGGCGGGCGGCATCCTCATCGACAGCCGCACGGTCCGGCGGCGGTTCGAGCTGGCGGAGTTCTGCGGGCAGCTGTTCATCCACGCCGTCAACATCGCCGGCCATGACGTGGTGAAATATGCGCTCGACACCTACGACGACGGCGACGGGCCGGACGGCGGCGGCAGCCTTTCGGTGACGCACGACGCCAACGCGTGGCCTTCGGACCGCTATGCAAACCTGCCGGCGCCGCGGCCGGACGAGACCGTCGTGCTGTGGCTGCAGAACAGCCATGGGACCCCGATCCCGGCGGGTGCAGTCCGCCTGGATCGGATGGGGCGGGAAGAGGCCGTGCCGCTGCCGTTCGCGGTGCCGCCCTATGCGAGCGTCGCGGTCGACGTGTCGACGATCCTGCCGGGGGTGTCATGGCCGGCGCAGATCGAGCTGCGTTCGGGCCGGCACGTGGTGCGACCGCGTTACGAGGTCACACGGGAGGGCCGGACCCGGATCGCCCACATGAACGTCGAGCGGGCGGACCTACGGGCCAATCCCGAGATCCCGCGCCTACCAGCCCCGCTCGGCCGCGGCTACCTGCTGCCGTTCCCGGTGCTGGCGCCCGACCGGTTCCGCAGCATCGTGCAGCCGACGCCGATGGCGGAGCACCAGGCCGACCTGCCGGTGCGGCTCGACGTGTTCGATGCCGCCGGCGTTCGGGTGGCGGAGCGGTTCCTGGGGCGGCTGCCGCGTGACCATAACGTGGCGGTGGATTTGGCGGAGCTTGGGGCGCCCGAGGGACATGCGGAGCTGGTCTACGATTTTCGCGAGGGCGGGTCGGCGGATGGCTGGCTGCATGCGCTGGTGCGCTACGAGCACCGGACGAGCGGGCATGTCGCCGAGACCAGTTTCGGCGCGCACATCTTCAACACGGCGATGACCTACCGGGACGAGCCGCAATCCTATTCCGGGCCACCGCCCGGGCTGTCGACCCGCCTGTTCCTTCGGCTGGGCGACCGGACGCGGCGGAGCTTCGCTGCCCTGATCTACCCCGCCTCGGCGCAGTGGCACGGCACGTCGCGTACGCAGTTGGTGCTGCATGACGGGCAGGGCGAGGTGGTGGCGGAACGGCCGATCGAGATCGCGTGCTCGGGCTCGATGATGGTCTGGCCGCACGAGCAGTTCAGCGACGAGCTGCTCGGGCTGGCGGGGGCTAGGGGCTACGTGCTGATCCGGGACACGACGTGCCGGCTGTTCGGCTATCATGGTCTGATGGACGGGCAAGGCGGTTTCTCGCTCGACCACATGTTCGGGTTCTAGAGCGCTCTATTGACTGTATTTCGGATGGTGGGCGCGACAGGGATTGAACCTGTGACCCCCGCCGTGTGAAGGCGATGCTCTACCGCTGAGCTACGCGCCCATCCGCGTCGGCGGCCAGCTTCTATGGGGTTTGCCGGGAGAGGGCAAGAGCCGCCACGACATCAGCCGCGGCCACGGATGACCTGGGCCAGCTCGGTGGCACGGTTGTCGGTCAGGCTGGAGAGGAAGTCGTTGATCAGCCGGTAGCCGTCTTCCAGGCTCGTCGTGGGCGTCGGCGCAGAATCGCCCATGAGGCCCAGGATGCGGGAGGCGCGGTAGGACAGAGAGGGGCCGGCGCCAGCGACCAGCTGCTCACGGGCGGCGTCCGAGCAGGCATCCAGGAGGGTGTCGACGGCGGCGTAGGCGCCGATCTCGATCTCCATCTTCCGTGTGTGGGTGAAGATCTTCTCGCGGGCCAGCGCCTTGGCGGCGGCGACGCCGCTGGCGACGTGCGGGCTGCCGGCCTCGACCAGGGTCGATTGGAAGCGGCCGCCGAGGATGGCGTCGGCGTTGCGGAAGAAGCTGGCGACGCAGTCCTCGATCAGCACGTCCACGGCCTTGCCGCGCAGCCAGCGCAGGCGCTGACGCTCCGACCGCGCCGGCCTCGCCTGGGCGTACTGGTCACGGATGGCCGGGCCCAGCAGCGAGAGCAGCAGCGCCTCGACCTCCGCGACGTGCAGGAGGTTCATCTCGACACCGTCCTCGACGTCGATGATGGCGTAGCAGATGTCGTCGGCCGCCTCGACGAAGTAGACCAGCGGGTGCCGGCAGAACACGCCCGGCTCGATGTCGAGCAGGCCCATCGAGCGCGCGATGATCTCGAAGGCCTGCGATTCGGAGGCGAAGTAGCTGAACTTGCCGGGTTTGTAGCGGGGCGCGTGCGAGGCCGACCAGGGATACTTGATGAAGCTGCCCAGCGTCGCGTAGGTCAGCCGGAGGCCGACGGTGTCGACCAGGCTGGTGAGCAGCCGGAACCCCTGCGCATTGCCTTCGAAGGTGTTGAGGTCCTCGATGCAGGCCTGCCGCATGCCGGCGAAGAAGGCGGCCGGCCGCTTTCCATACCAGCCGCGGATCGCGTACTCACCGGCATGGCCGAAGGGCGGGTTGCCGATGTCGTGAGCGAGGCAGGCGGCCTGGACGATCGCTGCGACATCAGCGGCGACGACGCCGGCTGGAAGCTTGCCATCCGCATGCAGACGCTTGCCGGCGAGCTCGCCCAGCGAGCGGCCGACGCAGGACACCTCAAGGCTATGGGTAAGGCGGTTGTGGACCCTGTCGTTCTGCGGCAGCGGATGGACCTGGGTCTTGCGGCCGAGCTTGCGGAAGGGCTCGGAGAAAATCAGGCGATCGTGGTCCTTCTGGAACTCCGAGCGTCCGGTCTCGGTGCGCCGTCGCCGGTCGGCTGCGGACGAGGGTAGGGGTTCGTCGCCGAGGCGGGTGTCGTCGAGCAGCCGGTCCCAGCTCATCGACGCTGGCACGACGCTCACCCTCTCATCCAAGATCGGCAGATCGGAGAAAGGTGACGCCCAGCCCGAGAAGGCGTTCGCGGGCCAGAACGTCGCTGGTGCGGCCGTCCGGCCGCGCCATGGAGATCGCACGGGTCGCATCCTCGATGACGAAGGTGTCGAAGCCGGCCCGCACGGCGCCCTCGGCCGACCAGGCGACGCAATAGTCAGCGGCGAGGCCAGCCAGGAACAGCCTGCGGGCGCCGCGGTCGGTGAGCCAGCCGCCGAGGCCGGTGCTGGTTGTGCCGTCGTTCTCGAAGAAGGCGGAATAGCTGTCGAGCTCGGGCCTCCAGCCCTTGCGGAGCACGAGCTGACACCGCCGGGAGTCGAGATCCGGATGCAGTTCGGCGTTCGCCGATCCCTGCACCGCATGGTCCGGCCATAGAATCTGGTCACCATGTGGCATCGGGATGGTGTCATAGGGTCGCCGGCCGGCGTGGCTGCTGGCAAACGAGGCATGGCCGGGCGGGTGCCAGTCCTGGGTGGCGCAGGCATGCCGAAATCGGTCGCACAGCAACCGGTTGATCACGGGGACGATGGCATCCCCGTCAGGGACGGGGAGCTCGCCGCCCGGCATGAAGGTCGGCTGCACGTCGATGACGGCCAGCACGTCCGTCCGCTGATCGACGTGCAGGCCGGCCGACACGCTAGATGTCCTGGATCGGCAGGGACAGGGCGGCGACCAGGGCGTCCGAGACCCGGTTGGCGAAGGCGGCGGGCTCGCCCGGGGACTCACCATCCTGGATCCGGGCTAGGTCGAGCAGGGTGCGGGCGGCTTCGTCGATCGACTCGCCACGCTCGAGCCGCCCAGCCAACGCCCGGATCAACGCGTGGTGCGGGTTGATCTCGAGGATCGGAGCGGAGCTCGGCATCTTCTGGCCGCTGCGGCGCATCAGGCGCTGCATCTGCAGGTCCGGCCCGGATTGCGACGCCGCCAGCACCACGGCGCTGCTGACCAGGCGGTCGGTGGCGCGGGCCTCGGCGATTTGGGCGCCGAGCGCCGTCTTGAGGGCAGGCAGGAGGGCGGTGACGTCTGCGGCATCGGCCTGCGGCTCGGTCTCGAACGGGATTTTGGACAGGTCGGCAAGGCCTTGGGTGACGCTGCGCAGCGGCTTGTCCTCGAAGCGGTCGAGGCGCTCGGGCCAGAAGGCGTCCACCTGATCCGACAGCAGCAGCACCTCGATGCCGCGGGCGCGGAAACCTTCCAGCTGCGGGCTGGATCCCAGCGCCTCCAGGCTGTCGCCGACCAGGAAGTAGATCGCCTCCTGCTCCGGCTTCATGCGGGCGACATAGTCCGCGAGCGAGACCCACCCGGTCTCCGCCGACGAGCGGAAGCGGGACAGGCCGGCCACCTCGTTGCGGTGGTCCTGATCCTCCCAGATGCCCTCCTTCAGCACCGAGCCGAAATTATCCCAGAACGACGCGTAGGCCTCGGGCTCCTTCGCCTTGGCGCGCAGCTCGCTGATCACCCGGTTGGTGACCGCCTTGCGGATGCGGGCGAGCACCGGGGTGGATTGCAGCATCTCGCGGGAGACGTTGAGCGGCAGATCCTCGGTGTCGACGACGCCCTGCACGAAGCGCAGCCATGGCGGCAGGACCGCGGCCTCGTCGGTGATGAACATGCGGCGGACATGCAGGCGAACCCGGCTCTCCCGCGTCGACTCGACCGGCTCGAACGGGCGCATGCCGGGCACGAACAGCAGCGCGTTGAACTCGATGGTGCCCTCGGCGTGCCAGTGCAACGTCGCCCACGGGGAGTCGAACATATGGCCGAGGTGCTGATAGAACTCGGTGTATTGCTCCTCGGTGATGTCGGACCGGGACTTGCGCCAGAGCGCCGTGCCCTCGTTGGCGGCGACCTGCTTGCCGTCGCGCTCGATGGTGATCGGCCAGGTGATGTGGTCGGCCCATTTTCGGACGATGGCCTCGAGGCGGTAGGGCTCGAGGAACTCGTCGGCATCGGATTTCACGTGCAGGACAATGTCGGTGCCGGCCACGTCGCGGGCTGCAGGCGCAAGCGTGTAGCTGCCCTGGCCTTCCGACGACCAGCGCCAGGCCTCGCTGTCGCCGATGCGGCGCGAGGTCACCTCGACGCGGTCCGCGACCATGAAGGCGGCGTAGAAGCCGACGCCGAACTGGCCGATCAGCGTCGGCCGATCCTCCGGTTTGGCGTCCGCGAGACTGGACGTGATGTCCTGGCCGAAGGCGCGGGTGCCGGAGCGGGCGATGGTGCCGAGATTGCGGGCGAGCTCGTCGCGGCTCATGCCGACGCCGTCGTCGCTAATGCTCAGCAGGCGGCCCGGCTTGTCCGGCACGATGCGGATGGCGGCACCGTCGGGTAGTGCCCGGGCGGAGTCGGTCAGCGCCTCGAAGCGGCGGCGGTCGGAGGCGTCGGCGGCGTTGGCGACCAGCTCGCGCAGGAATATCTCGCGTTCCGAATAGAGGGCGTGGACCACCAGATCGAGCAGACGCCCGACCTCGGCTCCAAATTCGTGGCGCTCCTCGCCCGCCTGCATCGTATCGTGATCGCTCATGCTGTTCCGCTCTCGTGACGCTCAACCGTGGACCAGGGGGTCCGGACTTCGGCGATATGCGCGAAGAGCGAGGAGGATTCAACGGGCGGCTCGAGGGCTCCGTCTAGCGCGAGACCAGGCCGCGCGGCGGGAGGAACGCCATCGCGACCGGCATCGCACGGTAGGCCGCAAGGTCGCGTCCGACGCCGCCTCCGGCGCTGCCCACTGCGCCCGTGGCCGTGTTGCGGATGATCCGGCCGATGCCGCCGAGCGGTCTGGCCCCCATCGGCGAACCGCTGCCCGCCGCCGCCATGACATTGGACGGGGGCAGGGCCGAGCCGGACGTCCCGTGCGGCCCGGACCGGATGTGGAAGGGCTGGACGGGATCGGGCCGATCGGTCGGTTCCGCCCAGGCCTCCAGAACCTTGGTCTGGTAGTCGACGCCGAGATCCGGCGTCTGAGAATGGTAGGCGGCCGCGGCGTGCGGCCAGCTTCCAGTCTGGTGAAACAGGTCGGTCAGGAAGCGGGCGGCATAGGCGGCGTTGGCGTGGGGATCGAAGGCCTCATCAAGGCTGGAGAAGCCACCCGGGTGGTACATCAGGTTGATCTGCATGCAGCCGACGTCGATCGATGGAATGCCCGCGGCCTGGAACGCGCGGGCAGCCGCGACCGCATCCGCTTTGGACTCGTAGAAATGGCCCCTGCCCTGGGCGTTGATAGTCCAGGGCCAGGCGCGGGTGCCGCCAGCGTCCGGATCGTAGCGCCCGGTCTCCACGCGGCTGATGGCGCCGAGCAGCTGGTTCGGCACGCCGGTCGAGAGCTCGGCTGCGGCCGTGGCCGCCTGGCAGAGCGCGGCCGGTCCGGACCCGAGCGCCTGCGCCGGGCGCGGCATCGCCGGCAACAGGAACATCGCAGCGAACAGGGGGAAGCCGAGACGGGTCATGGCGCGATGGTAGGTGTGAGCGGTTCCGAAAAGGTTAACCGGCCGGTCCACACGACAAGATGAGAATCTTTCGCATTGTGCGCCGCAAAAACAGCTTGACGGAACAGGTCGGGGCGGGTTATCAGGATCACGGCGGCGCTGCCTTGGCGCGCCGCTTCTTGGACGTTTCCTCCCTAAACTTGGCGGTGCTTCGGCACCGCCTTTTTTTTGGCCGATTGCTCAGCTGGGTAGGTGGCGACTGATCTCGGTCAGATGCTGCAGCAAGGCTGTCATGAGATCGCGGATGCGGCCGAACGAGCGCAGCGGCAGGTAAGAGCGCTGATCAAGATAGAGCGATCGGCTGATCTCGATCTGCAACACGTGGGTGCGTTGGCGTGGCCGGCCGTAGTGCCGGGTGACGTAGCCACCGGCATAGGGGTCGTTGCGGCGGACCCGGTAACCGCGTGATTCGAGGAAGCGTTGCGCGGCGTGCGGCAGCAGCGGATCACAGGAGGTGCCATGCGCATCGCCCAGAACAAAGCCAGGCTCGGTGTCGGCCCGGGCACTGGCCGGCGGGCCGTCACCGGTCGGCATCGAGTGGCAGTCCAACAGGACGCAGCGGCCGAACGTCTGGACCGTCTCGCAGATCATGCCGGCCAGTGCGGCATGATAAGGCTGCCAGCAGGTCCTGATCCGCGTCTCGGCCTCAGCGAAGAGCAGCTTCTCGGCGTAGATCGGCTGGCCCAGCGAGACCAGCCGGGCGATCGTGCCAAATCCCGCATGCACCCGCGCGGTGCCGGTGTTGCACCAGTGCGGGAGCTTGTCGGCGAACATCGCCGGGTCGAGCTCCCACGCCTCACGGTTGACGTCGCAGAAGGCGCGGGGAAACTCGGCGTTCAGGATCGGGATGCCGTCGTCGACGGCATCGGCCAGTAGGTCGTCGACGAGACAGTCCTCGCTGCGACGCAAGGTCTGGAAGTCGAGCCGCGACGCGGAGACGAAGGCGGGCGTGTAAGCCCGGCCGGAGTGCGGGGACGATACCAACAAGGGGCCAGCCTGCCGCTCCGGCTTCAGGAGGCGATAGGGCCGGTCGGCCGGCGGTGCGGCGGGGACCGGAGCCGGCACCGACGGGATTGACGACGTCATGCGCACAGTGTCGCGCGGGTCGGCTGCGCTGTCATCCGACATCGCCGAGAGACCACGGCACGCTTGCGGAAGCTGTCCCGCGGCAGTAGTAAACGCTCGGCGGATGGGCGCGTAGCTCAGCGGTAGTAGCACTACCTTGACATGGTAGGGGTCACAGGTTCAAATCCTGTCGCGCCCACCATCCGTTTCGTCACCGTCCGTTGCCGATCTGGCCGTGTCAGTTTTGGGGTGGCCTCGAACGTGGCGATTGCGGTCCGCATAGTGTGCACTGTGTCGATTAAGGCCCCCGGGGCGTGACCGACTGATTGCTGCTTCGGGTGTCATAGGACCGCAGGGTAGTCGAACGCCTTGGCTGGGATGCGCACCGGGTGTGTAGAGCAGCGCATGATGATGCGAGCGTGAAGCTTTACCCCGTAGGCGGCGCGGTCTTCTGCCGCAGGTGCTGGTGCGGGATGGCGCAACGATCTGGCTCACGGCGGCTCGCGGCTGGCATCCAGCGCCGATTGGAGAATGTAGGCGGCGGCCAACTTGTCGACGATTTCGGCTCGCCGTTGCCGGGTCATGTCCTGGTCCAGTATCAACATACGGTTGACGGCCGATGAGGAGAGGCGCTCGTCCCACAGCGCGGCCGGCAGCCCGGTCGCCTCGGAGAGGCTGCGCAGCCAGTCGCGAGCGGCCTGGGCGGCCGGTCCAAAGCTGCCGTCGAGCGAGAGCGGCAGCCCCGCCACCAGGCCGCCGACCCGCTCCCTTGCGGCAATCCGCATGATCTCTTGGGCGGCGGCGGCGAGTTTGCCGCGCTTCAGGGTGGCGTAAGGCGAGGCCAGCATCAGCGAGACGTCGGATAGGGCGAGCCCGATGGTCCGGCTGCCCAGGTCCAGCCCGAGCAGCCGGGCGTCCTTTGGCAAGGCGGCGCGTAGCTGCGGCATGTTGAACAGCGTCATCGAGCGGGGTTATGGTCCGGGTGCTACCGGGCTACCAGGGTCTCCGTCGAGAGATCCCAACCTGGTGCGCCGGCGCAGCGTCATGCCGGAATGTGCTCTGCTTCGGAATCGCGCCGGCGGAGGGCTCCAACCACCAGAGGCACTGCCGCATGTCGCTTGAACCCGCGACCGTTCGACGGATCGCCAAGTTGGCCCGGCTCGGGATCGACGACGCCGAGATCGCCCAACTGCAGGTCGAGCTCGGCGGGATCCTGGGCTGGATCGAGCAGCTGTCGGAGCTCGATGTGGAGGGTGTCGAGCCGATCAGCGGGGTCGGGCAGGCGGCGCTGCGGATGCGGGCGGACGTCGTCACCGATGGGGCGACGCGGGAAGCCGTGCTGTCGAATGCGCCGGATCGAGCGGGGCCGTTCTTTTCGGTGCCGAAGGTCGTCGAATGATGCTGACCGATCTCAGCCTAGCGGGCGCACTGCGCGGGCTGGAGCGGCGCGAATTCTCGTCGCGGGAGCTGACACAGGCGCATCTGGAGGCCATCGAGCAGCTCAACCCGAGGCTGAACGCCTTCATCACGGTCACCGGCGAACAGGCGCTGGAGGCAGCGGAGGCGGCGGACCGGACGAGGGCAGGCGGCGAAGCGGCGGCGCTGACCGGAGCGCCGTTAGGCATCAAGGACCTGTTCTGCACCGAGGGGGTGCGGACGACGGCGGCCAGCCGGATACTCCAGAACTTCGTACCGCCTTACGAGAGCACGGTGACGGCGCAGCTGAAGCGCGACGGTGCGGTCGTGTTGGGCAAGACCAACCTCGACGAGTTTGCCATGGGCTCGTCCAACATGAACTCGGCCTACGGGCCGGTGGAGAATCCGTGGCAGCGGCGGGGCGAGGTGGCCCGGCGCGTGCCCGGCGGGGCGGCGGGTGGACCGCCCGCCGCGGTGGCGGCCAGGCTACCGCGGGGCGCCACCGGGACCGATACCGGCGGATCGATCCGGCAACCGGCCTCATTCTGTGGCATCGTCGGCATCAAGCCGACCTACGGCCGCTGCAGCCGCTGGGGAGTGGTGGCATTCGCAAGTTCGCTCGACCAGGCGGGGCCGCTGGCGCGGACCGTCGAGGATTGCGCGATCCTGCTGGGCTCGATGGCCGGCTTCGACCCGAAAGACAGCACCAGCGTGGATCGTCCGGTGCCCGACTATCGCGCGGCGTGCGGATGCAGCGTGAAGGGGCTTCGCATCGGAGTGCCGGTGGAATACCGCAGTCCGGGCATGTCGGCCGAGATCGAGGCGCTGTGGCGGCAGGGTGTGGACTGGCTCCGCGAGGCGGGATGCGAGATCGTCGACGTGTCGCTGCCGCATACGAAGTATGGGCTGGCGACGTACTATATAGTTGCGCCAGCGGAATGCTCCTCCAACCTTGCGCGCTATGACGGGGTGAGGTTCGGGGAACGCGTCGAGGGCGAGACCCTGGACGCGCTTTACGAGCGGTCGCGGGCGGCGGGGTTTGGGCCCGAGGTCAGGCGGCGGATCCTGATCGGCACGTACGTGCTTTCGTCCGGCTACTACGATGCCTTCTACCTGCGGGCGCAGAAGGTCCGCAGCCTGATCCTGCGCGATTTTTCGGAGGCGTTCCAACGGGTCGATGCGCTGCTGACGCCGACGGCGCCGTCGGCGGCCTTCGCGCAGGGCGAGAAGATGGACGATCCGGTGACGATGTACCTGAACGACATCTTCACGGTGCCGGCCAGCATGGCTGGCATCCCCGGCCTGTCGGTTCCGGGTGGTCTCGATGAGGCTGGGCTGCCGCTCGGGCTACAGCTGCTGGGGCGGCCATTCGACGAGGAGAGCCTGTTCGCGCTGGGCTCGGTCCTGGAAAAGGCGGCCGGTTTCACGCATCTGCCGGCCGTGCGGGCGGGGGCAGCGTCGTGAGCTACGAGATCGCGGGCGAGACGGGTACCTGGGAGCTGGTGATCGGTCTCGAGGTGCATGCGCAGGTGGTGAGCGAGGCGAAGCTGTTCTCGGGCGCCCGGGCAACGTACGGCGGCGAGCCGAACAGCCAAGTCAGCCTCGTCGACGCGGCGTTTCCCGGCATGCTGCCGGTGATCAATATGAGATGCGTGGCGCAGGCAGTGCGTACCGGGCTCGGGCTCGAGGCACAAGTCAACCTGGTGAGCCGTTTCGACCGCAAGAACTACTTCTACGCCGACCTGCCGGCTGGCTACCAGATCAGCCAGTTCGCGCATCCGATCGTGGGTGCGGGAAAGATCGAGATCGAGCTCGGCGATGGCAGCCGGCGCGAGATTGGCGTGACGCGGCTGCATCTGGAGCAGGATGCCGGCAAGTCGTTGCATGATCAGAACCCGACGCGGTCGTATATCGACCTGAACCGCGCAGGGGTCGCGCTGATGGAGATCGTCAGCGAGCCGGACATGCGGAGCCCAGAGGAGGCCGGTGCCTATCTTCGGAAATTGCGAACGATCCTGCGCTACCTCGGCACCTGCGACGGCAACATGGAGGAAGGCTCGCTGCGCGCCGACGTGAATGTGTCGGTCCGCAGGGCAGGGGAGGCGTTCCGGACCCGCTGCGAGATCAAGAACGTCAACTCGATCCGCTATGTGATGCAGGCGGTCGAGGCGGAGGCGAGGCGACAGGTTTCCATTTGGGAGGGCGGCGGGACCGTCGACCAGGAAACGCGGCTGTTCGATCCGCAGCGGGGTCAGACGCGGCCGTTGCGGACGAAGGAGGACGCTCACGATTATCGTTACTTCCCGGACCCGGACCTGCTGCCGCTGGTGCTGGAAGAGGACTGGGTCGAAGCGTTGAAGGCGGATCTGCCGGAGCTGCCGGATGCCAAGCGTGTTCGTTTCGTCTCGGAATACGGGATCTCGCACTATGATGCCGGCGTGCTGGTCGCCGACCAGGCCACCGCCGACTTCTATGAGATGGTCGCCGGTGGACGGGATGGGCGCCTGGCTGCCAACTGGGTTCTGGGCGATTTCTTCGCGGCGCTGAACCGGACCGGCCGGACCATCGCTGATAGCCCGGTAACCGCCGCCGCACTTGGCGGTCTGCTCGATCTCGTCGCCGATGGCACCATCAACGGGCGCATCGCGAAGGACGTGTTCGAGGCGATGGTGGACACGGGCGAGGGCGCCGCCGCCGTCGTAGAGGCGCGGGGGTTGCGGCAGGTGGTCGATACCGGGCTGATCGACGCCGCGTTAGAGGCCGTGCTCGCGACACACGCGGACAAGCTGACCGAATATCGCGGCGGCAAGGAGAAGCTCTTCGGCTTCTTCGTCGGGCAGGTGATCAAGGGCATGGGCGGTAAGGGTAACCCAGCCCTCGTGAATGACGCACTCCGTCGACGCCTGGCCCAGTGATGGTTTGACCGCCGGACGATCAGGCCGTAGAAGGACTGGGCAAACGCCGTGTGATGAGCACGCTCTTCGGCGGAGGGGTGGCCGAGTGGCTGAAGGCGGCGGTTTGCTAAACCGTTAAAGGGGGTCAACCCCTTTCGTGAGTTCGAATCTCATCCCCTCCGCCAAAGCTCTCGAACCTCTGCCAGAGGCACCGTGGCCCACAGAAACGACATTTCGCAGCTGACCCGGACGCTCGTGAGGGCGGCCGGACGAGGTCTATGCGCTACGATGATCCCGTTCGCCCTGTCGAGCATCCTCGCTGCGCATGCTCAGGAAAACGGCCCCTCCCGGGAACAGCTTGATCGCGTGCTAACAGTACTGAGGCTGCAACAGCCGGCTGCCAGCCGGGCGTGTCTAGATGCGATGACGCAGATTCATGCGACAGAGCGACAGGTAAAAGAGCACGAGAACGACACGGGAGAGCATCCCGATCTTGATATCGCGCACGATGTTTTGGATTCTGACTATCAGAATGGAGCGGTGATCTGCGGGGCAGATGCAGAGAGGGCGTGTCGTGAGACGCATGATACCGGTCTCGTCAAGGCGTGCAGCATCCTGCATCACGGTCCGTCATAGCTGACGATCCGTCCCGCCGCCGATTATTATCAAACGAACTTACAGCATCATCGCAGAACGAGGCGTTGCGGGAACGTTAATAGTCCCGGCTGGTATGATCTATACATTGGTCAGTACTCAAGTGAGGTACTGATGGCCGGAGACTGGGACAGTCTCCAAATTCTACTTAGCCTTCTCGGCCTCGTCTCCACCGGCCACAAAGGTGAAAATATCGTTAAAGCCAGTCGAAATTGTCTTGTACAGGCGCCTGCAATTCGCCAGCATTCCGCGTGTTGCCCCTACAGAATGTGGACACCCGGATATGCCACGCGCCCTCCCCTGGACTCAGGATCAAGACGCTCGCCTGACCGCGCTGCTCGACCAGCGTGGTTCGACCTTGCGCAAGGCGGCACAGCAGCTCGGCGTTAGCAGGAGTTTCGCACAGCGACGGGCGAAACTCCTAATGCGACAGAACACGAGATCAATCTGCACCTCCGATCGTGAGGATGCCGGTGCGGCGCCCTTGCCCGCCGGTCACCCAATCACGTGGAGTGCCATAAACTGGCATCCGGTCGAGGATCGCGCCCCGGCAGCCCGGCTTTGACAGGCGCATCGGTGCAGCATTCGATAGAAGCCACCAATCGTCTCGACAGGCGCCGGAATCAACCAGAGGTTCCCGGCTTATCGCTTCCGCATAGGTCCCGCCGCGCCCTCGCTGATACACAGGGAAAGATTCTCCTTATCCAGACGCCTGAAATGGCTGGAAAGATGACGACGTCACCAAGGGCGGAACGGGCGACTGCCGAACGTCTGGCCAAAGGACAGTCTTTTGCTGTTCGAGATGACGTCCAGCACATTGTCGGGAGTCTTGCCGTACTTGCGAAGAACGGAGACATCGACCAGTCGCAATCGTCTGCTGCCGAACGTTGGTACCGCGACTACGTTATGGGAGTGGTCGGTGCCCGTGATCCGGAGGCGCGGCGGTCGGGCAAGGCTCCTGATCTTCATGCGTCGATGTTGGCCAGGACGGCGGCAGTCGGTCGTTGCCGCATTGTCCGGGGTGGGCTCGGTCTCTGTGGTGAGATCAGGCTGAAACTCCTCCTAATCGACGAGCTATCGTTCTCGGCAATTGCCGCGAAGCTCTTTCCTGGCGATATCAACGGCAGGAAAAAGGTGGCAGCCCAGATATCGTTCCTGCTGGAGCAATTGGCGGAGCTCTACATGAGCGTCGATCGGCGATCGAAACGGGACGTGGCCTAACATCTGCAGTTTTCACCAACAGTTAGATATCTTACGTTGTTATTGCAAGTCCAGCTGGATGGTTTATGAAACTCATACCGAGAGATTTTTGACAACGTCAATCGGTCAATACCAGCCCAGTCTATATCAACCTTCGTTTTTAGCCGCCTTGTAGGTCACGTTTTGGTTAGTTAACGGTTGACGCTGGGTCCGGGTCAGCTTATAAGTTTCTCATACTCGAATATTTGAGCCCACTGAGGAAACTCAGTGGGCTTCTTTTTGGCCTCTAGACGAACAAGGTGATCTCTATGTTCACGAGCTCGGCTCAGATCGTGTGTGGAGATGTGGTGTCCTTCGGTGCTTCGATCTTTGTAGTCCAGGACATCGTGGGCGATGATGTGACGCTGTTGCGGTTGGAAAGCCGCAGCAGCGCGCGTCATCGTGCAGATGTCGTTCCGGAGCATTGGTCCGATATGGCGCTGAGCGGCTTGCCGCTTCAGGATGTCGTCATCCGGTGTGTCCCGATCCGGCGGCAAGGCACCGTAAACTTGACCCGCCTGGGTGCATTACCAGAGGCTTTGAAGGCCAAGATCCTGCATGCTCTGAAGCGTGAACGACTCGTGCGACGCTTCGAGAACTCACCGGCGGTGCAGAGCAATCTTCTCGCATCGACGACGTCGCGAGGACGTCGGGTGGGTGCGGTACGGTACGCCTGAACACGCAGCCAACGGAGGTCCCGACCGGACCTCCGGCGCCCTCGGCCGGCGCGGGGATGACGGCGAATGCAGATGCGGCCGTAGACCGCTTTCTCGAGACGCTCAGCCGCACCGGCAATCCATCCGCCGCATGTCAGGCAAGCCACCTGACCAGGCGATCCGTCAACAGGATGCGTGAGAGCGATCCCGCCTTCGCCAAGGATTACGACGAGGCCATGGAGGAGGCAGCCGACCTGCTCGAGGCCGAAGCCTGGCGACGAGCACTAGAAGGAGTTCCACAGCCATTGCTAAGGGCCGGTCAGCCTGTCTTCGACACCGAAGGCGTTCCAATTACCGTCCGGCGCTACAGCGATCCGCTTCTGGTCATGTTGCTACGTGGCTGCAAGCCGGAAAAGTTCCAGCGACGCATCGGGCCATCGGTCATCACACCGGACCCTAATGCTGGCATCAGGGAGATTGCGACTGACGATGATCCCCCGCGCAGCGGGCCGATTTGACGGCCATCAGCGACCGGCGCTGACGCCGGCGCAATGGAGTATCTATGAGGCAGGCTGGGACGAAACAGCGCGGTTTCGGGTCGCAGTGTGTGGACGGCGCTTCGGCAAGGCGCTGGCACTTGACACCAGTCTGCCATCTCCGGATGGCTGGACCAGCATGGGTAGAGTCCAGATTGGAGACCGCCTATACGATGATCGCGGCCAAGCGTGCCGGGTTGTCTTCACGACCGAGATCATGCTGGGACGTCCCTGTAACCGTATCGTCTTTGATGATGGCAGCGTCGTCATCGCGGATGATGAGCATCTATGGCCGGTTTCAGCTCAGGCGGCCTCGGAGCCAGTTCTACTCACCACCCGAGAGATCCGGCTTGGTCTTTCGGCCAGGATGCAGTTCGGGATACGCAGCTGTCGTTTCCTCAGTGCGGAGGGGGTCGGGGATCGTCATCGCCGGCGCCGCTTGCTCCGTCATCTTTCCAGGCGTCATGGCCGCAAGAATGCGAATGGCACGTGGCAAGTGTTCGGCTCGGAGGGACTTGTCGAACTGCTCAGACGTCTCTGTATCTCATTAGGTCTTGTTCCCCGGCTCATGAGACAGGATGGCGTCACAGGCGTTGCTTGGCGAGTTGGACGGGGAGATCGCTGGCGATACATTCTCACGGTTGACCGGATCGCCAGCCGAGCTGTGCGCTGCATCCAGGTGGACAGCCCATCCCGGCTGTTCCTCTGCGGTGAGGCTCTTATCCCCACACACAACACCTTTCTCATGGCGGAGGAAATTCGGCGAGCGGCGCGTCTGGCGGTACGGCGCAACGTCGGGATCGAGAACGAGATCTGGTACGGCGCACCGAACTTCTTGCAGGCCAAGCGAGTCATGTGGTCTCGACTGAAGCGGGCACTACCGGTCAGCTGGCTGGCCGGCAAGCCGAACGAGACCAGCTGTATCATCCGGCTTAGATCGGGGCACGTGATCCGTCTTGTCGGGCTTGATGCTTCAGAGAACCTTCGCGGGTCTGGTCTGTGGTTCTTCGGCGGCGACGAGTGGGCAGATTGTAGACACACGGCCTGGAAGGAAATTCTACGGCCGATGTTGTCTACTTCACGCGGACACGCGCTCTTCATCGGCACCCCCAAGGGATTCGATCATTTCCGGGATGCCTACCTGCTGGGCCAGCCAGATGGTGATCCGAGCTATCGCTCGTTCATGTTCACCACCGCGGATGGGGGTAACGTCCCGGCGGAAGAGATCGCCGCCGCCGAGCGCGAGCTCGACCCCAGGAGCTTCCGCCAGGAATACAGAGCAAGCTTCGAGAACTACGCAGGTCGGGTCGTGTATGCCTTCAGCCGTGCTGACAACGTCAAGCGTGCCGATTACGACGCGTCCAGAGCAGTCCATGTCGGGATCGACTTCAACGTCAACCCGATGTCAGCGACAATTTGGCAAGAGTATGGCGAGACAATATGCCAGATCGACGAGATCATCCTGCCAACATCGAACACCGATGAAATGGCGGGGGAGATCGCTCGTCGCTTCGGCCGCGACGGGTTCGAGCCGGGGCAGAAGATGCTGGATCACATCACGGTCTATCCAGATCCCGCCGGAGCTCAGCGACGAACGTCGGCGGGCGGCCGGACGGACATCGGGATCTTGCTGCAAAAGGGGTTCAAGGTTTCCGTCCAGCGTTCACACCCGCCGGTCCGCGACAGGATGAACGTCATGAACCGGTGCTTCCGAACGGCAGACGACAAGATCATCGCGACGGTCGATCCGCGCTGCGGGAAGTCCATCGAGGCTTACGAGCGGCTGGTGTTCCGCGATGGAACGGCGGAGCCGGACAAAACTCAGGGCTTTGACCATCTGGTCGATGCGAGCGGCTATTACGTGTTCGGCCGCTATGGAACTCCGTCCACGATTGCGACCGTCAGCAGCTTCATGGAGCGCTAGAGCATGGATTGGCTGGCGCTGCAGTCGCGCATGCCGCGCGACAGTACGATGTCACAACGCAGCTTCAGGCTGGGAGCGCTGGAGGCCGTGCTCGAGGGGCGGCAATACGATGTCCTGCATCATGCGTTCTCGAAAGAGCGGAGCGACGCGGGGGAATACATCCCGCTCGATGAGCGGAGACCGTCGGTCCGGACTGGTCTATGCCGTGTTGTCGTGGAGGACTCCGTCTCGCTGCTGTTCAGCGAGGGTCACTGGCCGTCCCTGCGCGCGTCCGATCCCCATACGGCATCGGTCCTCTCGGACTTGGTGCGGGAGTCCAGGCTCAACGAGACGATGCTCGAGGCGGCGACACGCGGTTCGGTCGGTTCGGTGGCGATCCAGCTTCGCATCGTGCAGCGTCATGCCTACTTCGAGGTGCTCCCGACGAAATTTCTCTGGCCCATCTGGAGGCGGGATAATCCTCGTGAGCTGCTGACGGTCACCGAGTGCTACAAGGTGAGCGACCAGGACCTTATTACGCAGGGATATCCAGTCGAGGCGGGATCGGGCCCATGTTGGTTTAAGCGGACCTGGGACGATCAGGCGGAGCACTGGTTCCTGCCGGTGCCAATCTCGATCGATCCTACAAAGATGGTGGTGGACGCCGAACGTACGGTCGTCCACAAGCTTGGCTTCGTACCGATCGTCTGGATCCGCAACATCTCTGGAAGCGGCGGTCATGAGCCAGACGGCCCGGATGGCACCTGTACATTTGCTGCCGGGATCGATACCGTCATTGAGGCAGACTATCTGCTGTCGCAGGCCGGCCGCGGGTTAAAGTATGGCTCCGACCCGACTCTCATCCTGAAGGATCCGTCGGCCGGTTTGGCCGGTGGCCAGGGTATTCGAACCGGAGGTGCCGCGACGGCGCTGACGTTGCCGCCCGAGGGTGATGCGAAACTGCTGGAGATCAACGGCAACGCGGCCGCGGCGGTTCTGGCCCATGTTCAGGAGCTGCGAGCCATCGCGCTGGAAGCGATGCACGGCAATCGGGCGCACGGCGATCGACTGGGGTCCGCCCAGAGCGGTCGGGCGATTGAGCTGATGTGCCAAGGCCTGATCTGGTTAGCCGACCGGCTCCGGATCTCCTATGGCGATGGTGGTCTGCTCGGGCTGCTGAAGATGCTGTGCCAGGCATCGGCCCGCCTGGAGCGAGGGCTGCTTGTCGCCGGCGAGCCGCATGCGAATCTCGATCCGGCAGGGCTGGCGCTGGTGTGGCCGAGCTGGTTCCCGGCGAGCTTTGCCGATCGGCAGGCGCAGGCGACCAGCATCACCACGCTGCTTCAGGCGGGCGTGATCGATCAGCAGGCCGCTTTCGACATCGTGGCGCCGCTCTACGGGCTTGGCGGCCTGCCGCCGCCGTCCGATAGCGATTTGGCCAGTTGATCTGCGTCAGACCGCTGGGACGCAGTATCGCGAACGACAAGTTTTCGCCCTCTAAAGCCTCCGCTGCCATGTGGTGACGGGGCCGTGGGCGTATTCGAAAGGACCTGTCCAGCTAATGGCAGAGCAAAGCCCAGATATGCTTGATCCGATCGAGGAAAATGTATCCATCGAGACACCGGAGCTTCCTCGGGAGATCAGCGATTACGAGAGAAAGCTCCGACGTGAGGTTGCACGGTATCGGGAACAGGCACGTATCGCTCAGAGCGAGCGCGAGATCGCTTGCGCCACTGCGGCCCGTGAGCGTGACGAGGGGATCAAAGCAGCGCGGGAGGAGGCCAGGGGCCGCGTCCTGCAGGCGGAACTGAAGACGCAGGCGATCCGGTCCGGCATCGTCGATCTCGATGGGCTCCGCTTGGCCGATCTCGATGCGCTGACTGTCAATGATGCCGGCGAGGTCGAAGGTGCTGAGCAGGTGATCGCAGCGCTGCGTGAGCGCAAGCCCTACCTGTTCACCTCCGACAAGGGGCCTACGGCTGCGGGAACGACGGCGCAGCTCCAGAGACCACCGGTCCCAGCGCAGCCGAGCATCGTGGATGCGCGCAGCCTCAGCCGGGATGCCTGGCAGACAGAACGGGATCGGCTCCTGGCCGGTTCGCGGTAGTCCAGACGAAGGCGACTGATACGTCCCGGGCGGTCGACACCAAGCTCCGAGCGGCTTTGTGACGCCGTAGGCCCAAGACGATCAGCAAATCAAAGATTGACTGCCGTCTGCGTGGTTTTTCCATAGCAGTCAGAAAAGGTAAGGTTCACGTATGCCGATCCAGAACTTCCCGTCCCAGCTTCAGCCAATCATCCAGCAGGGCTTTCTTGCTCGCGAATTTCAGGACGGACTGCAGTCCCGCCTGGGATTTAGGTCCATCGCTGACCGCGAGATCTTCCCGAACCGGATCGGTGAGACCGTAACCAAGACCCGCAAGGGCCTGAAGGCGCCCGTAACATCGCCGATGGTCCCCACCGCGAACACCAACTTCGACAACGGCATGACGCCGTCGAGCTGGACCGTGGAGCAATACACGCTCACGATCAACCAGTACGGCGACACGATCGACCTGAACATGGTCACGGAAGGTGTCGGCATTGCCAGCCAGTTCCTGGCCAACGCCAGAACCAACGGCGTGCAGGCGATGCAATCGCTTGACCGCATCGCACGGAACGCCCTCTTTGGAGGCGCCAGCGGCGGCGTCGGTGGCTATTTGGGTGGTAACACACGTGTCAATACTGCCCTAGCGTCGGCAAGCAAGACCATCTATGTCGACGACGTTCGTGGTTTCCAGAACGTCATGAACAGCTACGGCCAAGTGGTATCATTGGCATCGACCAGCGGCATGACCGTGACTGTCGGCAGCAACGCCTACACGCTAGCGACCAGCACTGCTGATACGGTCAACGTCTCGACCGCACCGAACGGGATGTCGGGTAGCCTGACTTTCACCACAAACATCGCCATGACCGATGGTGCCCTGGCGTCGCCCGCGGTTGCCGCGACCGCCCCGCTGGTTTTACGACCGAATGGCCGGCTGACCACCGCCGCTTTGACCGCACCTGTCGGAACCTATGGGTCCAGCAGCTATGTTCCTGGTGATACGCTGGGCATCCAGACCGTCCTCTCCGCGGTGGCGGCACTCCGGATGAACAACGTTCCGACGGTGGACGGTTCCTATAACTGCTACCTCGACGACCAGCAGATGCTTGGCTTGTTCCGTGACGCCGACTTCAAGTACCTGTATCGTGGTGCATACGGGACCGAAACCTATCAGGCCGGGTCGATCGTCGAGCTGCTTGGTGTCCGGTTTGTTCCGACGACCGAGGCCCCCCAGCAGTCGACGCTGGGAGCAGGCCCTATCCACCGCGCGATCGTCTGCGGCAAAGGGGCCCTGATCGAGGGCGACTACGCCGATGCCGGTCATCGGGACATCCCGGACGCCGAGCAGTCGTTGATGGAGAAGGTCGATAACGTGGTCATGGTCACCCGCGAGCCGCTCGACCGTCTGAAGCAGATCATCGCCCAGTCCTGGTACTGGATCGGCGGCTACGCCCTCCCGACCGACGCCACCGCCAGCACGACGATCATCCCGACGGCCACGAACAGCTACCTGAAGCGCGGCGTCGTCATCGAGAGTCTCTAGTCAATCGCCATCCGGGGGGACGTTGATCTCCCCGGTTGGCTCGGCGTCACCAGGAGGACTGATGTCAGGCTCGACGACCCTGCCGACAACCCCGCTCTCGAACTCGGAACGTGTCGATGTTCGTCGGTTCTGCGGCTATCCTGCCTATGGATCCGGCAGCAGCGGCTTTCAATCCTGGCGCTTCTTCGAAGCCTACGGCACGCTTGAGTATCGGCTGTCGAACCTAGCCGATGAAGAGTTGCAAGTTGTCAGACAGTATCTGGCCAACCTGTATGCACTCGAGTCAGCGGTTCCGACAGCCGGCGCTAATTTGGATACAGATCAGGCTTCTGTTTGGAAACATAACAGAGCGGAGGTCGCTGATCGTATGAGACTATTTGACGATTGGTGTCGTCGGTTGGCGTTCTTTCTCGGTGTTCCTGTTGGCCCCGGCCTCTGCTCTGATACATCGATCGTGATCTAGGTCGTCATGAAAGGTTCATGAATGGCAATGTTCTTCAATGGTTGGCTCGGCTACGGGGCCAGCGTCACCGGAGGACTGCTCACGGAACCGCCCGATAGCGGTTATGCGCGCAGACCTTTCACGCTTGGCAACATAGACAGCGGCATTGTGAGCGATGTCGGAAGTGGGACGGTCGGACCTGCGGTGGCGCCGTGGGGTGTCATCGGCTACATGGGTTTGTTCGACGCGCAGTCCGGCGGTAATTTACTACTCTGGGGAGCTCTTCCAATACCGCTTACAATCATGGCAAACGCGACGATCACCAGCGGTACCGGTGCGAACCGATTCTTTTTTCCTGATCTCCAAGTCGCTGGACGAAATGCGTATGTCTGGCCAGCCGGCGCACCAGTAGCTCAGACCTCTGACGGCCGCATTCTAACTGCCGGCATTTCGCTTCAGGTCGTCAACATGCAGCTTGCCGTGCAGACGCAGAACTTTGGCACCGCGGTAACGATGGCCGGCTTACCCGTCGCCCAGCAGAGCGCGGGCAGCGGACTTCTTTGGAATAATGGCGGTATCATCTCGGTCTCGTGACAAGAGGCGGTTAGGTTGTTACAAGCTACCATCAATACCAAGATTTCTCTTGGACTGGCGAAAGCAGCTTCGATCCTGGGAGCCAGTCAGGCGCTCTATCGGCCGTTGACAGCCTACCTACCGATTTCCGGTACGCCCTTCGGAAGTATATTCTGCGCGTTCGACGTTAATCCAGACTTCAAAATGATCTCGACAGCGCAGCCGGGTCACAGCTACGTCACCCTGCTTGCGGATCCGTCGATCGTTCAGGAGGGCGATTACCTCGTCGGGAATGACATCCATTTTGTCGCCCGGATCGAGCCGCTTCGACCAGTCCTGTGTGTTCTGTGTAACCAGACCCTAGACTTCCTGGATACTGACATGACGACGATCGCTGGCACGAATGCCTACGGTGGTCGCACGGATGATACCGACGCCATCATTGCTCAAGGCTGGCCTGTCAGCATGTCGGCTCGGACCCATTCCGAGCAGGATGTGACGAAACTTCCAAGCGATACGCGATCTGCGTACTATGACGTGCTGGCACCGCCGATCCCGACTGTTACGCTGACGTTCGGCATGCGTCTGCAAGATGCGAACGGTCAGGACTATGAGATCGTTAGCGCTGAGCTGTCGCTGTTCGGATGGCGGCTTCTGGTTGGACTCGCGACAACCTAGTTTGCCCTGGTATCTACGCGTTCGTGCTTGGACGGGAGATCATCGGACAGATGGCGGATATTTCAGACGTAGAGGCGGCCCTCTGCGCACTGGTCGAGACGGCGATCTATCCAACTGGGCTCGCCCAGCCCAGCGTCAGCGGGACGGTGGTCAAGATCTACCGAGGTTGGCCGATCAACCGAGCCCTCAACGCAGACCTCACGAGTGGCTACCAGACGGTAACGGTCTTCAGCCGCGAGAATACAACTCGGGATACGTCCCGCTATCCACGGATCTGGCGAACCTTGAGCCAGACGGCGCCGACGCTTACCCTGGACATTGTCGGCGACACGGCAAGCTTCTCGGGAACAGGTGGCTCGGACCAGACGGCGGGTCTGACTGTCAACGGCATCGCCTATGCCTGGACTCTGTCGAACACCGATACACCCAGCTCTGTCGCAACCGGCTTTGCAGGGTTGATCGCGGGTGCAACAGCCGCGGGACCATCCGTGACCATATCGGGTGCGCGGCTGACGGGTCGCGTTGTCGGTAGTGGCACGGCCATCATGGAAACACGGAGGCAAGAACAGGGAATCATGATCGCGGTCTGGTGCCCGACCCCGACCGGACGGGATCTGCTTGCCTTGAGTATCGACAATGCCTTGTCCGGCACGGATTGGTTTCCGCTATCCGATGGCACGGTCGCCCGCTTAAAGTATCGTGATACGCTCGAGACTGATGTTTCCGAGAATGCAAATCTCTACCGCCGGAATCTGAACTACCTAGTCGAATACCCTACGACCATGACCATGACGGGTGCTCAGATGCTGTTCGGCGTCGGCACGCTCAGCGGCACTGGCCCTGAAGTGGGGTTCGGATGTATCCAGCCACCAACGAAGCTTGTCATTCCACCGCTCGGAGCAATACGCTTCGACGCCTGGTATGATCCATCAAACGTCGTCGATCAGCAATGTTTGGCAGTCCTCACACCTCCGGAATATCAAAGCCGGCTGCCGTCCAACGCAACCGTCGCGGATGGTGTGGCCTCCTGGCCGCTCGCCACGCAGGCAACAATGGATGCGGAGATCGCAGCGGCTTTGCAGGCTGGCTTATCATTTTGGGCATTCGATAGCTACCAGCCAAACGATACCCTAAGTCTCCCCCTCCAGCTTTACCTGAACAGCGCTCTGCGGGCTCGCCTGAGCTTCTGCATGCTTGGGCAGACGTCGAACTGGGGTGGCGGCGGAACGGATCAGCCCTCGCTCCTCCGCGACATCAGTATGATGACGCAGCCTGGTTACATGACCGTGCTCGGCAACAGGCCACTCTACTTGGTGCTGGACTCGTCGGCGGCGCAGACGGCGGGTCTGCCTTCGGGGGGAGTCCCGGCGGCGATCGCGCTGGTGCGCGAACAGGTTCAGGCGGCCGGCGGCGGTAACCCGTATGTCGTCTGGCTATCTGGCGCGGCGCTGGTGGACTACTCGAACGTCAATGCGGCTGAGCTCGCCGGGGCGGATGCATGTGGCGCCTATGCCGTTCCAAGGTTGAATGGTTCAGAGCAGCCTTATGTCTCGCTCACAGCCGTCGCCCGGAGCGATTGGGCAGATCGTGCGGCAACAGGCTTCGCCATGATACCAACCGCTATGTCTGGCTGGGATCAGAGGCCGTTGATCCAGACGCCGCAGCCGTTCTATCCGATCCCGGCCTCCCTTAATCTCGAAAACTTCTACGATACTGCAACGAGCCCGGAGCTCGGTGATCATATCGTTGAGATGGTCGACTACATCGTCCACAACGTTTCGGCTTGCCCGGCGCAGGTCGGCCTCATTTACGCTTGGAACGAGCTTGCCGAAGGGGGTTGGCTGATGCCGACCTATTCGCCCAATGGTCCCGATGCACAACGCGTGGCGGCCGTGGGAGCGGCGCTTGCGGCTGCGGTTCAGCAATCGTCACTTCCCAGTATCGACCTTATCAACTGATGGGATCAGAATGAACAGATCAGTTCCGACAGCGCTCGTCGTCCTGCACGCATTCGGACGGTATGGCCGCGGCGACCTCATCACCGATCCCGATACCATCCAGGCGATCCTCAACGGAGGGAATAGCGCGCTGGTGCTGGTGCCGGTGCTACCGGCAACAGAATCCAACACCTCGAAGGTCGAGCACTGACTGATGGCGCAGATCACCCAAGCCGGAGCGTTGAATACCGCGGCGCTCGTCGTTCCCGACCTCTATGTCCAGATTGCCTCTCCGCAGACGCTTGCCCTGAACGGCGTAGCAACCGATCGCATCGGCATCGTCGGCACTGCATCGTGGGGGCCGGTCAACCAGCCGGTCGTTCTCGGTAGCATTGCCGACTATAACGCTGCCTTCGGCGCGGTTCTACCGCGCCAGTACGACCTCGGCACGCCGCTGGTGTGCGCGCAACAGCAGGGTGCGTCATCATTCGTCGGAGTGAGGGTGACGGATGGGACCGACGTTTCCGCAACATACGCACTCCTCTACGCCAGCGGCACCTATCCGATGCTGTTGACGGCGGTCTGCTCGGGAACCAGGGGCAACCAGGTCAGTCTCGCTCTCGCGACCGGATCGCGGACTGGAAGCTGGAAGCTGACGCTGCAGATGCCCGGCCAGCTGGCCGAGGTTTTCGATAATATTGACGCCACCGCAGGCGCGCCGACATTCTGGCTGAACCTTGCGAATGCAGTGAACAGCGGCCTGGGATCGACCCGCGGACCATCGGCGCTATGCGTGGCCATCATCGGCAATGGAACATCGACGGTACCGGCCCCCGTCAGCGATCAATACCTGCTCAACGGGTCTGACGGTGCGAGCGGCGTTACGGCAACGAGCCTCGTTGGGATGGATGGGTTGTCGCGTACGGGCATGTATGCGTTGCGTGGGCGTGGCTGTGCGCTGGCCCTGCTCTCGGATTGCGACGATTCAAACCAATGGGTCATACAAAGCTCGTTTGGGCTCTCCGAGGGCATCTACATGATCCTGGTGAGCCAGAGCGGCGACGGCATCGCCTCGGCGATCCAGACGAAACAGTCGACCGGTCTCGACAGTTATGCCGCCAAGCTGATGTTCGGCGATTGGCTGTTCTGGTATGACCAAGCAAACGGACAAACACGCGTCGTCAGTCCACAGGGCTTCGTCGCCGGGTGTTTATCGAGCCTGTCTCCTGAGCAGTCCAGCCTCAACAAGAGACTGGCCGGTATTGTCGGCAGTCAGAAGAGCGGTCTGGCTTCAAGCGGACAGGCCCTGACCTATTCGTCAGCCGAACTGCAGGCGCTGTTCACGGCCGGGATCGATGTGATCTGTAATCCGGCGCCGGGAGGATCATACTGGGCGGCTCGGAGCGGGCATAATAGCTCCAGCAACGCGGTGATCAGCGGTGACAGCTATACCCGCATGACGAACTTCATCGCCGAGACGCTCGCCGCGGGCATGGGCGGTTATGTCGGGAGCGTGATCAACTCGACGCTGCTCTCCAACATTAGGGCGACACTGCTCGGATACCTGTCCAACCTTGTTCAACAGAACATCCTGGGGAGCATTGACGGCAGCCTTCCCTACGCGGTCGTGTGTGATGGTTCGAACAATCCTCAGTCGAGGACGGCGCTTGGATATGTGCAAGCCGATGTGCAGGTCCAGTATCAGGGGATCAACGAGAAGTTCATCGTGAACCTACAGGGCGGCCAAAGTGTCACGGTCAGCTCGACGACCAACAATGGACTCAGCTGATTGCTTAGCCACGTCCACGATCATCAGGCGAAGGAATAAAGCGTGGGAAATCCCTACAGTATTGGCCGCGACTGCCAAGTCATTCTGCTGTGGAACGGGATAAGGCTGGATCTCCGTGACGTCACCGGTTTCCAGGCACAGCAGGAGGTTCGTCAGCAACGCGCTGATCCTCTGAACAGTGTCCCGGTCGAGTTCAATACTCCGGCAGGATGGCGCGGCCAGTTTCAGGTCGATCGTGGCTCTTCGGCCCTAGACGACCTGATCTCCGCGATCGAGGCGGCATTCTGGAATGCGGGCGTCATCGGGTCAGGGACGATCTACCAGTACATCGCGGAGGCCGACGGCTCTACCAGCACCTACGAGTTCATCGGGGTCTCGCTGACCTTGACAAGCGCCGGGCATTACCAAGCTGAGAATATTGTCAAACAGACGATCAGTTTCTATGCCAGTCAGCGGAACCGGGTCTGATGATGCTTCCGTCTGAAATCGACAGCGGCGACGGTCGATGCTTCGCCCTCCGTGAGGTCAATCCGGGGGACATGCTCGATCTGATCGAAGCGGCCGGTTCCGCCGCCTCGTCTTCGGCTTGGATGCGCTATGCTCTCATGATCTCCTCGGTCAACGCTATCGACGGAAAGCCGATCATGATGCCCACGACGAAGCAAGCTGTCCGGGAACTTGGACGCAAGATAGGGAACATCGGCATGGAGGCGCTGGCGCGTATCCACTATCCGGAGGACGACAGAACCGAGGAAGACGGAACCATTGACGCCGAGACCCAAGCACTAAAAAACTAAGTCGGCACTCACTCCTGCGCCAGATTCTTTTTCTGGTGAAGGGGGGGGTGCCGTGGTCCGAGGTTATGCGCATGTCGGAGCGGCGTAGGACTGCCTGTTGTATCACTCTTGGCGAACTTGAGGGCCAGGTCTTCGATTGGGCTTCCAAAAGCTGGTTGACGGATCAGCAATAGTTGCCGGGGAGAAGGAGGAAAGTCATGCTCACGTCAACCCGGATCTCCATTGATATGCTTGATCGCGCAGATCGGGTTCGGGTCCCCGGTCTTCCGAATGCGATCTATAGCGAGAAGTCAGAGAGGACGGCCGGCTCAGATGCGACGCACTCACGGGCGCTGGCCTTGGCTACTCGCATTGCTCGGGTCACCAACCTGATACCGGTCCCACTACCCAAGGCAATGCTTGTAGTCATTCCCACAAACGAGATCACCACCAATAGTGCTGAATCACCATCATTGGAAACAAAACGGTCGATGCAGGTGCCGGTGAACGAAAGTCGTAAAGATTTGGCGGTATCGGCGGCTAGAGCAACTTCTCTAAATACAATCTTATTATCAACGAAAGATCTTGGAAAGAGCAAGTTTTTGGAAGCTCTCGCGCCAAAATCACGTTCTGCGCTGAGCGCAATTACTTCAGTGAACAGGCTGTCACCTTCGACATTGAGCTCTCAGAATGACGCGCCAAGCTTACCGCGCCCGTCGATGCCACCTGGTGTGATTGCTGCCATAGATACCAATCGAGCCGACGGTATAGTCGCTAAACGCCGGAGCGATAAGCCATTGCCCATGAAGTTGGTCGATGAGGTACTTGCGGCTTCGACAAGTACATCCACGCATGAGACGCGGTTGCCGGCACCCATCGCCATCATGTCGAAAATGCCTGTAGGCTTGGCGGGTGCGGTGCTCCGGCATCCCAAACGACCGGATTTAGAGACTAAACAGACCGCTCGATCAGCTACAGCCCTTGGACTAGCGGCCGTCCTGAAGTCTCACCGCACGGACCGGGTAAGCGACCAGTTGGCCGGCAACGCGGAACGCCGCGGCTCGGTACCGATGTGGTTGCCAGGCCGGGGTTCACCAGGACCTCGGTCCGGCTTGGAAGACATGTCAGATAGCCAGTCAGACCTGCGGCAGAGGGCGGTTCCGACGATATCCGCTCCAACCCATTACCGAACGCAAGACCAGGAAGCGGTGCGACGAAATCCGACTTTGTCGGCTCCGGCTCAAGCTACCCAAGGAGAGAACACCGATAGCGGTGCGCGATCGCTGGCACCGTCCCAAACCATAAATATCGTGGGAGCGCTCACGGTAGATAACCGTCGCCTCGGTCACCTAACCGCATCGTCCCAGGCCCGAGAAGCATCGCTACCGGCCCGCGGTCCGTCTCGGGTCAATCTTCGCGCGGTGCCAATCTTCTCAGGTATGAAAATTCCATCATGAGCGGCTTTCTCGGACTTATCGCAGGGCAATCGGCCGCTTTGCTGTCGCAGCCTGCACCCCTCGTCATCGGTGCCCTCACCCTGCAGGGATACGAGGTTCCAAGCCGAATCACAATCGGTGGCGCCCAGGCGGTTACGATCCACAAGCTGCCAGGCGGCGGTCGTATCATCGACGCCATGGGAGCGGATGACGGCTCGATCGCTTGGCGCGGCTTGTTCGTCGGTCCAGGTGCAGCACAACGCGCTCGCAGCCTGGATATCATGAGAATTCAAGGGACGCCGCAAACACTGAGTTTTGGCGACTATACGTTCAACGTCATCGTCGTCCATTGTGATTATGACTATCAGCAACGCGGCTCGATTATCAACTATCGGGTCAAAACCGAACGAGTAACGGCCCCTTCCAGCTTGACAACAGGTCTGCCGAGTCTTGACTTCGCGCTGCAGGACGATCTGAGTGCGAGTCAGACGTTGCTCACCACCGCCGCGGCAGCAGCCCTTACCTATGCAACGCTTACCGGGAAGTCGGACGCGGCAAGTATTACTGCCTCGGCTTTCAACATGACGGCAATAGCAACCGGCATCGGTATTACGGCCACCGTTGCAGCGGCGACGCCCTTGTCAGCCCTCTCGGGAAGCGGAACCGTCCAGGCCGGGTTGCAAACCGCTGGAGCTGCTCTGCAGAGCGGCATCCAAGGCTTTACCGTACCAACGACGTCATTGTCGTCCACAGATCTTACCTTCACCAGTGCACAGTCGTTGGCCGCATCAACCGCTCAGGCAGCGTCTCTCGCGGCACTTGTACAGGCAGGCGGCTATGTCAATCGGACGCGTGCAAACATTGCGTCGTCCAACGCGCAAGTCATCACGCCTCTGATTTACGCATAGGGATCCCATGTACACCGTCCTCGTTGCTGGAACAAACCTGTTTGCTGTGGCGGCACAGGAGCTCGGCGATGCGACGCAGTGGTTCAGGATCGCTGCGTTGAACGGCCTGACGGACCCAATGGTCTTCGGCTTGGTCACGCTCCAGATTCCCAATGTCGATGCGTCGCAGACCGGCGGGCTGCCGACGGCATGAGCGGATCACTCATCAGGCGGCCAAGGTATCGACTCATCCTGAACGGCATGACCACGACCGGCTGCCAGTCGGTGGAGATCGTGGCCTCGCGCGGATCGCAAGCTTCCAGCTTCCACGTCATGGCCAGCGCCAGTGAGCTGTCCCGTATCCTCGGGCCGGGTTGGGTCGACCAAACCAGCCTGGATGTCGCCGTCGACTTCGGGATGCTTTCCGACGGTTCGGATCAGGAAGACATAGATTGGGTTCGGATGATCACCGGGACGGCCGACCGCATCCACCTCGACCCGATCTCGGGAAAGGTTTCGCTCGATGGTCGTGATAATGCAGGACGGTTGATTGATCTTCCGATCCAAGAGAGCTATTTGAACAGTACAAGCTCGGAGCTCGCCCAGAAGCTGGCACAGCTTTGTAGTCTCACGGCGGACGTCGATCCCACCATTCAACTTGTTGGCCAGTATTACCAGATTCAGCACACCAAAAACGCCTTTGGAGGCTTTTCACGACATGGAAACGGCTGGGACTTGCTGGCCGAGTTGGCGGAGGTTGAAACCTACGATCTCTGGGTTGATGGAACGACGTTACATTTCAAGGAGCCCGTATCCGGCAACGATTACCTCTACGACGTTGTCTACACGCCGGGAACGAATAGCTTCGCATCCCCCAATTTGACGATCTCGAACCTCTCGATGGAGAGGTCGTTCGGCTTGTCGGGCGATCTGCAAGTTAACGTTGCAAGCTGGAACAGCAGGCAGCGGCGGCAGGTGAATGGCAGCTATCCGGCGCAAAGCGATACGGGCGCGAGACAGTTCCTTCTGCTCAAGCCAAACCTGCTACCGGATGAAGCCTCTGCACTCGCCAAGAGCACCTACGTTCGAATGCGAACACATCAGCGTACCGTCAGCGGTATGATGGCAGGGGAGCTCAATCTGACGACCCGCGATCGGCTTAGACTTTCCGGGACCGGAACTGGCTGGGACTGCATCTATACCATCGACCGCATCGAGCGGGAGATGTCGCTTGCAGGAGGGTTTGTCCAGCACATCACTGGGCGGGCCGAGCCGGACGAAGGAGACTCTAATGACTAATTGGATCGAAACCGTCAAGCTCCATGCGGCGACGCAGGCAGGTGCTCTCGGGCAACCGCGTCATGCGCTTGTCAGCAGTGTGGATCCGACATCGCATTCTGTAAAGGTCTCGATCCAGCCCGAAGGGCTTGAGAGCGGATGGATCCCGGATGCGGCCGTCTCGGCTGGAGGACTGCGAGTGGCCTGCCCGGCCGAGATCGGGACCCAAGTGCTGGTTGTGCCCGTCGAGGGGGATGCGGAGCATCCGGTTCTGGTGGCGCGACTCTTCGATGTCGCGACCGCCCCGCCAACGAGTCCCGCCACCGGGAAGCCGGTCCAGGCTGGCGAGATCGGGATTTTCCTAGAAGGCGGTTGTTACATGCATCTTGCCGGCAGCAGTGTCTTTCTGGGTGGCCAGATCGTCGTCGATGGCAGTATCCAAGTCTCTGGCGATGTCGTTGCTGCAGGGGTCAGTCTCACCGGACATGTTCATCGGGGGGTACAGCCCGGTAGTGGCATTTCAGGATCTCCGGTGCCGTCCAATGGCTGATGTCGCGCATATTATTGGCCAGGATCTCCAGCTGGGGCCGACCGGGGATCTCGCCGTGGTTGATGGAAGTGCCGAGACGCAGCAACGAGTCCTTCACAGGCTGCTGACAAGTGCCGGAACTTACATCTGGCAGCTTTCGTACGGTGCCGGGCTGCCGGCGCTGGTCGGGTCCGTCGCGTCGCTGCAGCAGATCGCCGCCATCATAAGGGCTCAGATGGCCTATGAGCCTGCGGTCGCGCTGTCACCGGAGCCGCAGGTCATGCTGACCGACGTCGCCCCGACCGAAGTGAACGCCACGATAACCTATACGGATGCCGAGTCCGGTAGCATGCAGACCCTCACATTGCCGATCGGTGACTGATGCAATTGTCCCTGCAGAACTTCTCGACATTGGTTAACGGGATGGCGGCGACGGTGCAGGGCGCCTGCTCGAGCCTGATCGATCTCACGGTTGGCTCGGTGCTCCGCGCCATTCTGGAAGCCTCGGCATCCGTCGCGCTCTGGCTGCAATACCTGCTGTTGCAGGTGCTGACGATGACGCGTCTGGCGACCAGTGTCGGCGCCGACGCCGACAGTTGGGTTCAGGATTTCGGTATGATCCGATTGCCTGCGACGTTTGCCACCGGACAGGTCGTGATGTCGTCGTTCAACCCGAACTCTCAGGCGGCCACCATCGCAAATGGAGCAACTGTCCGGACCGGTGACGGATCGCAGAGCTTTGCCGTGATCGGCGGCCCCTACACGAGGCCCGTTGGGGTGCCGACGGTTACGGTCTCTGTACAGGCGGTCACCGGTGGCCCCGGGGGTAATGTCCAGGCTGGCGCGATATCGCTGCTCGGTGCAGCAATTTCCGGCATCGATACCGTCTCGAACTTGACCGCCCTGGGCGGCGGGACCGCGGCAGAGACCGACACCGCACTCCGGCTGCGTTTTGTCACCTATATCAACACGCGATCCCAGGCGACCGAGCAGGCAATCGGCTACGCGATCTCCTCCGTGCAACAAGGATTGACGTACAGCATTCAGGAGAACGTCGCGCCCGATGGCACGGCTGCTCCCGGTCACGTGAACATCATCGTGGACGATGGCAGCGGGGCGCCGCCGGCCTCACTGCTCACGGCGGTCGCGGCTGCAATCGATCCGGTGCGACCAGTCGGCACGCTGATCACGGTGAACCCGCCCACGCTGCTGATCGCCGCCGTCAGTCTGATCATCAGCGTCAGTGCCTCCGAGGCTGCCAGTGTCGCGCAGGCGGCCGTGCAGCTGGCGCTCGGCAACTACATCAACTCGCTCGGCGTCGGACAGGCACTCCGCTTCTCGCGGCTGGCTGGGCTCTGCTATGATGCGGACGACGCCGTGACCAATGTACAGGACGTCGCGCTCAATACCGGCACGGCGGATGTCGGTGGTCTTCCGGGTACCGTGGTCCGTGCCGGCGGCGTCGTTGTGCAGACGGTTGCCGCATGAGCGGCTCGTCGCCGGTCGAGGTTGGCAGCATCGCCGACATGGTGTCCCGGATGAGGGCCGTGATGCCAGCCTCCTGGTTTCCCCTGACGGCACCCAATGCCACGGCGAGCGCGACCCCGATATTCGACGGCCTGCTGAACGGCGTCGGCGAGGCCTGGTCGTTCTGTTACGGGCTAGCCGTCTTTGTTCGTCAGCAGACGAGGATCGCCACCGCGGCCGGAGGCTTCCTCGACATGATCTGCGCAGATCTGTTCGGGAACGTTATCAGACGCAATGCGACAGAGGCTGACGATGCGTTCCGAAGCCGGATCCAGGCCAACCTGTTGCTGCCGAGGGCGACACGTGGCGCATTGTCACAGACGATCTCGACCCTGCTCGGGGAAACGCCGCTGATCTTGGAGCCATCGAGAGCGCTTGACACCGGTGGCTATGGAGGAAGTTCGTCGCCGGAAGCCGGTGGTGGCGGGGGGTATGGCTCGCCAGGACTGGCGTTTGGATCGGATTCGATGCCGTTCCAATTTCTGGTGGCCGTCGTCGGCGGGATGGGGCGAACGTCGAGGGAGTCGCAGGCGACCTACATCGACGCCAACGGCCTGATGCAGATCGCCTCGAGGCACGTGTTGAGGCCGATCTTCGCCAACGGCGCCGTCACCGGACATCTGATCGAATCAAGGGGCTTCAATCTCATCAAAGATAGCATAGGCTGGGCCGGCTGGAGCTTGCCGCCGTTGCAACAGCCGGCGACTTGGTCGGTTGATGCTACAGGCGACGGCGCGCTTCTGGCGGCACAGCCCGTCCTGCAGATGACCATCACGGCAAATGGGAGTTTCATCGGCCCGACGGTGATGCTGCCCCTGGTGACCGGGCCGGTGACCGCGTCGCTCTGGGTCGAGGTCCCGGCTGGAACTCGGCTGCAGTCTCTCGACCTCGCCCTCGTAGATGAAACGGGAACGTACCGAGTGGCAATCGACCTGACCATGATCGGCAGCTGGCAGCACGTATCGGTCAGTTCGCTCGTTCCGAGCGACTTCACGCGGTCGATGTCCATGCAGCTGGTCGGGATATCTTCCGCGGCAATGGCAGCACCCATTCTTACGCAGTGCTGGCAAATCGAGCCGGGTCTGACGGCGTCCAGCTACATTCCGAGCAACCGGCAGATCGGCATCCGTGAGGCGGATAGTCAGGTGGCGCTGCCGGTAGAGACAGGCATGCTGATCGATCAAGACGGCCTGAACGAAGCAATCCGCAGGGTCATCCCGGCAGGCAGTACGGCCTGGACAGCCCTCATCGACTGACCCGGACGATCGAGCCCCGTTTCCAGTCCCCCGGAACAGCTGGAGTCCAGAACCTTGGATCGTCAAATCGTCTACGTCGGCGCGGTGCCGCTCGATACCGATCAGCTGCTGCAGTCCCGCAACACAATGGTGGCCCTCGGCTACCTCGCGAAGATGACGATCGGCGACGACGCCATCTATGCCGACGGTCTCGGGTGTTCGCCGGGCTCGGGCCTGAGCGTCGTGATCGCTCCCGGCAGCATGAGCCTGCCGACGATCATCGATGGCAGCTCATACGGATCGCTGCCGCCGGACGGCGATCCGCTGGTCAAGCTCGGCATCAACACCGCGCCAACCACGCTGCCGCTTCCCGCTGGCGGTGAGAGCGTCATATCGGCGATCGTCGTGGAAGCACAGAGCGGCAGCTCCGCCATCTCCTATTATAATGCCGCAACTCCCAGCCAGACGTTGGTCGGTGAGCAGGGAAACGGGCAGGCGCAGGAAACCGTCGTGCAGCAGCGGATCGTGCTGGCGGCCACGTCGCTGTCGGCGGTGCCATCCGGTTATGTCCCGCTGTGGCAGGTCAACGTGCCGAGCGTGGCGACGCAGGTCACCTCCGGCATGATCACGGCGGCGCCTGGTGCGCCCTTCCTGCCGGTGAAGCTGCCCAAGGCGGCGCCGATCCTGTCGCCGAGCTTCATCGGCAACCCGATCGCTCCCACGCCTGCAGCGGGAGATGCCAGCGCGAGTCTGGCGACGACAAGTTTCGTTGCTGCCGCCAACATACGAAACCGCGCAGCCTGGGGGACCGGCGGCAGCTATAGCTGGACCTGTCCAGCCGGGGTGGCGACGATCCTGATCCGTGCCTGGGCCGCCGGCGGGAATGGTGGCGCCGCCGCGTCCGGCACCCCCGGCGGCGGCGGCGGCGGCGGCGGTTACGAGGAGGTGCTGATCGGCGTCGCGCCCGGCACGAGCTACGCGATCCAGATCGGAAGCGCCTCGGATGGGACCAGCGCCACAAGCTTCAGTTCCATCGTGGTCATCGGCGGCGGCGGCAACGGTCGGGCGGGCAGCGGCAGTCAGCCAGGACTCGGCGGCACGCCGGGTTCGCCGATCATCAACAACCTGAGCTCGATCACGGATATCGGTGTCGGTGCCGGGCAGGCCGGTTTTCAGCTTGGCGGGACGAATGTCGGCGGGGCAGGGGGGCCCAGCTTCGGCGTCCAGGGCGGCCAGCCCTGCTTTGGGAGCACGGTCGGAGCGACCGGGCTTTGGCCGGGCGGCGGCGGGGGCGGCGGCGCGATGGGTCCCGGCGGTCCCGGTGCCGATGGTCTGATGATCATCGAGTGGACCGGCTGATCGGGTCGGGACCGCCGAGGGCCGCCTTTGGCTGACCGTTTGGCGTTAGGTGGCCAGGTAATCCCCGGCGAAACGATGGCCTGGCGATCCGTGAAAGTCTGATGAGCCGGAATGCGTCAGGACGGCGCATGTGTCGAGCCAGACCTTGCCGCCGATCCGCCGCCAGCGCTTGCAGAAAGTGAAGTCCTCACTGATGTAAGTGCTGGTATCGGGATCAATCATGCAGTCGAAGAGTGCATGCGCCGCCGGAGCCGATTCATTGCCGGAGCGGTACGCGTCGATCTCGCGGTAAGCGGTCTCCGGGTAGGCGGCGATCAGGCTGGTGATTGTCTCGCGGGCGATCAGCATGAAGCCGGTGCCGGCAAACGATGCCGTGGCGAACTCGCCATGTCGGAGAAGCTGCTGCTCACTCTCGAGCTTTCCGACATAGTGCAATCCGGCCGTCTCCAGCGGCTCGCCGGCGCGTAGACGATCCTGGCAGGCCCGGTCCCAGTAGTGGGCCTTGAGCGGGTAGATGCCGGCAGCGACCGGCTTGGCGGCCCTTAACAGTCGAAAGACGTTCTCCGGCGAGAAGCTGATGTCGGCGTCGATGAAGAGGATGTGCGTGGCCAGCGGATGCGCCATGAAGTGGCTGACGAGCGTGTTGCGGCACCGGGTGATGAGTGCGTCCTGACCGAGCAGGGCCAGAGTGAGGTCGACCCCGGCGGCGGGTGCTGCGGCCATCAGGCCGCATACCGACTGCATGTATCCCTGCGTCACCAGGCCGCCGTAGCACGGGGTCGCCAGAAAAAGATGGGGCTGCATCGACCTGCTCCCGGAACGGCCTGAGTATGGTGCCTGCTCGGTTGCCAATCAGTTAAGGGCGATGTCCCGCCTTCCATCAGGAATGAATGCGGTCTCCCAACATGCGCGCTACTTCGGGCTCTATCGTCGCAGCGATCGCCGCCTGGGTCTGCGCCGTCGGGTGCAGGGGCGGGTCGGGCGGCGTCAGTCGGGGGTCGAGGAAGGCGTTGGGATCGACCCGATCATTCCGGATCATCAGGCGGCCGATATCCCGATAGGTGACGTAGGGCCGCCCGATCTCAATGCTTTGGTGAAGGTTCGCATTCAAGCGACCGGTGTTCTCGGTCACCCAGTGCGAGCGGATCGACGGCAGCACACCGAGCAACAAGATATGGGTCTGCGGCAGCTTCCGGTGGATCTCGTCAAGTATCGCCTCGATGCCCACCTCGGTCTGGGCCGCATCGGTGTGGATATGGCCGAAATTGTTGGCGCCGATCAGCAGGATGAGGCCACGGGGCGACAGGCCGTCAAGTTCGCCATGGAGAAGCCGCCAGAGCACGTGGCAGGTGCTGTCGCCCTTGAAGCCGAGGTTGACGGCATGCCGGTCCCCGTAAAAGCGTTGCCAGACCGGAGCGAACCGTGACCACGGCTGCGGGCCATCTCGCTCCCAGTCCTGGGTGATGGAATCACCGAGCCAGATCAGGTTGACCGGGTCGTGCCGGAGCTCGGCCTGTTTCTCCTCGAACCGGTGGCGCCACCACGGCTCGGCAAGGCGGGATATCGGGACCTCGGCAATGTTCGAGAGGCTAGCGCGGGACCTGGCTTGGGCCGCCATTGGCATCCAAATCCAGATCCAGGCCCAAAGCGGACGCGACAGGCGCCTGAAGATCATACGGTCATTCCGGAGACGAGCCGATCAGAGGAAGCGAAGGACCGCAAAGCTGCCGAGACCGGCGACGATGCTGTAGAAGGCGAACGGGCTGAGCGCCCAATCTTCATGATCCCTGAAATATCGCATCAGGAACGCGGTGCTCAGCCATGCCGTGACGCCGGCGACCACGGCACCGAATAGGGCGGGTTCCAGGGTCAGCAGGCTGGCGTGAACATGGTGCAGCTTCAGGAACTGCGATGCCGTGGCGGCCAGGATGACCGGCAGCGCGATCAGGAACGAGAAACGCGCCGCAGTCTGGTGGTTGATGCCACGGAGCAGGCCTCCGGTCATCGTCGTGCCTGCGCGCGAGATGCCCGGCAGGAAGGCGACGCACTGCCAGCAGCCGATGAACAGGGCATCGAGGACGGACAGGCTGGCGATCGGACGGTCCTGCTCCGCCGGCACGCCGGCCCGCAGACGGTCCGCACCGAGCAGGATGATGCCGTTGGCGACCAGGAACAGGGAAGCGGCTTCCGGCGCCGCGAAGAGCGTCCGCAACCGGCTCTCCAGGACGTATCCGATGACGACGGCCGGGATCGTGGCGAGGACGATCAGGCCGAGGATGTGTCGGCTCTCATGCACGTGGCGTGGCTCGCCGGCGCCGACGGCGCCGCGGGCCAAGGCGGCCCAGTCACGCCAGAAGAACACCAGCAGGGCGCCCGCCGTGCCGACATGCATCATGACCAGGAACGGCAGGAAGATCAGGTCGCGCTCGTCCAGGTGCCAGTGCAGCAGGGCAGGGACGATCACGGCATGGCCGAGGCTGCTGACCGGGAACAGCTCCGTCACGCCCTGAAGGAGTGCGAGCAAGAGCGCCTGCAGAGTGGTCATCACGGGTTCCGGCCGGCCTGAGCGCGGTGGTGCCGCATAAATCGGCATGCGGCAAGGCTTGGCATTGACCGCGGACCGAAGGGCTGACTATGGCTCCGACATGGTGAACAGCCCGAGTGGAGACACGTCTAAACGCAATCCCGGTGGCTCCCGCCATGGGCCGGCCGCCATCACGGCGAGCACGCTGGTCCTGCTGATCGCCATCGGTTTCTACCTGTATGCCGCGACGTTGGGCGGCCGGACGGTCGGCGCCGATTACGGGCTGAAGGCGACCTTCCTGTCGTCGAGCGGGCTGCAGGTCGGCGCCGACGTCCTGCTGGCCGGCGTTCCCGTAGGGACGGTGACGTCGATCGCGCTCGACGACCGGACGATGCTGTCGGACGTCAGTTTCCGCATCGAGGAGCGGCTGCTGCTGCCGATCGACAGCGGGCTGTCGATCGGCAGCAGCACGCTGACGTCGGCCAACGCGCTCATGATCAGTCCAGGCACGTCGCCGCAGATGCTAAATCCGGGTGCCACGCTGACCAACACCTGCGGGCTTACAAGCCTCGAGCAGGAGGTCAGCCAGTACATCTTCGGCTCCGGCGGCGCTCCATCGCCGTGCGGCGGCGGCTGAAGGATCAGTCGTTCAGGGGGTAGGACGCCATCAGCCGGCGCTGCAGCCGCCAGAAGGACAGCAGCTCCAACAGGGGGGTCGGCCTGTTCCCGCGGCGGCGCATCTCGGCGCCGATCTCGAAGGCGGCGCGGTAGTGGCGGAACTGGTCGCGATAGGCGCTCCAGATCCGCGTTTCCGGGTCCCAGATGTGGGTCGCCTCCGACCCGACTCCGTTCACCTCGATGATCCTGAAGCCCTCGCCGGCGCGGAGGGCGGCACGGCTCTCGAAGCGGACATCCATCCGCCCGAAGTGGAAGTCGGGCAGGTCCCGCATGATTGCGTCGACCCGGGCGCTGAGTGCCCGGGTGATCTCCTGCCTGCCATCGCTGAAGATCGAGCCCTTGCAGTGGTTGCCGGCGAACACCAGTCGGAACGGCTCTCCTGGACGCAGAACGTGGTCCAGACGGCCGACAAGCCGGGGCATATAGATGTCCGGAATGCGGCCCGACCGCTCGTCCTGCAGGATCAGCTCGCGCAGCGTCGAACGGCCATCGCCGACGAGGATGGGGGCCTGCTTCAGGGTGAGGGAGGTTACACGGCCGAACTCGGCACCGGGTTCGCGGATGTAGAAGATCCCGGCCTCTCCCTCGAAGTTGACCAGCTCCTGCAGCACCAGCTCGACGCCGCGGGGGAACGCCTCGAGGGCGGCGGCGAGCGCCTCGACGGATTCCGCCAGCCGCACGCCGGTGCCGTTGCAGCCGATGTTCGGCTTGACCACGATCGGCAGGGCGAGGCCGGCGGCCGCGAGCGCGCCGAGTGCCCGTCCGAGATCGTCGGCCGCCGTCGTCAGGACGACGTAGGGGGCGATCCAGGCGGCGGCCATCGGACCGGCCCGGTCGAGGATCGTGCTCTTCCGTTCGCCGCAGAGCCCGCCGGTCTCGACGACAGGATTGGCCGCGGTCGGCAGGCTGAGGCAGCGGTGGCGGATACCAAGGAGGATCCAGAACAGGACGACCGGAAGATAGAACAGCCAGTCGGGCCAGAACTCGAACGACGAGATCGGCGGCCTCGAGACCACCGGTTCCGACGTCGCCAGCACCGTCATTCTGGCTCTCCCTGCAGCCGCATCACAATGCGCCCCATCAGCACGATGAACAGCGCGAAGACAATGGCGCCCGCCCACCGCCAAGTGCCGAAATGGGCGATCAGCAGGCTCCCGACATGGCGGGACAGCACGAACAGCAGCGTCGTCCAGACCGACGTTGCCAGCACCGCGGCGAATGCGAAGCGGCTGAAGCTCGCCTTCAGGTAGCCGCAACTCGTATAGGTCGGCAGCCGGGCTCCCGGCACGAAACGGCTGATGAAGACGACGCGGAAAACGTGCCTCTCGAGCCAATCGCGGCCGCGCCGGCGTCGGTCATCGGGAAGCAGGAGACGGAGCCTCGGGATCAGCGCCGCCAGCCGGCCCGTACCATAAAGGCCGAAATCCCCCAGCACGATGCCGATGTAGAGGGCCGACAGGGCTACCCCCCAGCCGATCTTTCCGTCCTGCACCTCCATGGCCGCCAGGACGGTCGCCGCATCCTCCAGCACGAACGTCCCCAAGATGATCGCGAGTGCTTGGAGAAGGGGGTGCATACCAGCCCACTTCAGCAGACCCGAGACCGAGAGGGAGAACACGCGTTATCGAATCCAGGTGCCGGTCGGGGGTCGATCGCATGCCAAGCGCTGTCTCCGGCAACAGGTTCGGACGTGATGTTCCGCCCCGGTCGGCAGACAGGGTGCGGAGGCATATCCTTCCCGCTACCCCCCGTCATCTCATTTTTTTGGATTACCCCGTCCGGCTGCCTCGGCCTCGATGGGTGGGCGCCTTCGGCACCGGCGCCGCAGCCGGATGGGTCTCGTCCTCGGCCATCGCATTCTCGCAGGCCGACCCCTTGCCGACCCCGAACTGGATCATCGGCAGCAAGGCCGCCGGCGGGAAGACGATCCCGAGCGCCACGGCGCCGGCGGTGCGCGCCACGACTTCAGTCCCGGGCAGGATAGACGGTTTGCCGAGCTTGCCCGAGATGTTTATCGGCCCGGGCAGCGATCCGATGCTGAAGTGCGTCGACCGAGTTGTGAGGCTGTAGTCCAGCGTCTGGTTCTTGAAGTCGATCGTGCCGCGGCCGACCGTCCGCGCCTCGCTGGTCTGCAGCAGGAACGTGTCCGTCGATACGATGCCGCTCTTCAAGGGCAGGTTGAGGACGAAACATTGAACCTGGGCACGATTGGGCACGCCCAACGCAGAGAGCAGGGCGTTGCCGAACTCCAGCCCGGCGATGTCGGGCAACAACGCACTCACGTTGCCGCCGCCCGACATCACCAGCGACAGGCCGCCGTTGCCGTTGCCCAGCATCGTCGCGATCGAGTTACCAGTCGTCGTTATGTCTGCCCGGCCCCCAATGATCCCCTTGCCATGGAAGGCGTGCGTCGCCTGCATCACGCGCGACAGGTCGATATTATGGACATCGACATGGGCCTTCGTGTGGAAATTGTCGCCAGCCGGATCGAGGGAAGCGCTACTGAAGATCGTTCCGGTTCCGACGGCGAAATCGAGCCGCTTCAGATCGATATCGCCGTGCTCGATGTCGAGCTTGGCAACGATGTTGTCGAGCGGAACGTCGGGGTTCTCGATGTGGTCGCCCTTGTAGGACAGGTGGACCGTCGCCGCATTGATCTTGGGCACGTTGAAGGTGTTCGTGGGCAACACGTCGCCGCTGTTGTTCGCTCGGGCGATGGCGGATTTCTGGGCGGCCGTCGCAGCCGTCTTCTCCTTGCCGGGGGTGGATCCAAGGAAGCCGCCCAGGTCTGCCAGGTTCACGCTGTGCGAGTAGAGGTTGGCGTCGATCGTCGGCACCTTGGTCGGCACCACGGTGATGGTTCCGTTCAGATCGGACGAGCCTACGCGGCCGTGGAAATCGCGGAACTCGATATGGTCCCGGGCATAATCGAGATTGCCCTCGACACGGTATGGCGGGGTCTGGGGGATCGGGACCGCGGTCAACGGGAACAGCAACGACATGTCCGGTCCGGCGAACAGCAGCTTGAGGCGCGCGCCCCCGAAGCTCAGCGGCTGCTCGATGGTGCCCTCAAGCCTTACGTGGGTCGGACCGTTCGCGACGGTGAGGTCGATCGGGTAGGGCCGCCGCTTGTCACGCAGGGAGAGCACCGCACCGCCCACGAAATGACCGGTGATCGGCTGGCCGGCATAGGTGCCCTTTGCCTCCGCGACGATCTGACCCTGGTTCGACGGCAGTGGCCGCTCGGTCGGGTCGGGCGTGTTCCGGGTCGAGATCGTCACGGCGAAATTGGCGCGCACCTTCGCGTCGTCTACGTGGACGTGACCATCCTCGATCCGCAGCACGCCCAGCTTCGGTCCTGCACCACTGGACGAAGATTTCGTCTTGCCGGAGCCCGGCGACCAGTTGTTGGCGCCGGTCCGATCTGATTGGGCGTCCACCACGGGATGGTCGATATCGATCAGCGGCACGACGATCGCGAAGTGGCGGATCAATGGCAGCACCTCCACACCGACCGTTAGATGATCGACCGTCGCCAGCGGCTTCGGGAAGGCATCCGTTCCGGCGACGGAGACGTCGTCCGCGACCACGCGCACCGTGCCGCCCAGCCGGACATGCAGGTGCCGGATGGTGACTTGGCGCCCGATCGCCGCCGAGGCCTGGCTGTCGACGATCGGAATGAACCAGTCCCAGCTCCAGAGGAGGATCAACAGGACGATCAGCGCGGCAATCACGGCCAACGCGATCAGGCTCTTGCGTCCGCGTCGCCCACCGCTTCGCCGCCCGGTCGCCGGCCCCGTTGATGTCTGCGCCACTCGATATTCCCGCCTGGTCCGGCCGGCCAACGCCTGTTCCACCGGACGGTTGCCCGTCTCGCCGATGACCGGGGCTGACGCCCGACCACCGATCGGCTAGCATAGTCCCATCGAGGATGGATTGACCAAGTTGGCGACAACCAAGGCCAAGGTCCTGCCGGCGACCGGCGATGTGACTGAGAAGACGGTGCCGACGCGCCGGCGTGCGGACAAGGGGCCGGAGGCGATGCCGGCGGACCCGGAAACGGCCGTCGAGACGGCGCACCAGCTGATCCGCAGCACGATCGGCACCGTAATCAATCCGATGTCGCTGCTGTTCGACACCGATTGGTATCGGTCGACGTATCCGGACGTCGCCGCGGCCGGGCTCGACCCGATCCGGCACTTCTTCGACAACGGTGCCAGGGAAGGGCGCAACCCGAACCCCCACTTCGAGACCAGCTGGTACGTCTCGGCCAACGCCGACGTCGCTGCCTCGATGATGAATCCGTTTCTCCACTATCTACTCTATGGCGCCAGGGAGGGACGCAAATCGAGGCCCTGAGCGGTCATGGTGGCATCCCGGGCCGGTCCTGGATGCGACGGAGACGCAATCGCGACCGAGGTCTCGTTGTCCGCATCTGACGGCTGTGGCAAATCGTCGTCATGACCACACGACGAGACTTCACGGCCAGGCTGATGTCGGCCGCGGCATGCGCGCTGGCCAGCGGCACCGCCTTCGGACATACCCGGCAGCCGGCTGGCGCCATAGGAACCGGCGACTACGCCCGCTTCCTGGACGGCGTCCGCGCACAGGCCCGGCAGGAGGGGATCCCCGCCGCCGTGCTCGACCAAGCGCTGGCGCTGCAGACACCGAATGCCCGCGTGCTGCAGCTCGACCGGCACCAGCCGGAGTTCACCCTGACCTGGGCGCAGTATCGCGCGCGCGTCATCTCGCCGCAGCGCGAGCAGAAGGCGGCGCAGGCCTACGGGGAAAATCTCGGTCTGCTGACCGACATCTGGCGGCGATACCGGGTCGATCCCAGGATCGTCATCGGCATCTGGGGCCTCGAGTCCAACTTCGGCACCCGCATCGGCAGCTTCAACGTCGTCGATGCCCTGGCGACGCTGTCGTTCGACGGGCGCCGGGCCGGCTTCTTCCGATCCGAACTGATGGCGTCGCTGCGGATCCTCGGCAATGGCGACGTCTCGCCCCCCGACATGCTCGGCAGCTATGCCGGCGCCATGGGCCAGCCGCAATTCATGCCGAGCTCCTATCTCCGCTATGCCGTCGACGAGACCGGGGACGGCAAGCGGAACATCTGGACCAGCCGGCCCGACGTGTTCGCCTCGATCTCCAACTACCTGGCCAGCAGCGGCTGGATCACCGGCGAGCCCTGGGGACAGCCGGTCACCCTGACCCGACCGATCGCCGATGGCGAGTCTGGACGACAGACCGTGCGCAGCCTCAGCCACTGGGATGCGGTCGGCGTCCGCCGTGCCGATGGCGATCGGTTCTCGCGAACGGATGTCGCCGGCGCGCTGCTGCTGCCCGACGGTCCCGCCGGCGACGCCTTCCTCGTCTATCGCAACTTCAATGTCATCAGACGCTACAACCCGTCCGACTTCTATGTGCTGGCGGTCGGGCTCATCGGCGACGCGGCCGCCTGATGCGCCGATGGCCGGTCGTCGCGATCATCGTGCTGGGCGCCGCCGGGTGCCAGCGCCGGCCACCGGCACCGGTGGTCGAAGTGGCGCCGCACTACGTCGTCGGCACGCCCTGGCAGGGTACGGACGGTGCCTGGTTCTATCCGAAGGAACAGTTCGACCTGCATCAGACTGGCCTGGCCATCGTCGGGCCGACGCCGGCATCGCCGCTGACGGCGGATGGCGAGCGCTATGATCCCGCGTCCCCGGCGGCCGCGCACCAGACGCTGCAGCTGCCGGCGATCCTGCGGGTCACCAATCTCGAAAACGGTCGCCAGCTGCTGGTCCGGGTCGACGATCGTGGACCGCCCTTGCCCGGGCGGCTGCTGGCGCTGACGCCGGCAGCGGCGCGGCGCCTGGACATGGCGGCCGGCGTGCCGACACGGGTCTCGATCGATCTCGACTCGAATCTCAGCCGGGAGGTCGCGGGCGAGGTTGCCGGCGGTCCGCATCTCGACATCGTCGCGGCACCGGTGCAGGGCGTGCAGGAACAGCCGCTCGACGCCCCGGGCAGCCCGCCCGGACCAGGCTCCACGGCCGCCGCCGGACCGCCCGCGCCCCCGACCGCTTCCGCGGCCGATCGGCCGGAGCAAATAGTACAGCCCTTGTCGACGGCGGTCCGGCAGGGCATCCCGGACCCGGGCGCGCTCTGGATCGACGCCGGACAATTCAGCCAGCGGATCTATGCCGACGAGGTCGCCGCCACGGTCGAAGGCGCCGTCGACAGCCAGGGTTCAGGCCGCGAGACGGTCTATACGGTGCGGATCGGCCCGTTCCAGACCGTGCCCGCCGCCGATGCGGCTCTGGACCGCGCCCGCCGCGCCGGGGTAACCGGGGCACGCATCGTCGTCGATTAGGGATCATCATGCCCAGCAGAAGGCTTTTGTTGACCGGGGCCGGCGGCGCCGCGCTTGCCTCGTTCGGGGGCAGCAGCGGCCACGCCCGGCCTCGTCGCGGTGCAGCCGCGACCGCTCCGGCAGCACCGGCGGCCGCGGCGCCGGTGCTGTCCGACCCAGCCGAGACGCCGGTCGGACCACTCGACACCCCCGCGCGCTGGGCCTTCATCACCGACTTCGACACCGGCGCGGTCCTGCTGCAGAAGGCAGCCGATGAGCGCATGCCGCCATCGTCGCTCACCAAGATGATGACCGCCTACCTCGTGTTCGGGATGCTGCGGTCTGGTCGTCTACGGCTGGACCAGCTGCTGCCGGTGAGCGAGAAGGCCTGGCGGATGCAGGGCTCGAAGATGTTCGTGCCGCTCGGCGGCCAGATCGCCGTCGGCGACCTCATCCGCGGCATGCTGATCCAGTCCGGCAACGACGCCTGCATCGTCCTGGCCGAGGGGATCGCCGGCTCCGAGGACCAGTTCGTGGCAATGATGAACGCCGAGGCGCAGGCGATGGGCCTCACGAACTCGCATTTCCGCAACGCGACCGGCTGGCCCGATGCCGACCACTACATGTCGGCGCGCGACGTCGCCACGCTGGCCCGACACCTGATCGCCGACTTCCCGGAGTATTACCATTTCTTCTCGGAGAAGGACTACAAGTTCAACAACATCAACCAGGGCAACCGGAACGTCCTGGTCGACAAGGGGCTGGCCGACGGGCTCAAGACCGGCCACACCGACGCGGGCGGCTTCGGCCTCTGCGCCAGCTCCGACCATGGCGGCAACCGCATCATCATGGTGGTGAACGGGCTGCCCTCCTTACAGGCACGCGCCTCGGAAGGCGAGCGGCTGCTGGGCTGGGCATTCGCCAACTTCGAGAACGTCAAGCTTTTGACCCGCGGCGAGGTCCTGGGCACCGCGCCGGTCTGGCTCGGCCAGCAATCGACCGTTGCCCTGTCCGCCGGCAGCACCCTGGTGGTCACGGTGCCGCATGGCTGGGAGAACAAGGTCCGCGTGACCCTGGACTACGACTCCCCCCTCACGGCCCCGATCGCGGCCGGCCAGAAGGTCGGGCAGGTCACAATCGGCGGCGCTTTGGTCACCGACATCCAGATCCCATTGCTGGCCGACGCGTCGGTCCCCCGGAAGAACCTGCCGGATCGCGCGGTCGCCGTGCTGGCCCACTTCGTCGGTGCCGGGTGAGCCGCCGCGATTCCAGCGCCCGCGATGGGTGAACCGCGTGGCCGCGGCCTCTTCATCACCCTTGAGGGCGGCGAGGGCGCCGGAAAGTCGACTCAGGCGCGCCTGCTCGTCGACCGCCTGGCCGGCGGCGGTCATCGTCCGCTGCATACCCGCGAGCCCGGCGGCGCCTCGGGGGCCGAGCGGTTGCGCACCTTTCTGCTGGCCGGCGACCACCAGCTCAGCCTACGGGCCGAGATCCTTCTGCATGTCGCCGCACGCTTCGATCATATCGAGCACACCATCGAGCCTGCCCTGGCCGAGGGAAGGCTGGTCGTCTGTGACCGCTACTTCGATTCGACGCTGGCCTATCAGGGCTATGGGCTGGGCCGCGGTGACCCGGAGATCATGGCCTTCATCCGCACGCTGATCCGGGCGACCCCGCTGGCGCCGGACCTGACCCTGGTGCTCGACCTGCCGCGGGAGCAGGCGCGCATCCGGCTGCGCGACCGCAATGCCGCCCCTGACCGCTACGAGCAACTGGACGACGCCTTCCACGTCCGCGTCGCCGACGGTTTTCGCGAGATCGCGCACGAGGCACCCGGCCGAGTCCGGCTGATCGACGCCGCCGGCGACGTCGAACGGGTCCACCAGGCGCTGCTGGACGCCTTGACCCCCCGGCTGTGCGCGGGCCGCGCGGTACCGGCTTAATTCGGCATGGCCGGCCCCGATAACGGGATCGCGGCCGGACCGCGGGAGCAGCACTGGCTGGTCGGGCACGAAGACGCCGAACGGACGCTCCTGCACGACGCCGTCGGCGCGCGGCTGCATCACGCCTGGCTGTTCGCCGGCCCGCCCGGCATCGGCAAGGCGACGTTGGCATTCCGGTTCGCCCGCTGGCTGCTGGCCGGCCGCGATGGCGGGAGCCTGGCGGTCGATCCGGCCGCGCCGGCAGTCCGCCGCATCGCCGCCGGCACCCATGCCGACCTGCTCGCCATCGGCCGCGGCTACGACGAGAAGCGGCAGCGCGCGCGAGCCGAAATCGTCGTGGACGAGGTGCGCCCGATCGCCGACTTCCTGCGCCGCACGGCGGCCGAGGGCGGGCGGCGCGTGGTCATCCTCGACGAGGCCGAGCTGATGAACCGAAGCGCCGCCAACACGCTGCTCAAGATCCTGGAGGAGCCGCCGCCGGACGCGGTGCTGATCCTGGTGAGCTCGGTCCCCGGCCGGCTGCTGCCGACCATCCGCAGCCGCTGCCGCCGACTGCGCCTTCAGCCGCTCACGCCGCCGCAGATGGAGGCGGCGCTGGCGCGTCTGCTGCCGGCGCAGGACGCCGGATCGCGCCGGACGCTGGTCGCGCTGGCCCAGGGTGCGCCCGGCCAGGCGCTGTCACTCGCCGCGGAGGACGGCATCGCCCTGGCGGCGCTGGTCCGAGAGGTCCTGGCTGACGAGCCGCCCGGCGTGTCACGGTCCTACGCCATGGCCGACATCGTGCTGCGGAGGGACCGCGGCTTCGCGACCTTCCTAAGCCTGCTCGGCGATGGCATATCGGAGGCGCTGCGCGCCGCCTCCCGCGGCGGCGTCGGCGTGCGGCCTGGCATCGACTGGTTCTCCGCCTGGCAGGAGATCCGCCGGACGCAGGACGAGACCGAACGGTTCAACCTGGATAAGAGGCAGGCCCTGATCGCCAGCCTGGGCCTGCTGAGCGGACGATGACCCAGCGCTACACCATCACCACGCCGATCTACTACGTGAACGGGGCGCCGCATCTGGGGCACGCCTACACCTCGGTCGCGGCCGACGTCATCGCGCGCTGGCACCGGCTGGATGGCGCCGAGGTCTTCTTCCTGACCGGCACCGACGAGCACGGCCAGAAGGTCGAGCAGGCGGCACTGTCCGCCGGCGTCGACCCGCAGGCGTTCGTCGACCGGGTGTCGGCCGACTTCCGGGACCTCGCGGTGGCGATGAACGTCTCCTTCGACGACTTCATCCGCACCACCGAGCCGCGCCACCTGCGCGCCTGCGAGGCGCTCTGGCGGCGGCTCGAGGCGGCCGGGCAGATCTATCTCGGCGCCTACGCGGGCTGGTACGCCACCCGCGACGAGAGCTTCTACGGCGAGGACGAGCTGGTACTCCGCGCCGACGGCGTCCGCGTGGCGCCGAGCGGCGCCCCGGTCGAGTGGGTCACCGAACCGTCCTACTTCTTCCGCCTGTCCGAATGGCAGGATCGTCTGCTCGCCCACTACGAGGCGCATCCCGATTTCATCGGCCCGCCCGGCCGTCGCAACGAGGTGCTGAGCTTCGTCCGCCAGGGGCTGCGCGACCTCTCGATCAGCCGCACCAGCTTCCGCTGGGGCGTGCCGGTGCCGGGCGACCCCGACCACGTCATCTATGTGTGGTGGGACGCGCTGGTGAACTACATCACCGCACTGGGCTATCCCGACGAGACCGCCGAGCTCTGGCGGTTCTGGCCGGCCGACCTGCACCTGGTCGGCAAGGAGATCATCCGCTTCCACGCGGTGTTCTGGCCAGCCTTCCTGATGGCCGCTGGCCTGCCGCCGCCCCTGCGGGTGTTCGCCAACGGCTGGTGGACGGCGGACGGCGAGAAGATGAGCAAGTCGATCGGCAACGTGGTCGACCCGCGCGCCCTGGCGGCGGAGTTCGGCGTCGACGCGGTGCGCTACTTCCTGCTGCGCGAGGTGCCGTTCGGCGGCGACGGCGACTTCAGCCGGCGCGCGCTGATCTCCCGCCTCAATGTCGAGCTCGCCAACGACCTTGGCAATCTGGCGCAGCGCACGCTCTCTCAGGTCGCCCGCAACTGCGACGGCCGGCTGCCGCATCGCGGACCGGTCACCGAGGACGATGCCGCGCTGCTGGCCCAGGCCGAGCTGCTGCCGGAGCGCCTGCGCGCCCTGGTCGAGCGCCAGGCCCTGCACGAGATGCTGGAGGAGGTCTGGCGCGTCATCCGCGTCAGCAACGGCTACATCGATCGGCAGGCGCCCTGGGCGCTGAAGAAGACCGATCCGCCGCGCATGGCGGCCGTGCTGCGCGTGCTGGCCGACGTGCTGCGGCAGGTCGCCACCGTGCTGCTGCCGTTCATGCCGGACAGCATGGGCCGCATGCTCGACCAGCTCGGCGTGCCGGAGGACGCGCGGCGGCTGGCCTCGCTCGCAGCACCCTTGCCGGCCGGACTGCCGCTGCCGCCGCCGCAGGGCATCTTCCCGCGCCATGTCGAACCCGCGGCGACGTCCGGTCAGGTCCCATGGTGATCGACAGCCACTGCCACCTGGACCACTACCAGCCGGACGAGATCGACGGCCTGCTCGATCGCGCCGCCGCGGCCGGGCTCGACGGCATGGTGACCATCGGCACCAGGCTCTCCGCCGCCGCGAGCGGCCGCGCGCTTACCCGCCATGGCCGCCCCGGGCTCGGGATCTGGTGCACGATCGGCACCCATCCGGACCACGTGGAGGAGGAGAGCCTGCCGGCGCCAGAGCGGCTGGCGACGCTGGCCGAAGCGCCGGAGGTCGTCGGCATCGGCGAGTCGGGCCTCGACTATTTCCACGGCCGCACCGAGGTGCGCGGCCTGCAGCAGGACAGCTTCCGCGTCCATCTACGCGCCGCCCGTCTGGCCGGGGTGCCGCTGGTGATCCACGCCCGCGACGCCGACGACGACATCGCCGCGATCCTGCACGAGGAGCACGAGACCGGTGGTCCATTCCGGTTCCTGCTGCACTGCTTCAGCTCCGGCGCCGGCCTGGCCGAGACCGCCGTGGCACTTGGCGGCTTCATCAGCTTCTCCGGCATCCTCACGTTCCCGAAATCGCGAGCGCTGCGGGACATCGCCGCCGCCGTGCCGACTGATCGGCTGCTGGTCGAGACCGATGCCCCCTTCCTGGCCCCGGTACCGTGCCGCGGCCGGCGCAACGAGCCGGCCTACGTCGCCCATACCGCCGCGGCGCTGGCCACGCTGCGCGGCCTGTCCCTGCCGGAGTTGGCCCGTCTGACCAGCGACAACTTCCACCGCCTATTCGCCAAGGCCGCCTGACATCGTGGACGCCCCGGCGCTGCGCGTGACCGTGCTCGGATGCGGCGGCTCGGCCGGCGTGCCGATGCTGGGCGGCGCCGATGGGCGCGGCGATTGGGGGCTGTGTGATCCGGCCGAGCCGCGCAACCGCCGCAGCCGCGCCTCGATCGTGCTGGAGGCCGCCGATGGGCGCCGCGTGCTGGTCGATACCGGGCCGGACCTAAAGCAGCAGTTGCTCGCCAACGGCATCGGCCGCATCGACTCGATCCTCTACACCCATGCCCACGCCGATCACGTCGCAGGCCTCGACGACGTGCGCACGCTGAACCGCATCCTGGATCAGCCGATCGCCGTGTATGGCACCGGGACGGTGCTGGCCGAGCTGGCGCAGCGCTTCGCCTACGCCTTCCGGCCGTGGTCGCCGCCCGGCTTCTACCGGCCGGTGCTGGTCCCGCACGAGGTGGCCGCCGGCCAATCCATCGACCCGTCCGGATTGCGGCTGGCACTGTTCGAGCAGCGCCACGGTCGCGGCACCACGCTCGGCATCCGGATCGGCTCGTTCAGCTACTCGACCGACGTCGTCTCGCTCGACGACGCGGCGTTGGCCGCCATCGCCGGCAGCGAGGTGTGGCTGGTCGACTGCTTCCAGCGCCAGCCGCATCCCGCCCATGCCGACCTGTCGCTGGTCGTCGGCTGGGCTCGCCGGCTCGGCATCCGGCGTACCGTGCTCACCCACATGGGCACCGACATGGACTGGGACTGGATGCGGCGGAACCTACCGGTCGGCGTCGAGGCGGCCTTCGACGGGATGGTGCTTTCCGTCTAACCGATCCGTCACCGACCCTCCGAGCCGCCCGTTGTGACAATCGGGTCACGTCCGCGTCGGCTGCTTCTCCAGCGCATTCCAGCCCTGCAATTTAGTTGAAACGTGCGTTGGGGCGGCGATAGCCTTCTCGAAGCGGCGGCCGAGGCGGTCGTCGCACGGGATCGCGAACGAGCCACCCGGGCCCTGGACGGAAGATGCCGACTCCCTGGCACCTGACCCGCCGAGGCTTCCATCACGGAGGATGCAACCGCCGGCAGGGATATCGAACGGGCCGCTGCGGTCCTGGCATCGTGCCGGGTGCGGTGATCCGGCGGCCTCCCAGCCCGGGGCGATCACCGAACGGCTCGGCGACTGACTGGGGGATTGCCAATGGCGCCGCTCGACGACGTGTTCACCCTGGCGACGACGATGCGCGATGAGCGTCGCGAGACGGAGATGAGCCTGGCCGAGTATCTCGAGCTCTGCTCGAGCGATCCATCCTGCACCGCCACAGCCGCCGAGCGCATGCTGAAAGCGATCGGCGAGCCGGACACCATCGACACCTCGAAGGATGCCCGCATGGCGCGGGTGTTCATGAACCGCACCATCCGCGTCTATCCGGCCTTCTCGGACTTCCACGGCATGGAGGAGACGGTCGAGCGCATCGTCGGCTTCTTCCGGCACGCGGCGCAGGGGCTTGAGGAGCGCAAGCAGATCCTCTACCTGCTGGGCCCGGTCGGCGGCGGCAAATCCTCGCTCGGCGAGCGGCTGAAGTCGCTGATGGAGCACGAGCCGATCTACGTGCTGAAGGCCGGGCGCCACATGAGCCCGGTGTTCGAGAGCCCGCTCGGCCTGTTCGACGTCGAGCGCATGGGTCCCAGCCTGCTGCAGCGCTACGGCATCCCCAAGCGCGTGCTCACCGGCATCGCCAGCCCCTGGGCGCTGAAGCGGCTGGAGGAGTTCGACGGCGACATCTCGCGCTTCCGCGTGGTGAAGCTGCATCCCTCCCGGCTGCGCCAGATCGGGATCGCCAAGACCGAGCCCGGCGACGACAACAACCAGGATGTCTCTGCCCTGGTCGGCAAGGTCGACATCCGCCAGCTGGAGAGCCACAGCCAGAACGACCCCGACGCCTACGGCTTCTCCGGCGGCCTCAACCGCGCCAACCAGGGCATCCTCGAGTTCGTCGAGATGTTCAAGGCGCCGATCAAGATGCTGCATCCGCTGCTGACCGCCACGCAGGAGGGCAACTATGTCGGCACCGAGAATATCGGCTCGATCCCGTTCACCGGCATGATCCTGGCGCACTCGAACGAGGCCGAATGGCAGAGCTTCCGCAACAACCGCACCAACGAGGCCTTCCTCGACCGAGTCTGCGTGGTCAAGGTGCCGTACTGCCTGCGCGCCGTCGAGGAGACCCGGATCTACCACAAGCTGATCCAGGGCTCCGCACTCGGCGAGGCGCCGTGCGCGCCCAACACGCTGGAGATGCTGGCGCGATTCGCGGTGCTGTCGCGGCTGAAGGCGCATCCGAACTCGTCGCAGTTCGCCAAGATGCGTGTCTATGACGGCGAGAACATCCGCGAGACCGATCCCAAGGCCAAGACCATGCAGGAATATCGCGACGCCGCCGGCGTCGACGAGGGCATGGACGGCATCTCCACCCGCTTCGCCTTCAAGGTGCTATCGGCCACCTTCAACCACGACCCGACCGAGATCGCGGCCGACCCGGTACACTTGATGTACGTGCTCGAGCAGGCGGTGCGCCGCGAGCAGTTCCCGGCCGAGGTGGAGGCGTCCTACCTCGCGGCGCTCAAATCCGATCTTGCCAGCCGCTACGCCGAGTTCGTCGGCAACGAGATCCAGAAGGCCTATCTCGAGAGCTACCACGATTACGGCCAGAACCTGTTCGATCGCTACCTGGACTACGCCGACGCCTGGATCGAGGACCAGGACTTCAAGGATCCCGACACCGGGCAGATGCTCAGCCGAGAGCTGCTCAACGCCGAGCTCACCAAGATCGAGAAGCCAGCCGGCATCGCCAACCCAAAGGATTTCCGCAACGAGGTGGTGAAGTTCTCGCTGCGCTCGCGCGCCAACCACGCTGGCCACAACCCGTCCTGGACCAGCTACGAGAAGATCCGCGACGTCATCGAGAAGCGCATGTTCAGCCAGGTCGAGGACCTGCTGCCGGTGATCAGCTTCGGCTCCAAGAAGGATGGCGACACCGAGACCAAGCACGGGCAGTTCGTCGCCCGCATGGTGGCGCGCGGCTACACCGAGCGCCAGGTGCGCCGTCTGGTCGAGTGGTACATGCGCGTGAAGCAGTCGGCATGACGGACGGGATGGTCTGAACGCGTGGACATCATCGACCGCCGTCCCAATCCGCATGGCAAGAACATCGAGAACCGCCGCCGTGTTCTCGTCCGCGCCAGGGAGGCGGTGCAGCGCGCGGCCCGCGATGCGGTGACCTCGGGCAAGCTGCGCGAGGTGGGGCAGGGACGGTCGATCTCGATCCCCTCCGACGCGCTGCACGAGCCCAGCCTGCACCGCGTGTTCTCGAGCGGCACCCGCGACGTCGTGCTGTCGGGCAACAAGGTGTTCTCGCCTGGCGACCGCATCCAGCGGCCGAAGACCGGCCAGGGCAAGGGTGGCGGCGGTGCGGGCGAGGGCGGTCAGG
>CALMVO010000130.1 GCA_937873205.1 uncultured Acetobacteraceae bacterium
CAGGAGCACCAGCGGCAGTGCCAGCACCGGCACCAGCAGCGCCGCCGGCTGCGTCTCGCCCTCGAGCCGCCACAACAGCACCGGGCCCGCCACCCCCACCGCGATGCCCACGCCGAGCCAGACCACGCCATACAGTCCGAGAGCCGCGCGCCCCCACCATGCCGCCGGCGGACGCCAGCCGCCGGCCTGGCCGAGTGCCGCCGCGGTCAGCAGGGCGATCGCCGGATAGGTCGGCAGCACGTAGTGCGGCAGCTTGGTGGCGATCAGCTCGAACACCAGCCAGTGCGGCACGATCCAGCACAGCAGGTAGCGCACAGACGCCGTCCGCCGCCGCCGCCACACCCACGGCACCGCCATCGCCGCGAACAGCGACCCGGGCCAGAACGCCATTGCGAACACCGCAAGGTGGTAGCCCGGCGGCAGCCCATGCGCCTGCTGCCCGGACGCCACCTTGCCCAGGAAGTTGGTGCCGACCGCGCGCTGGAAGAACAGCCCGTGGCTCACCGCCCAGATCGCGGTGCACCACGGCAGCACGATCGCCAGCATCAGCGGCACGCCCCAGACCGGTCGCAGCCGCCGCCACCAGCCCACGCGGCGTTCGACCAGCGCCAGCGCCAGCGGCGTGCCGAACGCCGGGATCAGCATCACCGGCCCCTTCAGCATCAGCCCGACGCCCAGCGCCACCCAATACGCCGCCGCCACCGCCGGCGGCGTGCGGGCACTGGTGTCGCGGTCCTGCCACGCCCGCAGCAGCGCCGCCTGCAGCGCCAGGATCGCCGCCAGCAGGCAGCTGTCGATGGTCGCAAGCCGTCCCTCCGCGGTCATCAGCACCGACACCGCCAGCAGCAGCGCGCCCAGCAGCCCCGCCTGCAGGTCGAACAGTGCGGCGCCGATCCGCGCGGTCAGCAGCACCGAGGCGATCACCGCGAGCAGCGTCGGCACCCGATACGCCCAGACCTCGCGTTCGCCCAGCGTCCCGCTCGCCGCCACCGCGGCCGCCTCCAGCCAGTAGATCCCGGCCGGCTGCAGGTAGCGCGGCTTGTCCTGGAACCGCACGTCGACGAAGTCGCCGGAGCGCAGCATCTGCGCGCTGGCCTCCATGTAGCGCGCCTCGTCGCGATCGAGCGGCGGCAGCGACGCCCGCCCCGGCAGGAACAGCGCCAGCACGAGCGCCGCGATCAGCGCATAGTGACGGGATGTCGGCATGATCAGCTGTCCGGAGGACGACCGTCCGCCTGCTCGGTCACGCTCCGCGGCAGCCGCGTCCGCGCCTGCAGCCAGATCACGCCCATCATGTCCCGGATGCCGACCACCGCCCGCCCGAAATTGGTATATTTCGAGCGGCCGTGCAGCCGCGCCCGATGCCGCACCGGCGTGCAGACCAGCGCGCTGCCGTAATGCTGGAACAGCGCCGGCAGGAACCGGTGCACCCCCTCGAACTGCGGCAGCCGCAGGAAGTCGGCGCGGCGGAACAGCTTCATCGGCGCCCCGGTGTCGGGGCAGCCATCCCGCAGCAGCCGCCGGCGCAGCCCGTTGGCGAAGCGGGTGGCGAACCGCCGCGAGGCGGTGTCGCTGCGGGCCAGCCGCACCCCCACGACCAGCGGCCCGGGCTGGCTCGCCCCGCCCGCGAGCGCCAGCGCCAGCATCGGGGCCACCTCGGTCGGGTCGTCCTGGCCGTCGCCGTCGATGGTGGCGATCCACGTGCCGCGCGCCGCCTCGATGCCGGTGCGCAACGCCGCCGACTTGCCGCAGCGCCGATCGTGGCTGATCACCCGCAGCTGCGGCAGCACCGCGCGCGCCTCCAGCAGTGCCCCCACGGTGCCGTCGGTGCTGCCGTCATCGACGAACAGCACCTCGTGCGGCGGCAGCGTCGCGAACGCCACCGCCATCTCGGCGCAGACCGGGCCGATGTTCGCCGCCTCGTCCAGCACCGCGGCGACGATCGTCAGCAGGAGCGAGTCGGCCTCGGACACCAGCGTGAGGTCCGTGGACCGCGCCGGATCAGGCCGCGACGCGGGTCGTGAACGCGGCCGGCAGCCCCGCGATGGCGCGGTCGATCAGGCCGGCATCGGTCGCCGCGGTGAGCGCCTCGGCGACCGCCGCACGCGCCGCCTCGGTGGCGACGTCGGCGGCCACGTTCCGCACCTCCGTCACCGCGGCGCGCTCGGCGGCGTGGATGCGGTCCTGCGCCATGCGCTCGCGTCGGACGGCGTTCGCCTCCGCCTCGGCACGCGCCACCTCCGCGATGCGGACCGCCTCGGCGCGGGCGTCGGCCACCATGCGCTCGGCGTCCGCCAACGCCGCCTGGCGCTCCTGGCGCGCCTCGGCCAGCATCGCCTCCGCCTCGCGGCGCAGCCGGGCCGCCTCGTCGAGCTCCAGCCGCACCGTCGTCGCGCGCGCATCGAGCATCGCCACCAGCGGCCGCCACAACCGGCGCCCGAACACCGCGAAGAACAGCACGAAGGCGACGAGGTACCAGAAGCGTGGCTCGTGCAGCAGGTCCTGGATGGTCATCTCTGGCTCCCTCAGGCCGGCCGGGCGGCCAGCACCCCGTCCACCTTGGCCTCGACCAGCGCGCGGTCGACCGCGCCGCCGGCGAGCCGCCCGACCAGAAGCTGCGCGGTCTCGGTCGCGACCGCGCGCAGCGAGCCCATCGCCGCCTGCCGCGCCGCCGCGACGCCGGCCTCGGCGCGGGCGATCTCGGCCTCCAGCCGCGCGTTCGTCTCGTGCGCAGCGGCGGCGGCACGGTCGCGCGCCTCCCGGACCACGGTCTCGACGATGGCGGCGGACTCGGCCGCGGCCTCGCGACGCGCCCGGCGCAGCGCGTCGATCGCCTGGTCGGCCTCGGTGCGCGCCGCCTTCGCCGCGTCGAGGTCGCCCTCGATCCGCCGCCGCCGCTCGTCCAGCACCGACGCCACCCGCGGCAGCGCCGACCGGCTCAGCGTCAGGTAGAGCAGCAGGAAGACGACCGCGCCCCAGAACAGCTGGCCGGTGGTGAGCGGGTTGTTGAACTGCAGCTGCGGCATGCCGGACGCGAACGCAGGCGCGGCGGCGACCACGGCAACAGCCGACACCGCCAGGGTCCGAACCGCGTTCAAGCCCGGCATCCGCATCGCCGCCGTGGTCAGACGAACAGGATGATGAAGGCGATCACCAGCGCGTAGAGCGCCACCGCCTCGGTCAGCGCGAAGCCCAGGATGCCGAGCCCGAACACGTGCGGCCGTGCCGCCGGGTTGCGGCCGATGGCGCTCACCATGGCGGCGAAGATGTTGCCGATGCCGACGCCGACGCCGGCGAGGGCGATCACGGCGATACCGGCGCCGATATAGCGAGCCGCTGCGAGATCCATGGAGGGTGGTCCTTGTCTGGGAGGAAGGGTGGGAGGGAAAGGCGCCCTAGTGGGCGACCGCCTCGCGCAGGTAGATGCAGGTGAGGATCGCGAACACGTAGGCCTGCAGCGCGCCGACCAGCAGCTCGAGCGCGATCAGCGCCATGTTGATCGCGATCGGCGCGATCCCCAGCACCGGCCCGATGAAGTGGATGCCGCCGAGCATGATGGTGAAGGCGGCGAACATCTCGAACATCACGTGGCCGGCCATCATGTTGGCGAACAGTCGCACCGACAGGCTGATCGGCCGCGACAGGTAGGACAGGACCTCGATCGGCACCAGCAGCGGCGCCAGCGCCTTCGGCGCCCCCTCCGGCATGAAGTGGCCGAAGAAGCCCAGCCCCTGCTCGCGCAGCGCCACCAGCAGCCCGACCACGAACACCAGCACCGCGAGCCCGGCGGTGACCAGGATGTGGCTGGTGAAGGTGAACGAGCCCGGGATCAGCCCCAGATAGTTGCCGACGAGGATGAAGGTGAACAGCGTGAACACGAACGGGAAGAACCGTCGCCCCTGCACGCCGATCTGGTCCGTCGTCATGCCGTGGATGAAGTCGTAGAGGATCTCCGCCACCGCCTGCATCCGGCCCGGTACGACCGCGCGCGGCCGCATCCCCACGTAGATCACCAGCAGCACGAGGGCGGCCGCGATCACCATCATCAGGCTGGACTGGCTGAACCGCAGGCTGACGCCGAGCGACCCCAGGACCGGGTGCAGCTGGAACTGGCCCAGCGCGTCGATGGTGTGTCCGCCGCCCAAGACCCTACCTCCCTAGTGCCGGCCGGTCCGGCCGATCGTCGGCGCCGCTCCGACCAGGCGCCACACGTCCAGGATCCCGGCCACCCCGCCGAGCAGGACGAACAGGATCAGGAACAGCGGCTTGGTCTTCAGGAAGTGGTCGAGCGTCCAGCCGATGGCCAGCCCGACCAGCAGCGCCGAGACCAGCTCGACGCCCACCCGGAACACCACCGCCATCGCGGTCGCATCGGAGGCGGCCTGATCGGGCGGCCTGGCTTCGGGGTCCAGGCCATGCCTGCTCCGCGCCGCCTGCAGCCGCTGGTCGAAGGACTTGCCCGAGCCGGCCGTATCCTCATCCATGGATCGCACCTCCCGCCGGGTGCCCGCGCTCACTACCGGCGGTGCAACGACCTGTCAAGGAAGCCGCCCGCTCAGTAGGTGACCGGCCGCGCGGCCTCCGCGACGCGCAGCGTCGCCCCCTCGAACAGCGCCTGCCCGATGCTCCCGCCGTCACCGCCGGTGCCCGGCGGGATCGCGAACAGCCCGCCGCCGACATGGGTCGCGTACTGGTTCAGCATGTCGAGCTTCGACATCCGCTCGAAGATCCGCGTGAAGCTCTCCCGCGGGTCGCGCTGGTAGCAGACGAAGAACAGCCCGGCATCGTATTCGAGCCCCTGCCGCCACGGCGGCCAGCGCTCCGCCACGAAGCTCAGCCCGTCATTGTAGGAATAGGCCCGCCGCAGCATCTGCGCGCCGCCGTTGCTGGCCGCCGACGCCAGCCGCACGTGCGCGTTTTCCGGGATCACCGGGTTGCCGTCCCGGTCCACCGCGTCGAGCTCGAGCGGGTCGAACTCGGTCCGCCCCGACAGCGGCGCGCCGGACTGCTTGCGCCGCCCAAACACCTGCTCCTGGAAGCCGAGGTCGGTGCGGTCCCAGTGCTCCAGCGCCACCCGGATGCGCCGCGCCACCATGTAGCTGCCGCCCCGCATCCACGCCGGCCCCTCCGTCCCCGCCCAGACGATCTCGTCCGGCGCCGCGGTCCGATACGGCCGGCCGCCGGAGATCGCACTCACCTGGTCCGGCCGCGCCGTGATCGGGTTCTGGGTGCCGTCCTTGAAGCCCATCAGGTTGCGCGGCGTGTCCTCGGCGGCGAACTGCGCCGAGTAGCCGTTCTGGATCCAGCGCAGGCTCGCGGTGCCGTCGGCGATCCGCGCCAGCTGCCGCACCGCATGGAACGCCACCTGCGGATCGTCGGCGCAGGCCTGCACCGAGAGGTCGCCGCCGGTCTGCGCCGGCGCCAGCTGGTCGCCGTTGAACCGCGGCAGGTCGGCCAGCGCCGCCGGCCGGCGATGCGCCAACCCATAGCGGTCCCGCCCATCCTTCTCGAACAGCCCGGGGCCGAAGCCGAAGGTCAGCGTCAGCCGCGCTGGGCCCAGCCCCACCGCCTCGCCACTGTCCGCCGGCGCCCGATCCGGGTCGCCGTCCATCGGCGCCACCGTCTGGCCGCGGCTCAGCCGACGCGCCGCCGCCGTCCACAGCCGCATCAGCCGCGCCACCGACGGGCCGTCCTCGGTCACCAGGTCGAAGGCCACGAAGCAGGTGTGGTTCTGCAGCGGCGTCAGGATGCCGGCCTGGTGCGGCCCATCGAACGCCTCCACCACTGCCCGCGACGCACCCCGCGCGTCAGGCGTGACGCCATGGTCCTGCGCCTGCGCGCCGGAGAACGGACACACCATGCCGGCCGCCGCCATGCCGCGCAGAAAGCCGCGCCTCGATGCCCCGTCGTCAGCCACCTGTGCCTATCCCCTGAAGGCCAGGGGCTCTGCCCCTGGACCCCGCCAAAGGCGGAGCCTTTGGAAACCATTTTTAAAGAAAGGGTTCCAAGGGCCGCGGCCCTTGGCGGGTCCAGGGCAGGGCCCTGGCCTTCCCTGCATCTAGAGGATGATCCGATCACTTAGCCTCACGGATCATCCTCTAGCTTGTTGTTCTGACGAGCATCTTTATCCGATCGAACGAGTCCGTTCGATCGGATGATGCTCTAGTGCGCCAGCACCAGCGTGTTCACGTCGTCCTCGACATAATAGAATCCGCCCTTGGGGGCCACGGCCAGCCCGAACAGGTCGCCGCTGCCGGCCGGCTGCTGCGCCCGATCGACGTCGATCCACTGCGCCGCCACCTGCCGGCGCGCCGCCGGATCGATCTCGACCGCCTGGCCGTTCAGCCCGTTGGTCACCAGCAGGTCGCCGTTCGGCAGGTTCACCAGCGCCAGCGGCCGCCGCAGGAACCCGTCCTTCGTCACCTCGACCCCGGTCCCGGCGCTGGTCGTGCGCGTGAGGGCGTCCGGGATCTGCACGATGCTGTTGCCGATCGCGTCGGACACGTAGATCGAGCCGTTCGGGCCCAGCGCGATCCCGGTCGGCCCGATGATGAACACGCCGCGGTCGGCCTGCTCACCGAACCCGTCCGCCACCACCGTCATGCTCGCCGGCACCGGCTTGCCGCCGGCCGGAATCGTGAGCTCGAGCCGCACCACGGTCGCCTTCGACACCATCGGCGCATCGCCGCTGCCGGGCGGGGCGCCGACGCCATAGCCGGTGTTGCTGAAGAACAGCGAGGCGCTGCCGCCGCGGTCGATTACCGCCATGTTGCCCCAGGGGCCATTGATCCTGGGGCTGGTCCACACGTCCGCGAGGTGGCCGTCGGCGCTGAACAGCAGCAGGCAGCCATCGCCCTTGGTCGCCGTGGTGCCGTCCCGGCTGGGCAGGCTGCCGACCACCACCCAGCCGCTCTTCAGCACCGTCATCGCCGTGGTCAGCCCGACGCCGCCGGGGCAGCGGTCCAGTCGCTGCGGCACGCTCGCGAATGGCGTCAGCGCCTGCGTCGCCGGATCGACCAGCACGAGGGTGGTGCCCAGACCCTGCAGGTTGCTGGCGTCGTTGAAGTTGCTGACCAGCACGTCCCCGGCCACCAGCTTGCCCTGCGTCACCGGCGAGACCACCACCGCATACGGGTTCTGGTCGCCGTTCGCCGGCACCGTCGAGGCGACCGTGCTGTGCCGGTGCAGCCCGGCCAGGTAGGACGGCGAATCGACCGCCCAGGCCGGCGCCAACGCCCCGGGCAGCAGAAGGCCAATCGCGGAGGCGAGCAGCGCACGGATCATCATGGAACTCCAGGTAATGAGAAGCAGTCGCACATACAATCAAAAAGTGAGCGTTCCGCGCACGCCGAGCACGAGCTCGTTGGAGATGCGGCGGTCCGGCTGGTTCGGGTTGGCGATGCCGCCGCCGGGCAGGAAGACGTACTGCGCGTCCGGCTGCAGCGTCAGCCACCCGGTCAGCGCGTACTGGTAGGTGAGCTCGAGATAGCTCTCCGCCGAGCGTAGCGGCGAATACGTTCCCGTCGCCGCGGTCTGCGCGAAGGACTGCGCGTCCCGGTCGAAGTCGAGCGCGCCGCGGCCGATCTTGGTGTACCCGCCGGCAAAGCCCAGCGTGTCGGCGTCGCGGCCGGGCAGCGGGTCCTTCAGCACCAGCCCCAGATTGGCGGCGAAGTCGATCAGGTTGCGGTCGCCGGGCGCCCCCATCAGCCGGGCGAAGACGTTGAGCGAGCGCGGCCCGTTCGGGTCCGGCTTCCAGACCGTCTGATCGGCAACGCCATAGACCGAGTAGTTGTGCCGCCGCATCCGTGCGTTGCCGTCGCTGGCCGGATCGGCCAGCAGCCCGCCCTGGTCGTCATAGCGCTGGTCCGGGAAGGCCGCCGTATCGAACCAGGCACCGAGCTTGTAGAGCCCGGCCAGCCCGGCGCCCTGCGGGCTCGGGTTCTCGCCGGTCACGGTCTCCCCGGCCGACGGCGCGTTCAGCGCATACTGCAGCTCGGCGAAGAACAGCGCGCCGGTGCCGAGGTTGAACTCGCTGGAGCCGCCGTCGTCGGGCTGCGGATCGTCCTCGAACGGACCGCCACCGGGGTTGTCGTCGAACACTCCGGCCAGCACCGCAACCGGACCGGCGTTCCCGCGCAGCCGCACGCCCGCCGAGGACAGCGGATAGGCCGGCCCCCCGGCATACTGATCGAACGACGGCAGTGCCGGCCAGCCGAACGAGGTATTGGCGAACACGCCGGCGCTGGCACTGGTGATGAACTCCTGGTCCAGGCTCTGCAGCCCGATCTTGACGTCGTACTGGCCGTCGCGGAACGCCTGGTCGTACCAGAGCTCCCAGATCCGCGTGGCGCGGCTGGCCTCGATGCCGCTCGCCGTGTCAAGGGTGTCGAGGTTGTCCTGGCTCTCGCTGCGGCCATGGATCTGGAACGCGCTCACGTTGAAGGTGCCGCCCGGGATGCCGAGACGCTTTCCGAAATCGATGCCCAGGCTGAGCTCCGTCAGCCCGTCATAGGCCGCGCCCCGGTTGATGCCGCCGGTCGGGTTGCCGAACACCTCGCTGATCTCGCTGGCCCCCAGCGTCACCCCGTATTGCCCGAGCCACGGCCGCACCCCCCAGATCGGGCCGAGCAGGGCCGTGGGGCTGGTCTGTGCCCGCGCCGGGCCGCACGCCGCCGACACCAGCACCAGCACGCCCCCGAACCCGGCCAGCGCCAGACCCTGTCCTCGTCGTCCGACCGCGTTCATCCGTCCGTCACCAGCTAATGCAAATCATTTGCAACTAGCTCTACGGACTACGCCGGCCCGCGTCAACAGCGAAACGCGGGGTGCCTGCCGAGGCCGCACGAGCGACCGTCTAGAACTTGCGGGGCGCGCTCTTCAGCACGTTGTCCCGCATGTCGCTGCCGGCCTCGCCGTCCTCGAGGTCGTCGTCGTCGAGCCCCTCGCCATCCACCGAGCGATCGCCCTCATGCGCCAGGATCTGCTGCTCGCGCGCGCCTTCGGTGCGGTCGACGCGATGGACGACGTGCAGCTCGGCCGCCTTCGCCGCCTCGCCGGCCTGGGCTTCGGCCGCCTCCCAGGACATCGGCGCGCCGTCCTCGTCCAGCAGCCGGCTGTTGGTCTCCGTCTGGTCGGCGCGGATGACGATCAGCTCCATCATCACCTGCGTGGGCGCGTCCTCCTCGAACCGGCGCATCAGGATCACGGCCGGTCCGTCCGGCAGCGGATCGTGCGGCTGCAGCATCCTGGTCTCGGTCATGGTCGGGTCCCTCGAAGTCTCGGCAGCTGCAACGACCATCGGCCATCCTGGTTCGGATCTCAGCCGCCCGGCGTCACCACCATGCAGGGGATGTCGTGCGCGCGCAGCGCGGCGCAGGCGCTCCCGGCATCGTCGCGCCCGAGGCCGGCCAGCCGGGCGCGATACAGCACGCCGCGGCCGAACGGCGTCGTCGGCTGCACCACGCTCTGGCTGCCGGCCAACGTCCGGTAGTCGGCCTGCCGCGCCATGGTGGTGGCGAATCGCGCCTGGTCGACCGAGGCGTAGGCCCCCACCTGGATCGACCACTGCCCATAGGACGCGGCAGGCGGCTGCTCGTAGGCCGGGGCGCTCGCCAGCACGATCGGCGCCCGCCGCACCGGCGCCACCATCGGCACCGACGCCGGCATCGTCGCCGGCTCGGACCCGCACGGCGCGTCGTAGGCCGCGTCCGCATCGCGCGAGCAGCCGCCGCCGGCATAGGACGGCATCGGATAGGACGGCGCCGGATAGGCCAGCGCCGACGGAGCCTGCACCACGGCGACCTGCACCGGCGGCGCCCGGCACGGCGCGTCGGGATCGTAGGCCGCGTCGGGATCGTGCCAGCAACCGGCCTCGGCCCGGCCCCGCCGTGCCGGGCGATACGCCGCCAGCCGCACCGGCGCCTCCGAGACCGCGCCCTCGCCACCGGCATAGGCGGCCAGCGGCCCGCTCATCGCGATCTCGGTGCCGAGGTTGGGCGCGATCGAGGCCACGTAGTCGATGGTCTCGTTCGGCAGCGACCGCCCGCTGTGGAGGTAGTCCTCCAGCCGCTGCGGCCCGGCGTTGTAAGCGGCGAGGAACGCCGGCGCCCCGTACTTCTGGTACATCCGCCGGATGTAGGCGGTGCCGGCCATGATGTTGTCGTGCGGCTCATACGGGTCGCTGCCGAGGTCGTATTGCGCCTGCAGGTCGGCATAGGTCGCCGGCATCAGCTGCATCAGCCCCATCGCCCCGGCGCCCGACGTGATCGGCTGGCCGTTCAGGTACTCGTGCCCGCCGGACTCCTGCCGCATGACCGCCCGGATCCATTGCTGCGGCACCGTGAACCGATCCGACGCCTGGCGGATATACGGCCGCCACGGGTCCTCCGGCGGCCCCGGCTCCGGATACACCGTGCTGCCCGACGCATACCCACCGCTTCCGGCGTCGCGCGCGCCTCCGCCGCACGCCGCCAGCAGGCACAGCAACGGCAGCAGCCAGACCTGCTTGGGCAAGAAGACCATGTCCCATGGTGGACGCCGCCGGCCCGTCCGATCAACCGGAGCGTGCATCGAGCGGCTGAATCCCCTCCAAGCTGGCCGAACTGCAACAGGACTCCCCGGGCCCGGCGGCGAGCCCAGGCCCCTCACCGGTGCAGCGGAGCGCCGATGGCCAGTCGATAGCCGACGCCATACACCGAGACGATCATGTCCTGGTTCCCGGAGATCCCGGACGCCGCGGTGGCGAGCTTCCGACGCAGGTTCTTGATGTGGCTGTCGATGCTGCGGTCGACCACGTCCCTGTCGCGGTCGGAGACCGCGTCGAGGAGGCTGGAACGCGACAGCACGTGGTTCGGGCGCCTCGCCAGGGCATGTAGGAGACGGAACTCGGTCGGCGTGAGGTCGAGCGGCCTGCCGCGCCACCAGGCGAGGAATTGAGCCTCGTCGATGCGCAGGTCGCAGTTCAGCTCCTTCCCATTCGCCCCGGGCCCATTCGCCCCGGGCCCATTCGCCCCGGAGGAGGTGCGTCGGAGCACCGCCTTGACCCGGGCGACCACCTCGCGTGGGCTGAACGGCTTGCACACGTAGTCGTCCGCGCCCAGCTCGAGCCCCAGGAGCCGGTCGATTTCCTCCACCCGCGCCGTCGCAATGATGATCGGTGTCATGGACCTGCTCCGGATGCTGCGGGCAAGGGTCAGCCCGTCGATGTCCGGCAGCATGAGGTCGAGGATGACCAGGTCGGGATCATGTCCCGCCAGCCAGTCGGTCGCCTCCCGACCGGTATGAAGCCGCGCGGTCTGGAAGCCCTCCCGCTCGAGGTAGGAGGCGAGAATCTCGGCGATCAGCCGCTCGTCCTCGACGATGGCGATGACGGGCATCACGTCGCCCGCGCCATGGGCAGGAGGACGGACACGGCGAGGCCGCCCAGCACGGACGGCCGCGCCTCGATCGTGCCGGCATGCGCCTCGACGATCGCTCTGCAGATCGACAGGCCCAGTCCCGAACCGCCCGTCTCGCGGCTGCGCGACATGTCGACGCGGAAGAACCGGTCGAAGATGAGAGGAAGCTTGGAGCTCGGCACCCCGGGGGCGGTGTCCTCGACCGTGATGGCGACCCTGTCGCCGTCGACCCTTCCCTCGACCCGGATCAGGCCGCCCGGATCGGTGTAGCGGATCGCGTTCTCCAGGATGTTCCCGAAGACCTGTCTCAGCTTCAGTGAATCGGCGTTGACCGGCCCGGAGGCGCCGGCCAGGCCATGGGCATCGACGCGGATCTCGCGGGCCTCCCGCCTCGCGTCGAAGCTGGTCAGCACCTCGGCCATCAGGGTCCCCGCCTCCAGCGCCTCCAGCCGCAGGCCGAGCGCGCCGCAGTCGGCGCGCGAGAGGTCATGCAGGTCGCTGACCAGCCGGTTCATTCGGCCGACCTCGCCGTGCAGGTTGCCAAGCGCCCGCTCGCTCACGGGCTGAACGCCGTCCTGCAACGCCTCGATCTGGGCCTGCAGGACCGCGAGCGGCGTGCGCAGCTCGTGCGACGTGTCGGCGACCCACTGTCGTCGGGAGGCTTCCGACAGCTCCAGCGAGCGCGCCAGGGCGTTCACGTCGAGGACCAGCTCCCCCAGCTCGTCCCGTCGGCCGGTCGGGATCCGGGCGGCGAGATCGCCGGATGCCATCCGTCGCGCGGCAGCCGTCACGAGGCCGATCGGCGCCAGGATGTGGCGGGCCAGGAGCACCGCCGCGACACCCGAGAGGAGGACGGCGAGGGCCCCGGCGCGATAGAGGTCGCGGAGGCGGTCGGTCAGGAACGTCGCCTCCATCCCGTGCGGGATCGGTCCCGCGTCGAGCAGCAGCACGCCGATCGGCCTGCCGTTCAAGGAGAGCCGACGACGTCCCGGATGAGACAGCCTCTCAGGCTGACCCACCACCGGATGGCCGGCCGTGTCTTCCAGCACCAGCCGTTCACCCGGACCGTTCCCGTCGGCGTCCGATGGCGGTCCGGGCGGCGGCCCGTCATCTTCCGCCCTGAAACCGCCCGGCGACGGAGGCGGGCGGTCGGCGCCTGGGGGTGGCTCGGTGGGGCCCTGCCAGGGTCGCGGCGGCGGACCGCCTCGCATCAGCCCAGCCCAGAGGACCGGGTCGTCCCTCAGGCCCGACCAGTCGCCATGAGCGGCGAAGCTGCGCTGCAGGGCCTCGACCTGGCGGTCCATCTGCGAGAGGGCCACGGTGGCGACATAGACCGAGAAGCTGTCCCTCAACGTCAGGCTGGTCCAGGTCACCACCGAACCCACCGTCACCGCCGTGATCCCGAACAGGGCCACGAACATCTTTACGGCAAGCGACAGTCTCATGGCGTCCCTACCGGTCCGGATGGGGCGACGGTCCATGGTCTAGATCGCCCGACACCCGGGCGGCCTCGAGGGCGGAGACGCGATGGGCCTGTTGGGCATCCTGCACGACGGCCTTCAGGCGAGGCAAGACGGCATCGCGGAACGCCTCCCGCTCCACGTCGAAATAGCGCAGCGCCGTCGGCACGCCCCAGGTGCGGACGACCCGCGCGACGTCGCCGACCGGCGCCTTGGCCAGGGCGGCGATCGTCTCGCTGGCGGCCTGGTCCGCCTCGGCCCGTGCAAGGCCGAAGAGCAAATCCCCGCCGCCATCGGGCCGCCCAGGCCCCGGCCTCATCTGCTCCGGTGGACCCATGTCGGGATGATCGGGCCCCGACATGCGGTCGTCTTGCGCCAGGACCGGCAGGGGGCCCATCGGGAAGAGAAGGAGCGCGACACCGAGCCCGCGGGCCATCGCTCCGGACCTTGCAAAACTCATCTGTAGGATGACCTCCCGAGCACGGTCGCGTCGCCATGGGCCGCGACGATCCAGCCTCTCAATCAAAAGCGGATCGAGGATGGAGGGAATGTGGAGAAACTCTGGAGGCTGAATCGCGGCGATCGGACCGCCCGCGGACTGTCGCCTTTCTCCACATTTCCCTCATCATGCCTCCATCGTTGTCCCGTAGGGCTGCGCCACGACAACGCCAGCCGATCGGGATCGCGATGGGAAGGCTCTCCGAGGGGTATCGCATGCCTGCCCACGCAGTCCGTTCGACGGAACTCGTCGATCCGAACTCACGCTCCGGATCCAGGTCGGAGGGCGACCCATCCGTCTACCGTCCGGAAAGCCTGATCGTCCGCGAGCTTCGGCACCAGACCAAGAACGCCCTGCAGCGCATCCTGGGGATCATCGAGGACGCTCCGGAGCTGCGCGAAAACGCCCGTGTGCAATCGCTCTCGCAGGCCCTGCAGCGTCGCATCCTCCTCGCCGCCCGGGTATCGGACGCGCTGTTCGGCCTGACCTGCCATCCGGGTTCCCTGCTCAGCCGGATGCGGTCCATGTCCGACGCCGTCGTGGAGCTTCTGGGGCGGAGGGATGCCGACGTGCATCTCGCGGTCGACATCGACGAGGAGCCGCCCGAGTATCTGCATCAGCCGCTGCTGCGCATCGCGCACGAGTTCGTCGGCAACGCCGTCAGGCACGGGATGGGCGACCGGCCCTCCGCCAGGATCGCGGTGCGGCTGAAGGCCCGGAGCGGTTGGATCCAGCTCACGGTGACGGACGACGGGCCCTGCGCCGACCCGGGACGGCACAAGGTCGGGGAGGGCCTCACCCTGGCCCGTGAGATCGCGGAGGAGCATTGCGGGAGCATCAAGCTGCACCGGCTCGACGACCGTACCGCCGCCGTCCTGATGATCCGTCCGATACAGAAGGCTCAGCATCTGAGCCTTCTCCGGTGAGTCCCGCGATCCGGCCGTCCGCGGTCCCGACTACCCGTCCGATCGGCCGAGGCCTCGGCGCAAGGATTGCCTGCCGATGAACAAGAATTCGACGAGGTTCCGCGAAAGGGATGCGAAGGCTCCTCAGGAAGCGCGGTCCAATCCCACGCGAGATGAAGTCACCATAGCCCTCCACGCGGGCACGGTGTTCGCGAAGGCCCACTTCAACCTGGACGAAGCCGTCTTTCGGCAGAGGGTGGAGGAAGCGCAGATCTCCATCCAGAAGACCACGCTGTCAGGAAGCGGCTCCCCGGGCGAGAACTACGCGATGAACCACGTGATGGCGAGCCTGTTCGCGATGGCGGCTATGCAGGAGTGGAAACAGGCACGCAACGACCGGATCGACGGAAATATCCGTATGGTCATACCGTTCTCGAGAGCCCGCGTCAGACGGACATGATCCGAAGGGACGCACGATCCGCCCGCATACGTTCCCAATAAAGGGGAACACGATCGTTTGTCGGCTGCCTGCATGAGCCGACAAGGTCGCCGTTCTCGATGAAGGTTCAGGATCATGCGCTGTTGGTTCCTGGTCGCTCTGATGACGGCCTTGCCCATGCTGGCTCGGGCGGCTCCCCTGGACACCCCGACGGATGGCTGTGTTGATCATCGACGGGAAGGGCCAGGCCCGCCTCCTGATGATCCTTCTCGAAGCGCAAGGACCGCTCAAGGCCAGGACGGTGGCGCATCGGACGGCAACGCACCCCCGCCGGACGGACCGCCCCCGGGCCTGGCAAGCTCGGGCGAGCCGGGCTCGGGCGATCGACCGGGCGGTCCGCCTCCAGGTGGCGGACCTGACGTCGATGGCCGCGGTTGTCCGCCCCCGCCCATCCCGCATGACGCAGGATAGGTCCTCAGTCAGTCACCGGCGTGAGGGCTCGGCGGGAACCATGCGGTCCCCCGGCGGCGTCTGGCGCGTCGCGCGCGATACACCCCTCAGATCAGGCACAGCGCCAGCAGCTCTCGCCGCAGCCGCACCGGCAGCTCGTCGCCGAGCGCCTCGTGGCTCCCGAGGTCCTCCGGCGCATCCTGCGGCGAGAGATAGCGCCAGCCCTGGAACGGCCGCATCGTCCGCGGCGTGACCGCGATCACCGGCGGGTCCAGTACCACCCCGGTGCAGGGCGTGCCGTCGTCGCGCCGGTCCGGCACGATGTCCCGGATGCGCTGCCGGCACAGCAGCATGCCCGCCGTCACCCAGTAGACCGAGCCGCCATCCAGCACCGCCTCCGCCTGGCGGGGAAAGTTGCGGGTGCGGAAGAATGGCCGGCCGTCATGCGCGCCCGTCTGCCGGCTGCGCAGCGCCTGCAGCTCGGCGATCGCGTCGGGCGTCGCCGCTCCCACCGCCAGCTTGACCAGGTTCAGCATCGCCGATCCCTGCCGAGCCGGCTGCTACCAGGCCACCTCCCGGTCGGCGTAATCCACGAAGGCGACGCCGCCGCGCCCGCGGTGGGCCTCCAGCATGTCGGCCATCCCGGCGGTGCTGGTCTCGACGTCGAGCGTCGCCTTCGGCCCGCCCATGTCGGTGCGCACCCAGCCGGGATCGACCGCCAGCACCGTGCAGCCGCGTCCGGCGTGCCGCACCGCGAACGAGCGCAGCAGCATGTTGAGCGCCGCCTTGCTGGCCCGATACGCCTCCCAGCCGCCGCTCTCGTTGCCCGCGACGCTGCCCAGGCCCGACGTCATCGCCGCGATGGTCCCGCCCGCCGGCACCAGCCCCTGGAGCCGCTCCAGCGCCCGCAGCGGCGACAGCGCGTTGGTGTGCATCACCTGGTCGAACGCCTCGTCCGACATTGAGGTCGCCGGCTGCCCCGGATCGTGCGCCACGCCCGCGACCACGAACAGCACGTCGAGCGCGGTGCCGCCGAGCCGATCCGCCAGCCCCGCCACGTCCGCCGGCCGGTCGATGTCCACGGTCTCGATGCGCAGCCGGTCGCCGGCGCCGTCCGCCAGCGCCGACAGCGCCGCGGAAGGCGTCCGCACGGTGGCGATCACCCGCCAGCCGCGCTCCAGGTAGCGCTGCGCCAGCCCGAGCCCCAGCCCGCGCGAGGCGCCGATCAGCAGGATGGTGCCCGGGATAGTCGATGCGGTCATGCCGGCTCCTTCAGGGGTGCGGGTGCGGCGTGAACTGCGCGTCCTTCACGAAGCCGTCCACGAAGCGCCCGGTATCGATCGACTGCACGACGACGACCGGCCGCAGCCCCATGCCCCTCGGCGCCAGGGCGGCATTCCAGACGTGGGCGTGGCCGTAATCGACCCCGTCGTCGAGATCGACATCCATGTAGGTCTCGACGGAGCGCGTCACCAGGGACGGATCGACCGCGACGGCGCTGGCCATCTCGTCCCACAGCGGCAGCGGCGCCGCGTAGCGCTTCAGGTAGGCGGTGAGCGGCGTCGGCACCGCGGCGATGCGGTCCATCAGCGCCGGCGTCATCGTCACCGCGTCCGACACGTTGCCGAGCGAGACGATGCGCGGCCAGTCCGCGGTCAGCACGATGTGCGCCGCCTCCGGATCGAAGATCAGGTTGAAGTCCGACGCCCAGTCCGCGTTGCCGGTCGCCGCCATCATGCCGCGGTCGAGCAGCCCGCCCATGAACACCAGCTGCCGGGCGGTGGCGGCGAAGCCCGGGTCGAGCCGGATCGCCAGCGCCAGGTTGGTCATCGGCCCCGCCTCGACGATCGTCACCTGGTGCGGATGCGCGTGCACCTCCCGGATCAGGAACGAAGCCGCCGGCTCCGCCACGGCACGGATCCGCGGCGCGCCCTCGTCGAGCCGCCCGACCGCCGGCTCCCGCTCCGGCGTGCCGTCGATCGAGCCGGTGCCGCCCCAGGCGCCCTTCCACGGGATCGGCCCGAACCGCCGCTGCCACGCCGCCATCCGGCCGACGCTGTTCACCAGCGGATAGACGGCCCCCTCCGCCACCGGCACGTCCGGCCGCCCGGCGACCTCGAGGAAGCGCAGCAGGTGCGCCGCCTCGGCGTTCTCCCAGCCGTCGCCGGTCGCGACGGTCAGCCCCAGCAGCCGCACCGACGGGTGGGCCAGCAGCGGCAGCACCGACTGCAGGTCGGAGCCGCCGGGCCCCAGGAAGTCGTTGTCCTCGATCACCAGGATCGGCGGGGCGGCCCGCGCGGCGCCCAGGCCCGGGCCAGACGTCGCCAGCACCATGGCGGCCACGACCCGCCATCCGGTCCACTCAGCCATACAGCGCCGCGATGCCCAGCCGGAAGATCGCGGCGACGATCGCGATCAGCACCAGCGCGATGCAGACCCCGACCACCTTGTCGCGGCCGGTGAGCGGCCGCTCCCGCTCACCGGCCATGGCGGGCGCGCGGCCTCCGCCGGAGGATGGGGTCGGACTCGATCGTCATGGGCGCGACCTTGCCAGAAACGCCGGTCTCCGCCCAGCCGCGGTTCGACGCGCCTCCCGATCCCCGACATCATGGCGCGAATGAGAGCCACGCCCCGATGAGCGCCGCCGCCGCCCCGCCACCCCGGATCCGCATCTTCGTCGACGCCGACGCCTGCCCGGTGAAGGCCGAGATCTACCGCGTCGCCGACCGCTACCGGCTGGCGGTGTTCGTCGTCTCCAACAGCCTGATCGCGATCCCGTCCTCGACCCTGATCGAGCGCGTGGTGGTGGAGGCCGGCCCGGACGTCGCCGACGGCTGGATCGCCGACCGCGCGCACGCTGGCGACATCGTCGTCACCTCGGACGTGCCGCTGGCGGCGCGCTGCGTGCGGGCAGGCGCCGAGGTGCTCGGGCCCGCCGGCCGGCGCCACGACACCGCCTCGATCGGCATGACGCTGGCCACCCGCAACCTGATGGAGGACCTGCGGTCGGCCGGCCAGGTCACCGGCGGCCCACGGCCGTTCGCGCAGAAGGACCGCTCGGCGTTCCTAAACGCGTTGGACGCCGCGGTGGCGCGGCTGCGCAAGGCAGGCTTCGCCGCCGGGTGAGGCGCCCGGCCCGCGATCGAGGCGCGACTGCCCTGGATGGGGTCTTGTTGTGGCAGCGAAACCTCCGGCGGGACGCGCGGTTCTGCTCCCGACCATGCCCGATCGAGGGCGTGTCGCAAGGACGACAGGACCCACCATGAAGACCAAGACGATCCTCGGCGCCGCCTCGATGCTGGCGCTGCTGGCCGGCCCGGCGCTCGCCCAGACCACGACGCCGCAGACGACGTCGCCGGCACCCTCCGGCATGGCGATGACGCCGGGCAACGCCCCGGGCATGGCCAAGTCCGGTGCCGGCAACGACCAGACCGACAAGGTCACCGCCGACGGCTACATGCGCGCCGGCAAGCTCGAGGGTGCGGACGTCTACAAC
>CALMVO010000131.1 GCA_937873205.1 uncultured Acetobacteraceae bacterium
CTGCGGCGGCCGGTCGATCCCAGCCGGCTGAACGGCTGCGGGCTGCTGGTCGCGTGGCCGCCCGGGGGGGTGGCGGCGGCGGCGGCACCTCCTTCACGATCTTGGTGGTGATCGGCGGCTTGATGACGTCGATCACCGCGCGGCCCAGGCCGTTCAGCAGCGCGTAGATCAGCAGCACGTGCAGCAGCACGACGATGCCGATGCCCACGATGTGGCGCGTCGGATTGCGTTGCTGTTGCGCGTAATTCATTCAGCCAAGCTCCTCAGTCCCATCTCGGTGTCCGTCGCCGATGCCCGGTATGATCGCCAACACCCATCCCTCGGCTCGCATGCTGCACGCGGTCGACGAACAGCCTCGAACGGGGGATCGATGGGGCACAAGAAACGGTTTCAGCCGGCGTCATGTCAAGAACGTTGTCCAGCTATTCGCTGTCGTCCGCTCTCGGTGCAAACGGGGTCCGGACGCCTGTTTTGCGGGCGGGCCGCGTATCCGCGAATGCCACGCCGCATCAACGGCTTGATGGCGGCGCCGGCGACTTCCCGGAATTTTCCGCCTGTTTAGCAGGCAATCGCGACAACCTGGGGACGTGCCGCTCGGGCCGCGAGCGCATCAAAAATCGGGCGCGGATCGCTTACGGGGACGATACGCGAGCTCGCGGCGGCTCGCCGGGCTACTGCGCCGACGCGCTGGCCTCGCTGCGGGTGGCGCCGACCCGGGCGGCGAGCGAGGCGGCCATGAAGGCGTCGAGTCCGCCATCGAGCACCGCGGCCGGGTTGCCGGTCTCGACGCCGGTGCGCAGGTCCTTCACCAGCTGGTAGGGAGCCAGCACGTACGAGCGGATCTGGTGGCCCCAGCCGATGTCGGTCTTGGCCCCCTCGACCAGCGCCGACGCCTCCTCGCGGCGGCGCAGCTCGGCCTCGTACATCCGCGCCTTCAGCATGCCCATGGCGGTGGCGCGGTTGCGGTGCTGCGAGCGGTCGGTCTGGCAGGCGACGATGATGCCGGATGGCAGGTGGGTGATGCGGATCGCGGACTCGGTCTTGTTGACGTGCTGTCCGCCGGCACCCGAGGCGCGGAAGGTGTCGACCTTGAGGTCGGCGTCGTTGATCTCGATCTCGATGCTGTCGTCCACGACCGGATACACCCAGACGCTGGCGAACGAGGTCTGGCGGCGGGCGGCGGAGTCGAACGGGCTGATCCGCACCAGCCTGTGCACCCCGGCCTCGGTCTTGAGCCAGCCGTAGGCGTTCGGGCCGGTGACCTGCAGCGTCGCCGACTTCAGGCCGGCCTGCTCGCCCTCCGAGCTTTCCATCAGCTGGATGCGGTAGCCGTGCGCCTCCGACCAGCGCGAGTACATGCGCAGCAGCATCTCTGCCCAGTCCTGCGCCTCGGTGCCGCCGGCGCCGGCGTTCACCTCGAGGAAGGCGTCGTTGGCGTCCGCCTCGCCCGACAGCAGGCTCTCGATCTCGCGGCGCTTGGCCTCGGCCGCCAACGCGTGGAGCGTCGCCACCGCGTCGGCGACCATCGCGGCATCGCTCTCAGCCTCGGCCAGCTCGGCCAGCTCGAGCGCGTCGCGCACGTCGCCCTCCAGCCGCAGCACGCCCTCGACCCGGCCGGCCAGCATCGTGCGCTCGCGCATAAGCGCCTGCGCAGCGGCCGCGTCAGCCCAGAGGCCCGGATCCTCGACCCGGTTGTTCAGGTCGGCAAGGCGCTCCTGGGCGACATCCCAGTCAAAGATGCCTCCTCAGCAGCGCCACCGACTGCCTGATCTGCTCGTTGAGGGAAGCTGTCTCGGCCGACATGATTCGATGACCCTTAACGATGAAGACTCAGATGCGCTCGGAGCCCGCTTGAGAATGGGGTGTGCCGAGCGAGAGTGCCGCGCCAGCGGCACGCCCGGCGTGTCCATCGAGAACCGGAGCGGAGCGGCCTCCTGGCCGTGAGCGACGGCAAGTCGCCGGCACAGCGCAGTCTCAAGCGGGCTCTCAGTAGAGGCCGCCCATGCCTATGTCACCCCCAGCCGGCTGCTTGGCCGGCGGCGCCGAGGCGAGCACGCCGGGGGCGGCCGGGGGCGTGCCCGGCGGCGCCCGGCCGGGCTGGTACGGGTTGGCGGGCGAGGCGACGGCCGGGCTCGCCGCGTCGACCGAGGTGGTGGCCCCCGCAGCCGGCGTGCCGCCCTCGCCCATCTCGCTCTCGGCGTCCGGCACGTTCTCGGCCCCGGTGTCGGCGGCACTGAGCTCCTGGTCGGACTGCCGCGCGGCGTACAGGTTGTGGCTGAGGCCTGGCTCCTGGCCGGGCTTGAAGGCGTCGACCGTGTCGCCGTCGTAGCGCACCACGGCGATGCCGTCCGGCACCCGGAACGCGACCTTCGGCCGGTCGGCCATCGCGTCCTTCATGAACCGGTTCCAGATCGGCCCGGCGACCGTGTCGCCGTCTTCCTTGTTGCCGAGGCTCTGCGGGTTGTCGAACCCGACCCAGACCACGGTGAGCAGGTTGGGCGCGAAGCCGGCGAACCAGGCGTCGCGGAAATCCTGGCTGGTGCCGGTCTTGCCGGCGATGGGAAAGTCGATGCCGGCACCCGCCTGCCGGCCGGTGCCGCCCGGCTTCAGCACCGCCTGCATCATCTGCACGACCTGGAACGCCGAGGCCGGATCGGCGATCTGACGGCGGGTGTCGGTCAGCACCGGGGGTGCGGCGGGATCGGCTCCCTGCACGCCGAGCCCGGCGGGGCGCCAGATCACGTGGCCGTCGCGATCCTCGACGTCGTCGATCAGGCTCGGCAGCACCTCGCGGCCGCCATCCTCGATCGAGGCGTAGGCGCCGGACTCGCGCAGCACCGTGGTCTCGACCGCACCGAGTGCGGCCGGCAGCACCTTGGGCATCGCGTCCACCTCGTGCAGCGCGATCGCGAGGTGGGCCACGTTGCTCATGCCGATATGGGCGGCGAGCCGGATGGTGACGAGATTCAGCGACTTGCGCAGCGCGTCGTGCAGGCTGGTGGGGCCGCCGAAGGTGAGCTCGTAGTTCTGCGGGTGCCAGCTGCCGTTGGAGTACGGCTCGTCCTCGAACTTCTGGCTGGGCGAGATGCCCTGCATCATGCCGGCGAGGTAGACGATCGGCTTGAACGAGGAGCCGGGCTGGCGCAGCGCCTGGGTGGCGCGGTTGAACTGGCTGCTCTCGAAGCTCCAGCCGCCGACCAGCGCCAGCACCCGGCCGGTCGCTGGCTCCATGCTGACGACGGCGCCCTCGACCTGCGGGATCTGCCGGATGTTGACCGGACCGACCAACCTGCCGTCGACGGTGCGATCGGGCTCGATCATCAGCACGTCTCCCGGCCGGATCGCCTTGTAGGTGCGCATCCAGGCGAGGTCGTCGCCCTTCAGCCCGCCATCGCGGGAGGTTGCCGGCACGCCGGCGGCGCCGTCGTCGTCGAGCCAGCCGACGCTGCCTAGAGCCGGCGACAGCACGACGGCCAGCCGCCAGTCCGGCAGCATCCCCGGCGGCCGCGGCACCGCGGCCAGAGCGTCCTGCCAACTCGGGACCGCCGCCGCCTGGCCGCGGCCGACATGCGCGCGGTGGATGTTGCCGATGCCGGCCAGGTGCGTCACCGGGCCGCGCCAGCCGCCATGCGCGCGGTCATATTTCATCAGGCCCTCGCGGAGGTCGCGGGTGGCCTCGTCCTGCAGCTTCGGGTCTAGGCTGGTCTGCACCACCAGGCCGCCCTGCATGGTCTGGGCCTGGCCATAGCGCTCGATCAGCTCGCGGCGCACCTCCTCGGAGAACCACTCGGAGCCCGGCACCGGGCCCGGCCGGCTGAACGCGGTCGGAATCAGCGGCTCCGCCTTGGCCGTCTCGGCCTGGGCCTCGGTGATCGAGTGGGTCTCGACCATGCGGTCCAGCACGTAGTCCCGCCGTGCCCGGGCGGCGTCGGGGAAGCGATACGGGTTGTAGTTGGTGGGCGAGCGCGGCAGGGCGGCGAGGAAGGCAGCCTCGGCGGGACCGAGCTGGTCGAGCGGCTTGTCGAAGTACGTCTGCGCCGCGGCCACGATGCCGTAGGCGCCGGCGCCGAGGTAGATCTCGTTCAGGTAGATCTCGAGGATGCGCTGCTTGGTCAGCGTCTGCTCGATGCGGATGGCGAGCACCGCCTCCTTGGCCTTGCGCTCGAAGGTCCGCGCGTTGGAGCCCAGCAGCATGATCCGCGCCACCTGCTGGGTGATGGTGGACGCCCCCTTGGCCCGGCGCTTGTGCAGGGTCTCGAGGTCGGTGACGGACGCGCGCAGGATCGCCAGCGGGTCGACGCCGCCATGGTTGAAGAAGTTCTGGTCCTCGGCCGACAGGAACGCCTGCCTGACCACGTCCGGGATGGCGTCGTACGGCACGAACAACCGCCGCTCGGCGGCGAGCTCGGCGATGACGCGGCCGTCGCCGGCATAGATCCGGCTCATCACCGGGGGCTGGTAGGTGCGCAGCACGCCCACCGTGGGCAAGTCGGCGGTGATCTGCTCGTATTTCCGCCAGACGATCAGAGATCCGGTGCCGCCCATCAGCAGCAGGACGCCCAGCACGCCGCCGGCGGCGGTCCGGATGACCCTGAACCGGGGGCGGCGCGGGGCGGGGCCGCCGGGACCGAACCGGACGCGCGGGCGCGGTTCGACCAGGCGATCGGGGGGGCGGTTCATGCCGCGGCTCTTACCACCGGCCGGTGGTCCCGTCGCTCTGAAAAGAAGGGGGGGGGGGGGGGGGGGGGGGGGGGGGGGGGGGGGGGGGGGGGGGGGG
>CALMVO010000132.1 GCA_937873205.1 uncultured Acetobacteraceae bacterium
GGCCATTGTCGTTTGCGCGGGATGGTGCCGTCCGGTAGTTTCAGTTTCTGGACGCGGTGACCGGATGCGAGCGGGTAGGTGATGGCCGACTTCGACGATGCCACTCAGATGGCGACCTCGACCCGCTACAATGGCTATTTCGACCGCTACACGTCCGGTCACGCGTCGGGATGGGTGGTGGATCTCGTTTCGCCGCAGGATGTGGTTCGCCTGGTGGCGCGGATCGACGGGAAGCCGGTGGGCGCGGTGGTATGCGACGGCATTCGAGAGGATGTCCGCGGTGCGCTCGCGCTGCCGACTGCGCAGGTGGGCTTCGGCTTCGATGTGCCCGACGCCTACCTCGACGGCCTGCCGCACGTGCTCAGCTTCCTGCTGCCCGACGGCAACGCGCTGCCGCACATGGGCGAGGGGGGGCTGAACAGCCTCAGCCCGTCCTACACCGTCATTGACCTGCCGGTCGTGAGCGTGCAGGGCAACATCGACGGGTTGGTGCACAATGCGCTGCGCGGCTGGGTGCTGCGCAAGGTCGGCCGCGACCCGGTGGCCGAAGCGCGCTGCGACGTGCTGATCACCTGCGACAACGTCAAGATCGCGCAGGTGAAGGCGGACCGCTTCCGTCGCGACGTCGGCAACGTGCTCGGCTGCGACCCGAATTGCGGCTTCGAGTTCGCGGTGCCGCACGCCTTCCAGAAGGACTACACGCAGAAATTCCGCTTCTTCGTGCTGCCCGAGATGATCGAGCTGGACAATAGCCCGTTCGTGACGGCCACCGTGTCCAACTTCCTGGAAGGCAGGCTGGTCGCGATCGCCAACGACATGAGCCGCATGTATGCGGACATGGAGCGGCTGCGCCGGCAGATCACGGCGCTGCTGCCGAGCCAGGGCTACCATCTCGGCGACTACGATCGCTGGGCGCGGCGCTACTACGAGAACCTGCGCGCGCGGGTCGCGGCCGAACGCCGGCACATGAAGCAGGCCGGCACGCTGCTGCCGGAACCGCTGGTGACGGTGATGGTGCCGACCTACAAGCCGCTGCTGTCCGACTTCGTCGCCGCGATCGAAAGCGTGATCGCGCAGACCTACGAGAACTGGGAGCTGATCATCGTCGACGACGGCTCGAAGTCGAAGGAGGTCTCGGACAAGATCGACGAGTTCTGCAAGTCCGATCGGCGCATCCGCTGCATCCGCTCCAAGAAGAATGTCGGCATCGCCAAGGCGACCAACATTTCGATGGAGGCCGCGAAGGGCGAGTGGACGGTGTTCTTCGACCATGACGACCTCATCGTCGACGTCGCGATCGAGGTGATGATCCGCGCCGCCCAGCGGACCGGTGCCAAGCTGCTCTATTCGGACGAGGACAAGATCGACCAGGCCGGCTACTACCTCGAGCCCAATCTGAAGCCCGACTGGAACTATCGCTACATGCTCGGCTGCAACTACGTCTGTCATCTGACCGTGATCGAGACGGCGACGATGCGGCAGGTGGGATTGCTGCGGAAGGAGTACGACGGCGCGCAGGATCACGACTTCATCCTGCGCTGTTCGGAGGTGCTGGAGCCACGGCAGATCCTGCACGTGCCGGAGCTGCTCTACCACTGGCGCATCACGCCGAACTCGACGGCCGCCGACGTGTCGAAGAAGGGATACGCCGTCGATGCCGGCGTGCTGGCGGTCTCCGACCACCTGAAGCGTCGTGGCCAGGTCGCCACCGTGTCGTCGATCAATGGGCTCACCATCTACGGCGTCGAGTGGGCGCCGCAGCGCAGGCCGTCGGTCTCGATCATCATTCCGTTCCGCGACCAGATCGAGACCACCCGCGAATGCGTGGCGGCCCTGCTCGACAACACCGATTACGACAACTTCGAGATCGTGCTGGTCAACAACTGGTCGACGTCGCAGGATGCCAAGCGGTTCTTCCGGGACGTGGCCGACATGCCGCGGGTCCGCATCGTCGACGTGATCGAGGAGTTCAACTACTCGCGGCTGAACAACGTGGCGGCGCAGGACAACGACGCCGAGTTCTTCGTGTTCATGAACAACGACGTGTTCGTCCGCGACAAGGGCTGGCTGACCCGCATCCTCGGCGAGGCGCTGTCGGACGACAGGATCGGCATCGTCGGCGGCAAGTTCCTCTATCCCGACAAGACCGTGCAGCATGCCGGCGTGGTGGTCGGCACGCACGGCGTCGCCGCGCACATCCATCTGGGCATCCCGGACGACGATTACGGCTATATCGGGCGCGCTCGGCTGAGCCACGACCTGGTCGCGGTGACCGCCGCCTGCATGCTGATCCGCGCCGACACCTTCCGCGCCGTCGGCGGCTTCGACGAGGAGCACCTGAAGGTCGCCTACAACGACGTCGATCTCTGCCTCAAGGTCTACGAGAGCGGCCATCGCGTGGTGTGGTGCGCCGACTTCATCGCCGAGCATCATGAGAGCCTGTCGCGCGGCAGCGACATGCGGCCCGATCAGGAGGCGCGCTTTTTCCGCGAGCAACAAACGATGTACGAGCGCTGGGGCGACAAGCCGTTCTTCCGCAGCGACCCGTTCTTCAACCCGAACTTCTCGCGTATCGACCGTCTGTTCTACGACTTGGAAGACCCCGCCCGGCTGCGCGACGCGGCGGCGCATGCCGGCTAGCCGGCGAGCCGCGTCGCTGCTGACGGCGTTGCTCTCGGGCTGCGCGCTGGGGCCGCTCTCCACCCCGCACACCCCGGCCGAGCAGGCCGATATCGGCCAGGCGCAGTCGGCGCTGGACGGTCTGCACGGGCTGGAGGCGCATTTCGTGCAACTCGGTCCCGAGGGCGACATCGCGTCAGGCACTGCCTGGTTCGAGCCTGGGCATTTGCGGCTGGAGTATCGCAGCCCGCAGCGCCGGCTGGTGGTGGCCGGCGATGGGCGGCTGGTGGCGCTGGACGCCGCGACGGATGCGACGACACGGATCTCGCTTTCCGCCAACCCGCTCGGCCTGTTGCTGGCCGGGCCGATCCGGTTGGGCGGCGCCATCGACGTGACCGACGTAGAGCACAGCGCCGCCGGCCTGCAGCTCTCGCTCGCGCGCGCCAGCAATCCGGCGCAGGGGCTGCTGACGCTCTTCTTCGACGTGCGCCCGGACGGGTCGCTGCTGCTGTCCGGTCTGGAGGCGGTGGATGCCGAGCGGCACCGGACCCGCTTCCGGCTCTCCGGCCAGCGGCTGGGACCGGGCTTCGCGCCCTCGCTGTTCAGCCTGCCCGGATGATCGGCGCTCCTCCGCCGAACCAGTGCTGCCAGGCGCCGGCCAGTGCTGCGTCCACCTGGTCGGCCGTGGTGGAGAGACCCAGCGCCCGCAGGCTGGTCACGCCATGCTCGCGGATGCCGCAGGGCACGATGCCGTCGAAATGCGCCAGCGCCGGATCGATGTTGAGCGAGACGCCGTGCCAGCTCACCCAGCGGGTCATCCGGACCCCGAGGGCGGCGATCTTGGCATCGCGACCGGCGTCGTCGCTCACCCAAACGCCGACGCGGCCGTCGCGGCGGCCGGCCTCGACGCCGAGTTCGCGCAGCGCCGCGATCAGCCAGCCCTCGAGAGCGCGGACGTAGGCGCGCACGTCGCGCGGTGGCAGCGGGCCGTGTGGCCGCATGAGGTCGAGCATCACGTAGGCGACGCGCTGGCCGGGACCATGATAGGTCCACTGGCCGCCGCGGCCGCTGGCATGGGTCTCGAAGCCCTGCTGGTTGAACAGGTCGGTGTCGCGTGCCGAGGTGCCGCCGGTGAAGATCGGCGGATGCTCCAGCAGCCAGACGGTCTCGCCGGCGCTGCCGTCGCGGATACCGGTGACGAGGCCAGCCATCGTGCCGACCGCATCGGGGTAGGCGACTAGCGCGCCGCTCCGGATCCAGTCGCAGGCAGCGATCCTGCCGGTCGGATCGATGATTGCCGTCTGGTCGCCCATCGTCTATACGGCCCTCCGTCTCCCGGATATGGCCCGCCGGTTCCGGGATGTCACGGTGCGGTCGTGGCGGAATGGTAGACGCGCAAGCTTGAGGTGCTTGTGGGGGAAACCTCGTGGAAGTTCGAGTCTTCTCGACCGCACCAGTCTGACACGGATCAGCCCACGACCTTCACCCCATCGATGCTTCGGATTGCAGGTGCGTCCGCCGCATGGCACCTTCCACCGTAACGACGCTGTCCTGTCGAACGGCGTCTCCGGTGCAAGGTAGGTATCGTGATCAAGCCCTTACGAAAGGCCGTGCTTCCCGTCGCAGGATTGGGAACGCGCTTTCTCCCTGCCACCAAGGCCATGGCCAAGGAGATGCTGCCGGTGGTCGACCGGCCGTTGATCCAGTACTCGATCGACGAGGCGCGCGCCGCTGGAATCGAGCAGTTCTGCATGATCACCGGGCGCGGCAAGACCGCACTGGTGGAGTATTTCGACCGCGCCTACGAGCTCGAGGCGACGTTGAAGGAGCGCGGCAAGCCCGAGGCGCTGGCAGCGCTCCGCGAGTCCAGCATGCAGCCCGGCTCGATCGTCGCGGTGCGGCAGCAGGAGCCGCTCGGCCTCGGCCACGCGATCTGGTGCGCGCGCTCCTTCATCGGCGACGATCCGTTCGCGATCCTGCTGCCCGACGACATCGTGCTGTCGAAGATGCCCTGCCTGCAGCAGTTGGCCGAGGCCTATCAGGAGACCGGCGGCAGCGTCGTTGCGGTGACCGAGGTGCCGCACGAGCACACCAATCGTTACGGTATCCTCAAGGTTGGCGCCGATGACGGCCGCATGGTCGAGGTGACCGGTCTGGTCGAGAAGCCCCGGCCGGAGGATGCGCCCTCGAACCTCTCGATCATCGGCCGCTACGTGCTGACGGCCGACGTCATGACGCATCTCGGCCGGCTGGAGCGTGGGGCAGGCAACGAGGTGCAGCTCACGGACGCGATGGCCAAGATGATCGGCAACGGCCCGTTCCACGGCCTGCGCTATGAGGGGCGCCGCTTCGATTGCGGCGACAAGATCGGCTTCCTCGAAGCGCAGATCGCCTTCGCCCTGGAGCGTCCGGATCTGGGGCCGGCGGTCAGGGACTTCCTTCGGACCTATGTGGGGCAGCTCTGATGGGGTTCACGCACGCGTTCGCGCCGACCAGCCTGCGCGAGTACGACATCCGCGGCATCGTCGGGCAGACGCTGCACGCGGCGGACGCGCGCGCCATCGGCCGGACGTTCGGCAGCATCGTGTCCAGGGCCGGCGGGACCGTGGTGGCGGTGGGCTACGATGGCCGCCTGTCCTCGCCCGAGCTGGAGGCGGCGCTGGTCGAGGGGCTGCGCCTATCGGGCATGGAGGTGCTGCGGGTCGGGTGCGGGCCGACGCCGATGCTCTACTACGCGGCCACCACGCTCGAGACCGACGGCTGCGTCATGGTCACCGGCAGCCATAATCCGCCGGATTACAACGGTTTCAAGATGATGCTGGGCCGCAAGCCGTTCTTCGGCGCGCAGATCCAGGAGCTCGGCCGACTGGCGGCGGCCGGCGACGTGGTGGAGGAAGCAGCCGGCCTCGAGCGCACGGTGGACGTGGCGCAGGACTACATCGCACGGCTGATCTCGGACTGGGACGGCGGTGACCGGATCCTGAAGGTCGTGTGGGACAACGGCAACAGCTCGGCCGGCGACATCCTGCAGCGGCTGGTCCGTCTGCTGCCCGGCCAGCACACCGTGCTGAACGGCGCGATCGACGGCACCTTCCCCGCGCATCATCCCGATCCGACGGTGGCCAAGAACCTGGAGCAGCTGATTGCGGCGGTGGCCGAGAAGGGGGCGGATCTCGGCATCGCCTTCGACGGCGATGCCGACCGCATCGGCGTGGTCGACAACAAGGGCGAGATCCTGTGGGGTGATCAGCTTCTGGTGGTGCTGGCGCGCGACGTGCTGAAGGGCCTGCCCGGCGCCACCATCATCGCCGACGTGAAGGCGAGCCAGGTGCTGTTCGACGAGGTCGAGCGTGCCGGCGGCACGGCCCTAATGTGGAAGACCGGGCATTCGCTGATCAAGGCCAAGATGGCCGAGACCGGCAGTCCGCTGGCGGGCGAGATGTCCGGCCACGTGTTCTTTGCCGATCGCTGGTATGGCTTCGACGACGCGCTCTATGCCGCGATCCGCGTGCTCGGCATCGTCGCCCGCATGGACGGGCCGCTGTCGGACGTGAAGGAGGCGCTGCCGCATGCCGTCAGCACGCCGGAGCTGCGCTTCGACTGCGACGATACCCGGAAGTTCGGGGTGATCGGCGAGGTGGCGGCGCGGCTGGCCGCGTCCGGCGCGCAGGTGTCCGACATCGACGGCGTGCGCGTGCGCACCGCCGACGGATGGTGGCTGCTCCGGGCCTCCAACACCCAGGCGGTGCTGGTGGCGCGCGCCGAGGGCTTCAGCGCCGATGGGCTGGAGCGGCTGAAGGCGGACCTCGTGCACCAGCTCAAGGCCTCCGGGCTGCAGGCGCCGGACTTCTCCGGCACCAACGCCAGCCACTGACCGGCCAACGGGAGACCGGTGCCGCGGACGGCCTCGCGGCCGATCCGGTCGCGTTCATCGAGCCGCCGACGGCGTCGCTGCTGATGCAGCTGCAATCGCCGAGCTTCGAGACGACTGCGCCCGATCGGCTCCATGCCGAGAGGATGCCGCCCGGGATCGTAGCGGCCTGCCATGCGCAGACTGTGCGGCGGTTCATGCCGCGGCCGGTCCGGGTATGGCTGCTCGAAGACGTCCTGGTGGGCTTCGAGGGGCTGGTGTTCGACCGCGGCGGCGCGCTCTACCGGGCCAGCGTGACCCAGCATGCGCCGGAGGAGATCCAGCTGGCCGCCACTGCGGCCAGGGCGGCAATCGAGACCGGCCTGGGCCCGCCATCCGAGCCGCCGGTCGTGCTGGCGAAGAAGCGGGGGGCCTCGAATTATGGTCACTGGCTGATGGAGATGCTGCCGATGCTGCATCTGGTGATGAACCGGCTGGGCGGCACGGAAGTCGGCGTGCTGGTGCACGACGTGACCGACCCGCAGCTTGGCGAGGTGATGCAGACGAGCCTGCGCCGCCTCGGCATGCCCGATGTCCGCGTGCGCGTGACCGGTCTCGAACCGGCGGCGGTCCGCCGGCTGATCCTGGTCGAGGGCCTGACCGAGCACGGGACCTACATGTCGCCGCTGGTGCGGGACTGCCACGAGCGTCTGCTGCAGGGCATCGCCGGGAGCGGCCGCGAGCGCGTCTTCATCGCACGGGCAGCTGGGATGCGGCGCAACTTCACGGAGCCGCTGCGGATCGAGCAGCTGGCAGCCGAGCAGGGCTATCACGTGCTGCGGCCGGAGAGTCTGAGCTTTGCCGAGCAGATGGCGGCCGTGCGTGATGCCCGCGTGGTGGCGGGCGCGTTGGGTGCGGCGATGAGCAGCCTAGCCTATGCCCGAGCTCCGGCGCAGGCGTTGCTGTTCGCCGGCGCTGAGATGCCCGACACCTTCTTCTGGTTCCTGGCCAATTTGTTCGGGCACCGCTATCGCGAAGTGCGCTGCCTGCTGCAGGCCGGGGCGCGGGACGAGAATGCCATCTTCTATGACCGCGACCTGCTGATCGATGACGACGAGTTCCGCGAGCAGCTTTCCGCCGCCTGAACCGCACGTCCTGATCCGCGAACGCGCCTGGGAGGCGCCGGAGGACATGTTCCGGCGCCTCCAGGATCGTCCCGACCTGGTGTGGCTGGACAGTGCCGGCGCGGTCGGTCCCCTCGGCCGCTATAGCTATCTCTGCGTCGATCCGTTCAGCGTGCTGGAGCTGCGCGACGGCGTGCTGCGCCAGGATGGCGCGGCGGTGCCGGCCGATCCGTTCGACCTCCTGGCGGCATCGCTGCGGCAGTGGCATCGGGCGCCTGCGTCAGGCCCGGTGCCGTTCATGGGTGGTGCCGCCGGCCTGCTCGGCTATGGCCTGGCCCGGTATCTGGAGCGGCTGCCGTGCCGGCACCACGAAGACCCGGCGTTGCCGGCGCTATGGCTGGGCCTGTTCGACCTGCTGCTCGGCTTCGACCGGCAGCAGGAGCGATGCTGGCTGATCTCGACCGGCGATCCGGAGTGCCGTCCGGAGGCGCGGGTGCTGCGGGCGGCGGCGCGCGCCGCCGCCCTCGAAGCGCTGCTGCAGCGCCCACCGCAGCCGGAGGCCGCAGTTCCGTCCCTGCAATGGCGGCCGGAGCTTTTGCCGGATGCCTACGAGGCCATGGTGGGACAGGGTATCGAGTCGATCCGCGCTGGCGACGTGTTCCAGGTCAACCTGACCATGCGCCACGTCGCCGCACGCCCCGGCGGGCTCGACCCGGCATGCCTGCATCTGGCGTTGCGCCGGCAGAACCCGGCATCGTTCGCTGCCTATATCGGCTGGTCGGCGAGCCGCGCCTTGTGCAGCGCATCGCCTGAGCGGTTCCTCCGCCTGGGTGCCGGCGGCGAGATCGAGAGCCGACCGATCAAGGGGACCTGCCGGCGCCACCCGGATGCGGCCGCGGATGCGCGGGCGGCGTCGGCACTGCAGGCCAGCGTCAAGGACCGGGCCGAGAACCTCATGATCGTCGACCTGATGCGCAACGACCTGTCCCGGGTGGCCGAGATCGGCAGCGTGCGGGTGCCGCAGCTCGCGGTGCTGGAGAGCGTGGCGACGCTGCATCATCTGGTGTCATCGGTGACGGCCAAGTTGCGTCCGGATGCCGATGCGGTGGCACTGCTCCGCGCCAGCTTCCCGGCCGGCTCGGTCACGGGCGCCCCGAAGATCCGCGCCATGGAGATCATCGACGCGCTGGAGGCCGGCGCACGTGGGCCATATTGCGGTGCCGTCGTCTGGCTCGGCTTCGACGGCGCGATGGACAGCAGCGTGGTGATCCGCACACTTCTGGTGACCGGCCGAGAGGTGATCGCGCAGGCAGGCGGCGGCATCGTCGCGGACTCGGTGCCGCAGGCGGAATACCGCGAGATGCTGGCCAAGGTCTCGCCTCTTCTTCGGGTTTTTCCGAGCAAGGCCGGATCCGTATGAGGCCGTGGCTAAATGGCACGATCAGGGGAGGATCGGCCGATTGCATCGCCGCCGACGATCGCGGCTTCACGCTGGGTGACGGCGTGTTCGAGACCCTGCGCGTGCTGGGCGGTCGGCCGCTGCGGACCGAGGCGCACCTGAGGCGGCTGCGCGAGGGGGCGGCGGTGCTCGGCATCCCGGTCGACCAGAACAACGATGCGCTGGCCCAGGCGATGGCACTGACGCTGGCGGCGAACGACATCCACGATGGCAGCCTGCGGCTGACGCTCTCGCGCGGGCCGGCGCCGCGCGGCCTGGCCACGCCCGGGGCGGTGCGCCCGACGCTGCTGATGATGGCGGCGCCGGCCGTTCCCCAATCTGGCCCGGCGCACGTCGTCGTCGCCACCGCCACCCGTCGCAACGAGCGCTCGGTGTCCAGCAGGATCAAGTCGCTGAGCTACCTGGACAACGTCCTGGCGCGCCGCGAGGCGGAGCTGGCGGGTGCCGACGATGCGATCCTGCTGAACACGCAGGGTCGTGTGGCCGAGGCCACGGCCGCTACCCTCGTCCTCTTGCAGGACGGGGTGCTGCTGACTCCGACCGTGGCGGATGGCGCGCTGCCCGGGATCGTCCGCGGCGTGCTGATCGGGGAGGGAATGCTGCGGGCCGCTCCCGTGAGCGAACGGGCGCTCCGGCGTGCGGAGGCGGCGTTCCTCTGCAACAGCCTGGGCACGCGCTGCATCGCCTCGCTCGACGGCCTCGCCGTCGCGACGCGCGAGGATCTGGCCCGGCGATTCGACACGGTGTTCACGGGGCCGACGCAGGGACCGCATCCGTGACACGGCTCTTCTGGAAGATGCCGTGTCCGGTCGCGATCGGCGACAGGCCGCTGTTCAGACCGAGCACGGTCTCGGCGCCGCCCAGATAGACCACGCCGTCCGGTGCCAGCTGGCGCGCGATCGCGTCCAGCGTTCGAGCCTTCGTCGGCTGATCGAAGTAGATCAGCACGTTGCGGCAGAAGACGACGTCGAAGCGGCCGAGGCCGGAGAGGTCGGACAACAGGTTCCACTCGCGGAACTTCACCATGTCGCGCAGCTTGCGGTTGATCTGCCAGCCGCCCTCCTCCTTGGTGAAGTGCTTGACCAGCAGCCTCGCTGGCAGGCCGCGCTGTACCTCGAACTGCGAGTAGAGGCCGCGGCTGGCACGCGCCAGCGGCTCGCGCGCAATGTCGGTGCCGACGATCTCGACCATGCGGCCGGCGAGGGCCGGACCCATCTCGCTGACCAGCATTGCCAACGAATAGGCTTCCTGGCCGGTGGCCGCGGCGGCCGACCAGATCCGCAGCGGCAGGCCCCGAGGCCTGTCGGCATGCAGCCTTGGCAGCATGACGTCGCGCAGGTGGTCGAACGGTTTGCCGTCGCGGAAGAACAGCGTCTCGTTGGTGGTCATGGCCTCGACCACCTCGCGCTCCAAGGCGGTGTCGGTGCGCATCCGCTCGGCCAGGGCGGCGAGGCTGGCGAGGCCGCGGCGTTTCAGGATCGGGTCGAGCCGGGCCTGCACGAGGTAGTCCTTGTCGGCCCCGAGGGCCAGGCCGGAGCGGGCCTTTAGCGCGGTCGCGATCGCGTCGTAGCCGATCATGGCATGAGTTCTTCGATGCGGGCGGCCAGGCGCTGCAGCGGGAGCACTGCCTGGCAGAGGCCCTCGCGGGCGACGGCGCCGGGCATGCCCCAGACCACGCTGCTGGCCTCGTCCTGAGCCAGCACCGCACCGCCGGCATCGACCACGCAGCGGGCGCCTGCGGCGCCATCACGACCCATCCCGGTCAGGATCACGACCAGCACGCGGCCGTTGCAGGCCGTGACGGCACTGCGCAGCATCGGGTCGACGGCAGGCCGGCAGGAGTTCTCGGGCGGCGTCTCGACGATGCGCGCGACCATGTGGTCGCCGGCGTATTCGACCAGCATGTGCCGGTCGCCGGGTGCCACGTGGATGCGATCCGGGAGCAGCCGCATGCCGTCCTCGGCCTCGACGCACGGCCGGTGGCCGATCCGCGCCAGATGGTCGGCAAGGCTGCGCGTGAACAGCGGCGGCATGTGCTGGGTGATGACGATCGGCTGGCTGAGGCGCTTGGTCAGCCCGGCGAACAGGGTGAACAGCGCCTGCGGACCGCCCGTCGAGCTGCCGATGGCCAAAAGCAGCGGCGGCCGCCGGGCACCCGGGCGCAGCGCGATCGGCGGCGGCGCTGCCGGCAGCGCCGCCGTGGACGGCAGTGCGCGGCCGCGGGGCAGCCGCCGGCCCAGCCCCAGCACGCGCGCAACCACGTCC
>CALMVO010000133.1 GCA_937873205.1 uncultured Acetobacteraceae bacterium
GCCCTGGGCGCCATCGCCGGTGGCGGACGCGGAGCCGCGATCGGCGCCCTGGCCGGCGGCGCGATCGGGGCCGTCGGCGGTGCCGCCACCACGCCCGGGCCCGCTTACGCGCCGCCGCCCTATGGCTATGCCCAGCCCGCCTACGCCCAGCCCGCCTATGCGCAACCGGTCTATGCACAGCCCGGCTATCCGCCGTCGGCCTATGGCCAGCAGGGCTACGTCCAGCCTGGCTACGGTCCTGGCGAGCCTGGCCCGCCGCCAGGCTATTCGCCACAGGGCTACCCGCAGCCGGGTTATGGCACGCCGTCGCCCTATCCGCCCGGCAGCGATCCGCAGCCGGGCTACGCCGACTAGGAGCCTGCCCGGGAACATGGCGTGCCGAGTGGGCGCGCTCCGGCGCCGGAGTGGCGAGGCGCGCCCGATGGGTCCATCCTGAACCAGGGTTGCGCACCCTGGCGGCCGGGAGGCTAGGCAAGCGCGGACGGGGCCGTCGGGTCGCCGGCATGATAGGCTCGCGTATGGGGTCCTGACGTTCCGTATCTGCGTACGGTCGCCGTCGCGTGGTGCGGCGCAAGTTCGGGGGGCCGGCGGGCTTCCGCATTCGGTCGAGGACGATGCCGGCGATCGGGAACAGCAGCCAGGGCAGATGGGTTCGGCGAGGCCTCGTCCCTGCGTCCGCCTTGCTCCACGCGTCCGTGCGCGGGCTGGCGCCGGCGCTTCCGAGCGGTTGGCTCGGCTTCTGCGTGCGGACCTGGATCGCGGTGGTGCTGGCGCTCGCGGCGGCGTTCTGGCTGCAGATCGGCGATGCCAGCTCGGCCGCCGTCTGCGTCGCCATCCTCGCCCAGCCGACCCGTGGCCAGTCGCTGTCCAAGGCGATCTACCGCCTTGGCGGCAGCGTGGTCGGCGCGCTCGTCGCCCTGCTGCTGGTGGCGATGTTCCCGCAGGCGCGATTCATGCTGCTGGGCGGCATCGGGCTGTGGCTGGCGCTCTGCACCATGATCGGCACCCTGCTGCGCGACTTCCGGTCCTATGCCGCCTTGCTGTCCGGCTACACGGTGGCGATCGTCGGCCTGCCGGTGATCGACGATCCCGCCAACGCCTGGAGCAGCGCGGTCTCGCGCGTGGTGGCGATAGCACTCGGCGTGCTGGCGACGCTGCTGGTCAACAGCCTGTTCGGTTCGCCGGACGGCTGGAAGACCCTGTTGCGGACGCTGCGCGACACCGCCGACCGCGTCTTCGCCATCGCCGACGACGCCGTGCACGGTCGCGGCCTCCCGGACGAGACCGCGCTTGCGGCGCTCGCCGTCGGTATCACCTCGCTTGGCACGCAGGCCAGCTACACCCGCACCGAGCTGGAGGACGGCCGCGACCGCGCCGCCGGCGCCCGCAGCGCGCTGCTGGGACTGATCGACATGCTGGCCTGCGCCCGGGCCCTGGCGCACGGCCTTGCCCATGGCGGGGCGACCCCGGCGCTGGCGGCGGCGCTGCCGGCGGTCGCCGATGCGGCGGCGCATGGTTCGGAGGCGCTCCGGGAGATGCCGGGCCTGCCGGCCGAGGCCTTCCTGCTCGAGCGCAGCATGGCGCTCGGCCGGCACCGGCGCTGGGTCGAGGACGGGCTCGCGGTTCTGGCGGAGGGCGGCCCGCCGCTGCGGGAGGTGCGCATCCGGTACCATCACGACCGGTTCGCCGTCGGCCTGAACGGCGTCCGGGTGCTGATCGCGTTCGCGATCGGCGCTGCGATCTCGATCCTGTCCGGCATGCCGGACGCCACGCTGGTGCTGATCGAGATCGCCGCCCTGTGCGCGCTGGTCTCCACCAACCCCAACCCGACCAGCTTCGCCTGGGGCACGCTGCTCGGCGCGCCGCTTGCGGTGGCTGCCGCCGCCCTGGTCGAGTTCGGCCTGCTGACCCAGGGCTCGGCCTTGCCGCTGCTGGCCATGGCGCTGATCGCGCCGGTCTTCGTCGCCTGCATCCTGGTGCTGGACCCCCGCACCGGCTCGGTAGGGTTCATCATGCTCGTGTTCACCTTCGTGATCCTGAACCCCGCCAACGTGCAGGGTTTCGACGTGTCCAGCTTCGTGGACAGCTCGGTGCTGTTCCTGCTCTCCGCGATCCTGATCTTCCTCTCGATGGTGCTCATCCTGCCGGTACAGCCGCGGCAGCGCCTGCTGCGGGGCGCGGTGTCGATCGCGGGCGAACTCGGCCGCACGCTGGCCGGCGCGGTCCCGCCGGAAGGCGCCGCGTTCGGCGTGCGGAACTACGACCGGCTGGCGCAGGTGCACCGCTGGAACGGGTTGGTCGGCGATGCCGGCAGCCGGCGTTTCGTTCTGGCACGCCTGGTCGGGCTCACCGACCTGGTCGGCGCCCTGGCCCGCGCCCGACGCGGCCTCGCCGATGCCGCCGCCATCCCGGCGCTGCGCGAGACCGCCGCGGCGGCCGGCCGCTTCGACGCGCGCGACGTTGATGCTATGCTGGAGCGCATGGACCGGGCCGCCTCCACATTGTTGCGGCAGGGTGCCGCACTGCCGGCGGCGCAGCACGCGACGCTGCTGCGCTCGGTGTCCGGACTCCATGGCGCGGCACTGCTGCTGCGCACCCACCGGCGCATGCTGATGCTCACCGGCGTCCTGGGCGGCGCACGCCGATGACCCACGTCATCGTCGTGAACGGTCTGCTGGTGTCCTCGTTCGCCGGGCAGGCGGCGCTGGCGCTGGCGATCCTGCTGGCGCTGCGGCCGCTGCTCGGGCGGCTCGGCTTCCAGCGCCTGGTCTGGAACCCGCCGCTCGCCGAGTTCGGACTCGGCATCTGCATCCTCGGCCTCATCGTGCTGCTGAGCTAGGACCGGGACGATCTTCAAGCGCGCCCAACGCCTGACCCGCCTGCTGGCGACCGGAACCATCCTGCTGCTGGCCGGGATCGTGCTGGTGTCGCTGTGGGACTACTACACCACGCAGCCCTGGACCCGGGACGGCCAGGTGCGCGCCCAGGTCGCCGACATCGCGCCGCAGATCTCCGGCCAGATCGTCGCCGTGCACGTCCACGACAACCAGTTCGTGCACAAGGGCGACGTGCTCTACGAGATTGACCCGTTCGACTTCCAGATCTCCCTTGCCTCCGCCGACGCCGTGGTGCAGCAGCGGCGGGTCTCCGCCCAGGTCCAGGAGGCCGACGCGCGGCGCCGGCAGCAGCTCACCACCCTGTCCACCTCGGTCGAGCAGACCCAGCAATATGTCGGCTCCGCCGAGGAGGACGCCGCCATGCTGGCGCAGGCGATCGCGCAGCAGTCGCAGGCGCGGATCAATCTGCAGCGCACGCAGGTGCGCAGCACGGTCAACGGCTACGTCAACAACCTGCTGATGCGCGTCGGCGACTATGCCAACCAAGGCACCGCCGACATCGAGGTGATCGACGCGGACTCGTTCTGGGTCGACGGCTACTTCGAGGAGACCAAGATCGAACCGATCCGCGTCGGCGATCCGGCCCAGGTGCGGCTGCTCGGCTATCGCGATCCCGTCTTCGGCCACGTGGAAAGCATCACCCGCGGCATCGCCACGCCCAACGCCGCCGTCTCGACGCAGGGGCTGCCGTCGGTGAGCCCGACCTACACCTGGGTCCGGCTGGCGCAGCGCATTCCGGTGCGCATCCATATCGACGCGGTGCCGCCGACGGTGGTGCTGGCCGCCGGCATGACCGCCACCGTCATCGTGCGGCCGCGGCCAAGGTAGAAGGCCAGGGGCGCTGCCCCTGGACCCCGCCAAAGGCTCGCCTTTGGAAACCAATACTTAAGAAACGGGTCCTAGAGCATCATCCGATCGAACGGACTCGTTCGATTGGATAAAGATGCTCGTCA
>CALMVO010000134.1 GCA_937873205.1 uncultured Acetobacteraceae bacterium
GGCGAGGCCAGCAGGGTCTCGGCCGGATACAGCGATAGCCGCATCGCGACCGGCAGCAGCGGCGCCAGCGCGCGTGCGTCGGCATCCAGCGCCTGCCGCGCCCGCTCGCGGTCTGCGGCCAGCGCCGACACCCGCCCGGTGGCATCGGCGGCGGTCCGGTCGGTGCGCTGCGCCTCGGCCGCTTCCTGCACGCTGGCCGCCGACAGGGCGGCGGCGCGGGCGGCGGCATCCGCGGCGCGCCGCAGCGCCGCATCGCGTTCGGCGCCGTAGCGGCCGGCCAGCGCACGCGCCGCCACTGCCTGCGCCTGAGTCGGCCGTCCCTGCGCGGTCTGCGCCGTCATCAGCAGCACCGCGAGGCCGAACCGGACAAACGGGTTTTCAGGGCCCCGCCCTGAGCGGGTCCAGGGCAGAGCCCTGGCCTTCACCTCGCGTCAGCCACCCAGCAGCGACCGCCCGGTCATGGCATCCGGCTGCTCCAGCCCCATGAGCGCCAGCAGGGTTGGCGCGATATCCGCCAGGCGCCCCTCCGCCAGCGGCGCGTTTTGTCGTCCGGACAGCACCAGCGGCACCGCGTTCAGCGTGTGCGCCGTATGCGGCTCGCCGGTCTCGGGGTCACGCATCATCTCGCAGTTGCCGTGGTCCGCGGTGACGAGCAGCACGCCGCCCTCGCGGTCGATCGCCTGCACGATGCGCCCGAGCCCGGCATCGACCGCCTCGACCGCCCGGATCGCCGCCTGCAGGTTGCCGGTGTGGCCGACCATGTCGGGGTTGGCGTAGTTCAGCACGATCAGGTCGTACTGTCCGCCGCCGATCGCCTCTACGGCCCTGTCGGTGAGCTCGGGCGCCGACATCTCGGGCTGCAGGTCGTAGGTCGCGACCTTGGGCGACGGCACCACGATGCGGTCCTCGCCCGGCAGCGCCGCCTCGCGGCCACCGTTCATGAAGTAGGTGACGTGCGGGTACTTCTCGGTCTCCGCCATCCGCAGTTGACGGCGCCCGGCGCGGGAGACGACCTCGCCCAGCAGGTCGTCGAGGCTCTGCGGCGGGAACAGCACCCAGAGCCGGTCGGCGAGGTCGTCGCTGTAGCGGGTCATTGCCACGGTGCCGACCAGTTGCGGCACGGCGGCGCGTGGGAAGCCGGCGAAGTCCGCGTCGAGGATGGCGGCGAGCAGCTGGCGGATGCGGTCGGCGCGGAAGTTGAACGAGACGATCCCGTCGCCGTCGCCCATGCCGTCATAGCCGTGCAGCACGGTGGGCGGCACGAACTCGTCGGTGATGCCGGCGGCGTAGGCATTCGCCAGCACCTGGTCGGGATCCGCCTCGCGCGGCCCGTGCGCGGCGACGATCGCCTCGTAGGCGAGGCGGACGCGCTCCCACCGGGTGTCGCGATCCATGGCGTAGTAGCGGCCGGACAGGGTGGCCAGCCGCACCTGCGGCGGCAGCCGGGCGCGCAGCTCAGCGACGTAGTTGCGGCCGGACTGCGGCGGTGTGTCGCGGCCGTCGGTGAAGATGTGCAGCGCGACCGGGACGCCCGCGTCGACCAGGATGCGGGCCAGTGCCACCGCGTGATCGGTATGCGCGTGCACGCCGCCGGGCGAGACCAGACCCATCAGGTGCGCGGTGCCGCCGGTATCATGCAGCGCCGCGATCAGCTGCTGCAACGTCGCTGCCTGGGCGAGCGATCCGTCCTCGATCGCGGCGTGGATGCGCGGCAGATCCTGCATCACCACGCGGCCGGCGCCGATGTTGAGGTGGCCGACTTCGGAGTTGCCCATCTGGCCCTGCGGCAGGCCGACATCGTTGCCGCAGGTGCGCAGGAACGATCGCGGACCCTGCGCCCATAGCCGGTCGAAGTTCGGCATCCTGGCCTGGGCGATGGCGTTCTCGGTGGTCTCGTCCCGCCAGCCGAAGCCATCGAGGATCACCAGCATCACCGGGCGGCGCGATTGCCGGGTGGGGGTCATGGGGTCTCCTACATCTTGGGAGACCTCAAACTAGCATCCAATGAGACAGACGAGGCCAGGGGCCTTGCCCCTGGGCCCCAGCAAAGGCGGAGCCTTTGCAATCCACCTGTTAAGGGGTCTTCGGGCCGGTGACCTTGGTGTCGCCCGGGCCGGTGCTGCCGCCGATGGATGGCGGATCACTGGCCGGAAAGGTATCGTCCATCACCTCGTCGATCTTCTCCTCGGTGGTCGCCGGCTCGGCCGGCTTCTTCTCGTCGTCCATCATCCTGGGCTCCTTGCGCATCGATGTCGCACCGAGCCTAGCGTCCCCTGGCCGTCCGGGTTGCGCCATCGCCGGATCGCGCCAATCTGCCACCCGATACCCCGTCTCGAAGGACCTGCATCATGGACCAGCCGATGGACTTCACCGACGACGCCCTGCGCCAGCGTCTGACGCCGCAGCAGTACCACGTGCTGCGCGAGAAGGGCACGGAGCGCCCCGGCAGCAGTCCGCTCAACTTCGAGAAGCGCGACGGCAGCTTCCACTGCGCCGTCTGCGACACGCCGCTCTTCACCTCCAGCACCAAGTACGAGAGCGGCAGCGGCTGGCCCAGCTTCTTCGCGCCAATCGAGGACGCGACCGAGAACCGTGTCGACAACGCCCACGGCATGCAGCGCGTCGAGGTGGTGTGCGCCACCTGCCACAGTCACCTCGGCCACGTGTTCCCGGATGGCCCCAACCCGACCGGCGACCGCTACTGCATGAACGGCGTCTCACTGGCCTTCCAGCCCGCCGGCGGATAGGGGCTTCCCAGCGCGTGGCCGATTTCCCGTCGGTGACCGTGCTTGACCACCCGCTGGTGCAGCACAAGCTCACCCGGCTGCGCGAGGCCACCACCTCGACCGCCGGCTTTCGGCGCCTCACCCGCGAGATCAGCCTGCTGCTGGCGTACGAAGCCACCCGCGGGCTCGACCTCGAGGACGCGCCGATCGAGACCCCGCTGGAGCCGATGACCGGCCGGCGCCTGGCCGGCAAGAAGCCCTGCTTCGTCTCGATCCTGCGCGCCGGGAACGGTATCCTCGACGGCATGCTCGACCTGGTCCCGGCCGCCGGCGTCGGCCATATCGGCCTGTACCGCGATCCCGACACCCTGAAGCCGGTCGAATACTACCTGAAGCTGCCGCATGCGCTGGCGGAACGGTTCTGCATCCTGGTCGACCCGATGCTTGCCACCGGCCATTCCGCCGTCGCGGCGGTGAACCGTTTGCGGGCGGCCGGCGCACGGCGGATCACCTTCGTCTGCCTGCTCTGCGTGCCGGAAGGCCTGCGCACCTTCGCAGCGGCGCATCCGGACGTGCGCGTAATCACCGCCGCGATCGACCGCGGGCTCGACGATCACGGCTACATCAGGCCGGGCCTGGGGGATGCCGGCGACCGCCTGTTCGGTACGCGGTAGGATCGGAACCACCGGGATCACCGGATCGTTCTGCATCCACCATGAAGGAGACGCGTCGTGACGGATCATGTTTATCGGGTCATCGAGGTGGTCGGCTCGTCGGAGACCGGCATCGAGGATGCGATCAAGGCAGCGATCGGCAAGGCATCGAACACCGTGCGCCACATGCGCTGGTTCCAGGTAGTCGAGACACGCGGCCACATCGAGAACAACGCCGTCGCGCACTACCAGGTGACGATGAAGGTGGGCTTTTCCGTCGAGGACGAGAACGTTTCGCTGCAGCCCTGAGCCGTTGCAGCCCTGAGCCGTTGCAGCCCTGAGCCGTTGCAGCCCTGAGCCGTTGCAGCCCTGAGCCGCTGCCGACTCAGGAGCGCCTGATGACGTAGTGCTCGCCGAGCCTGCTCGCGATCTGCTCGGCATGCTGAGGGTCGCGGGCCTCCAGCATGATCTCGAGTTCCGTGGTCTGCACGCTGAGTGCAGCGAACAGCCGCTGGTGCAGCACCTCGATGATGTTGCCGCCACTCTCGCTGATGATGGTGGCGATGTCGGCCAGCACGCCGGGCCGGTCCGGGATCTGCATGAACAGCCGCAACAGACGGCCGTCTCGCAGCAGCGAGCGCAGCAGGGTGTTCGCCAGGATGCGGCTGTCGATGTTGCCGCCGCAGATCGGGACCGCCACCCTGCGGCCGCGGAATAACGACGGGTTCGACAGGATCGCCGCCAGCGACGCTGCACCGGCCCCCTCGGACACCTGCTTGGCGCCCTCAGCCATCAACGTGATCGCGTCTTCGACAGATTGTTCGCTGACCGTGATGACCTGCCCGACCAGCCGGCGGACGACGTCGAGCGGTCGCCGCCCCAGCTGCAGCACCGCGATGCCCTCGGCGATGGTGGAGCCGCCTGCCGGCACGACCTCCTCACCGGGAAAGGCCGACAGGGACGAAAAGTTCTCGACCTGGACGCCGATGATCTCGACCTCCGGACGCAGCGCCGCCGCGGTGACCGCGCTGCCGGCGATCAGCCCGCCGCCGCCGATCGGGATCACCAGCGCATCGAGCGGACCGGCATCCTCCAACAGCTCGAGCGCCAGGGTACCCTGTCCGGCCATGACGGCCTCGTCGTCGTACGGATGCACGAACACGCGCCGCTCGCTCTCGCACAACGCGTTCGCATGCTCCGTCGCCTCGGCGAAGCTCAAGCCGTGCAGCACCACGCGCGCGCCCCAGGCGGCGGTGCGGGTGACCTTGGCCGCCGGCGTGAAGCGCGGCATGACGATGACGGCGTCGATGCCGAGCAGGCTGGCATGGCGGGCCACGCCCTGCGCATGGTTGCCGGCCGAGACGGTGATGACGCCACGCGCGCGTTCAGCCGGCGTCAGCAGCCCGAGCTTGTTGGCGGCCCCGCGCTCCTTGAAGGAGCCGACCGCCTGCAGGTTGTCGAGCTTCAGGGTGATGGCGGCGCCGGTCGCCTGCGACAGCGCCTGGCTCGCGATCGTGGGCGTGCGCAACACGCGGCCCTCGATGCGCGCCGCCGCGGCCCGCACGTCGCCCAGGTCGATCATGGCTGTCAGCCGTAGCTGATGGACAGGATCTCGTAGGTGCGGTCGCCGCCGGGTGCCGGCACCGAAACGGTGTCGCCCTTCTTCTTGCCGATCAGCGATTTCGCCAGCGGCGCCGACACCGACAGCAGACCCGACTTGATGTCGGCCTCGTAGACGCCGACGATCTGGTAACTGACTTCACGGTCGCTCTCCTCGTCGACCAGCCGCACGACGGCGCCGAACTTGACGTGGTCGCCGGACAGCGTGTGCGGCTCGATCACCTCGACCATCGACACGATGCCCTCGAGCTCGTCGATGCGCCCCTCGACGAAGGACTGCCGGTCGCGCGCCGCGTCGTATTCCGCGTTTTCCGACAGGTCGCCGTGGCTGCGCGCCTCGGCGATCGCCCGGATCACCGCCGGCCGCTCCTCGCTCTTGAGCTTGCGAAGCTCCTCCTCGAGCCGCTGCAGGCCCTTGCCCGTCATCGGAAATTTCTGCACCGAAGGCGTCCCCAAACTGGTGATCAGGTCATGACAGCGCGGCCGTTCTCGACGGCTCGGCTCAGAACGATCCGTGAAAGTAGGACTGCAGCGGGGCGACTTCAAGCGGCCCGGCCCGCATCGCGGCGATCGCATAGACCGCCGCACGAGCGCCGGCGATCGTGGTGAAGTGCGGCACGTTGTTGGTGAGCGCGCTGCGTCGGATGTCGAAACTGTCGGCGACCGACTGCGCGCCGGCCGCGGTGTTGATCACCATCTGGATCTCGCCCGAGCGGATCGCGTCCACGCAGTGCGGGCGGCCTTCCAGCACCTTGTTCACCGTCCTGGCCGGGGTGCCGGTCGCCTTCAGCGTGGCGGCGGTGCCGCGCGTGGCCAGCAGGGTGAAGCCCATGTCGGCCAGCCGGCGCGCCAGCGGGCCGATCGCGTCCTTGTCGCCGGCCCGCACCGAGAGGAACACCTGGCCGCTGCCCGGCAGCTTCACGCCGGCGCCGAGCTGCGCCTTGGCGAACGCGCGCTCGAAGCTGGCATCGAGGCCGATCACCTCGCCGGTCGAGCGCATCTCCGGACCAAGCATGACGTCGACGCCGGAGAAGCGGGCGAACGGGAACACCGCCTCCTTCACCGCGACGTGCGGCGCGATGGCGCGGTCGTCCAGCCGGAACTCCGACAGCCTCGCACCCGCCATCACGCGGGCGCCGATCTTGGCCACCGGCACGCCCGTCGCCTTTGCAACGAACGGCACCGTGCGGGACGCGCGCGGGTTCACCTCCAGCACGTAGATCGCATCGCCCTTGATGGCGTATTGCACGTTCATCAGCCCGACGATGCCGAGCTCGCGCGCCATCGCCTCGGTCTGCGCCTTCAGCTCGGTGATCGTGGCGGGCGACAGCGAATAGGGCGGCAGCGAGCAGGCGCTGTCGCCGGAATGGATGCCGGCCTCCTCGATATGCTCCATGACGCCGGCGACGTACACCTGCACGCCGTCGCAGATGCAGTCGACGTCGACCTCGATGGCGTCGTTCAGGTAGCGATCGATCAGCACCGGGCCTGCGGCCGCGTCGGCGCCGGCCTGCTGCAGCGCCACCCGCATGTAGCGGGAGAGGCTGACGCGGTCGTGCACGATTTCCATGGCGCGGCCGCCCAGCACGTAGGAGGGTCGGATCACCACCGGATAGCCGACGCGCTCGGCCACCTGCTCGGCCTCGGCGGGCGAGCGGGCGATGCCGTTCTCGGGCTGGCGCAGGCCGAGCGTGCGCAGCATCGCCTGGAAGCGCTCGCGGTCCTCGGCGCGGTCGATGGCGTCGGCCGGCGTGCCCAGGATCGGGATGCCGGCCGCCCCCAGAGACTGGCTGAGCTTCAGCGGCGTCTGCCCGCCATACTGCACGATGCAGCCGAGCACGCGGCCGGCCTGCTGCTCGCGGCGGATCAGCGCCACCACGTCCTCGGCGGTGAGCGGCTCGAAATACAGCCGGTCGGAGGTGTCGTAGTCGGTGGACACCGTCTCGGGGTTGCAGTTGACCATGATGGTCTCGTAGCCGGCATCGCGCAGCGCGTAGGCGGCGTGCACGCAGCAATAATCGAACTCGATGCCTTGACCGATGCGGTTCGGGCCGCCGCCGAGGATCACGATCTTCTCACGCTCGGTCGGCGAACTCTCGCAGTCCGGCGCAGCGTATCCGCCCTCGTAGGTCGAGTACATGTAGGGCGTGATCGAGGCGAACTCGGCCGCGCAGGTGTCGATGCGCTTGTAGACGGGACGCACGCCGGCGGCCTCGCGCCCGCCGTGCACCTCCGGTTCGGTCGTGCCGGCGAGCTGTGCCAGCCGCACGTCGGAGAAGCCCATCGCCTTCAGCCGGCGCAGCCCGTACGCGTCGCGCGGCAGCCCCTCCGCCGCGACCGCGCGCTCCGCCGCCACGATCCGCTCCAGCTCGCGCAGGAACCAGGGGTCGAACTTCGTGGTCTCGTGGATCTCCTCGACCGACAGTCCAGCCCGCAGCGCCTGGGCCGCCATCAGCAGCCGGTCCGGCTTCGGCTGGCTGAGAGCGGCGCGGAACGCATCCGGCCCGCCGTCGCCCGGCGGCTCGACCGGATCGAGCCCGGCCAGCCCGGTCTCCATCGAGCGCAGGCCCTTCTGCAGCGCCTCCGCGAAGGAGCGGCCGATCGACATCGCCTCGCCGACCGACTTCATGCTGGTCGACAGCAGCGCCGGGCTGCCCGGGAACTTCTCGAAGGTGAAGCGAGGGATCTTCACCACCACGTAATCCAGCGTCGGCTCGAACGCGGCCGGCGTGCTGCCGGTGATGTCGTTGGCGAGCTCGTCCAGCGTGTATCCGACGGCGAGCCGCGCCGCGACCTTGGCGATCGGGAAGCCGGTCGCCTTCGATGCCAGCGCGGAGGAGCGCGACACGCGCGGGTTCATCTCGATCACCACCATGCGGCCGTCGGCGGGGTTGATGCCGAACTGCACGTTGGAGCCGCCGGTATCGACGCCGATGCGGCGCAGGCAGGCGATCGAGGCATCGCGCATGTGCTGGTATTCCTTGTCGGTGAGCGTCAGCGCCGGCGCCACCGTCACGGAATCCCCCGTATGGATGCCCATCGGATCGATGTTCTCGATCGAGCAGACGATGATGCAGTTGTCGGCGCTGTCGCGCACGACCTCCATCTCGTACTCCTTCCAGCCGAGCACGCTCTCCTCGATCAGCACCTCGGTGGTGGGCGACGCCTCCAGCCCGCCGGTGACGATCTGCTCGAACTCCTCGCGGTTGTAGGCGATGCCGCCGCCGGTGCCGCCCAGCGTGAAGGAGGGCCGGATCACTGCCGGCAGCCCGATCCCGACCAGGGCTGCGCGCGCCTCCGCCAGACTGTGCGCGATCGTGCTGCGCGGGCTCTCGATGCCGATCTCGGCCATGGCGTCGCGAAACTTCAGCCGGTCCTCGGCGCGGTCGATCACCTCGGCCTTGGCGCCGATCAGCTCGACGCCGTGGGCGGCGAGGAAGCCCGAGGCGTCCAGCGCCATCGCGGTGTTGAGCGCGGTCTGCCCGCCCATGGTCGGCAGGATCGCGTCCGGCCGCTCGCGCAGGATGATGCGCTCGACGAACTCCGGCGTGATCGGCTCGACGTAGGTCGCGTGCGCGAGACCCGGATCGGTCATGATGGTCGCCGGGTTCGAGTTCACCAGGATCACCCGGTAGCCCTCGTCGCGCAGCGTCTTGCAGGCCTGCGCGCCGGAATAGTCGAACTCGCACGCCTGCCCGATGACGATCGGTCCGGCGCCGATGATCAGGATCGACGCGATGTCAGTGCGCTTGGGCATGGTATGCCTTCGATTATGGCCGTTCGTTGCGGAGCTTCAGGCCTTGCCGTGGTCGATCAGCGCGACGAACCGCTCGAACAGGTGACGGCTGTCCGAGGGACCGGGGCCGGCTTCCGGGTGGTACTGCACCGAGAAGGCGGGGTAGCGATCGCTGGCGATGCCCTCGTTGGAGCCGTCGAACAGGCTCGTGTGGGTGACGCGCACGCCGTCCGGCAGGCTGCCGTCATCCACCGCGAAGCCGTGGTTCTGGCTGGTGATCTCGACGCGGCCGGTGGCCAGGTCGCGCACCGGCTGGTTGGCACCGCGATGGCCCTGCTCCAGCTTGTAGGTGCGGGCGCCCAGCGCCAGCGCCAGCAGCTGATGGCCGAGGCAGATGCCGAACACTGGCAGCCCGGCCTCCAGCACGCCGCGGATCGCCGGCACCGCATATTCGGCGGTGGCCGACGGGTCGCCGGGGCCGTTCGAGAGGAATACCCCGTCCGGCGCGTGGCCCAGGATGTCCTCGGCGCTGCTGTCGGCCGGCACCACGGTGACGCGGCAGCCGACCTGCACCAGGCAGCGCAGGATGTTGCGCTTGGCGCCGTAATCGACCGCGACCACGTGCCGCGCCTCCGGCCCGGCCTGGCGCCGAGGCGTGCGGCCGTCGGTCCAGGTGCCCTCGGCCCAGGCATAGCTCTGCGTGCAGGACACCGCGCGCGCCAGGTCCATGCCGTCGAGGCCGGGCCAGGCCAGGGCGGCGGCGCGCAGGGTCGCGATGTCGAAGTGGCCGTCGGTCGGATAGGCCAGCACCGCCGTTTGCGGCCCGCCGTCGCGGATTCGGTGGGTCAGCGCGCGGGTGTCGATGCCGCTGATGCCGGGCACGCCGCGGCCCTTCAGCCAGGCGTCCAGCGTCTGCGTCGCGCGCCAGTTCGAGGGCTCGGTCAGGTCCTGCTTCACCACCAGCCCGAGTGCTGCGATGTTCGTCGCCTCCTCGTCTTCCGGGGTGGCGCCGACATTGCCGATGTGCGGGAAGGTGAAGGTGATGATCTGGCCGGCGAAGGACGGGTCGGTCAGCGTCTCCTGGTAGCCGGTGAGGCCGGTCGAGAAGCAGATCTCGCCGATCGCGCACGCGGCCTCGGCGGGCGCCCCGAAACCGCGGCCCCACAGCAACGTGCCGTCGGCGAGCGCAAGCACGGCGGTGGCGCCCTCCGGCTGCTCGGCGGCGGGGATGGGCTCCGGAGCAGAAACTGAGGCGGGCGACAGGTCGGCGATCCCAAGCCGGGCGGCACCCATGATCGCCGCCCAGTGCTTGGGCGGCACCAGTCGCGCCTGCCGCCACTTGCGGATCGCCTCGGTGCCGACGCCGGTCAGACGCGCGGCCTGCTCGGCGCCGCCCAGACGATCTATGATAGCCTCGACGGTCATCGGCATGCTGGGCTCTCCTCCGGGATCGCAGCACTAGCAAGCCGACGGCCCGTATGGGAAGTAATTTCCTAGCATGACGTGGTGTGGGAATTTTATTCCATGCGACGTCCGCGGAAGGAGGACGGATCATGGCCTTGCGGACGGACTTCACCGAAGGACTGAAGACGGCGATGAAGGCCGGCGACGCGCCCCGTGTCTCCACGCTGCGCATGGTGATGGCGCGGCTAAAGGATCTCGACATCGCCGCGCGCCCGAAGGGCGTCGCCCAGATCCCGGACGACGAGATCGTCTCCATGCTGCGCAACATGGTGAAGTCTCGTGCCGAATCCGCGGCGATGTACGTGCAGGGCGGACGGCCGGAGCTCGCCGCCAAGGAGGACTCCGAGATCGTCATCATCGAGCAGTTCCTGCCGGCGCCGATGGACGAGGCGGCGCTGGCGCTCGCGGTCGCCGACGCCGTCGCCGAGACCGGGGCCGGCAGCATGAAGGACATGGGCCGGGTCATGGCGGCGCTGAAGGGCAGGCATGGCGCGGCGCTCGATCTCGGCCGGGTCAATCTGCTGGTGAAGGCGCGCCTCAGCTAAAGGTCGGGGCCCTGCCCCTGGACCCCGCCAGGGCCGGCGGCCCCAGGACCCGATCTTTATAAGTGGTTTTCAAAGGCGAGCCTTTGGCGGGGTCCAGGGGCAGGGCCCCTGGCCTTCCTGCCGCCCGGGAGCATCATGGCGTTCGATCCCGCCTTTCTCGACGAGTTGCGCGCCCGCACCCCGATCGCGGCGGTGATCGGCCGCAAGACCAAGCTGCTCCGGTCCGGCCGGCAGTACAAGGCATGCTGCCCGTTCCACGGCGAGAAGACGCCCTCCTTCTACGTCTATGACGACCACTTCCACTGCTTCGGCTGTGGTGCGCACGGCGACGCGATCTCGTTCGTCATGCAGGCCGAGGGCCGTTCCTTCCTCGAGGCGATCGAGGGGCTGGCCTCGGAGGCCGGGCTCGAGGTGCCGCGGCAGGCGCCGGCCGATCGCGACCGGGCGGAGCGGGCGAAGAGCCTCACCGACGTGCTGGACGCCGCACAGCGCAGCTACGTGCGCAGGCTGCGGGCGCCGGAGGGCCGCGCGGCGCTGGAGTATCTACATGGCCGCGGCCTCACCGACGCCACGATCGCCGATCACGGGCTGGGCTGGTCCGGTGAGGGCCGTGGTGCGCTGGCGGCCGAGCTGCGGGAGTTGGGCTTCACGCCCGCGCTGGCCGTCGAGGCGGGGCTGCTGCGCGTGGACGAGGATGGCCGGCCGAAAGGCGAGCTGTTCTTCAACCGGGTCACCTTCCCGATCCGCGACCGCCGCGGCGGGCTGGTCAGCTTCGGCGGCCGCACGCTGGGGGACGGCCAGCCGAAATACCTTAACGGGCCCGAGACGCCGCTGTTCGCCAAGCGGCGCACGCTGTTCGGGCTGGAGCGGGCGACCTCGTCGATGCGGACCGTGCGGCCGGCCGGCGAGACCAAGGCGGGCTCGCGCGAGCTCGTGGTGGTCGAGGGCTACATGGACGTGATCGCGCTGCACCAGGCCGGCTTCGCGGGCGCGGTGGCGCCGCTCGGCACGGCGCTGACGCCGGAGCAGCTGGAGGCGCTGTGGCGGGTGGCGCCGGCGCCGTTGCTCTGCTTCGACGGCGATGCCGCCGGGCTGCGCGCATCCATCCGGGCGGCCGAGACGGCGCTGCCGCTGCTCGATCCCGAACGCACGCTGCGCTTCGTGCGGCTGCCGGAGGGTGAGGACCCGGACAGCCTGGTCCGCAAGGATGGCGCCGGCGCCTTCGCCGCCCGGCTGGATGGCGCCGCCCGGCTGTCGGACGTGCTGTTCGAGCTGCTGAGCGAGGGGGTGCGCGACCCCGGGCCGGAGCAGCGGGCGGCGCTGCACGCGCGGCTGACCGAAGCGGCGGGAACGATCGGTCACAGGGGCTTGGCGGCGGAGTATCGCCGGACGCTGACGCAGCGCTTCTTCGAGCATTTCTCCCGCGCCCGGCGGGGCGCGAGCGCGGGCGGCGCTGCGGGCAAGCCGGCGCGTCCGGTGCCGGCGGCGGACGGCACGCGGCTGGAGCGGCTGCGGCTGCTGCAGGCGATCCTGCTGCGCCATCCGGCGCTGCTGCACGACGTCGAGGCGGCCTGGTGCCGCCTCGTGCTGCCGGCCGATCTGGCACGGGTCCGGGCCGCCGTGCTGGAGGCGGCCCACGACGCCGCCGCCCTTGACTCGGGGGGTCTCATAGCCCACCTGCACACGGCCGGATTGGCGGCACAAGTGGACAAGATGCTGGCGTCGAGCCCGCTGCCGATGTCGGAAGTCGCTTCCCCGGGAGCGATGCCGGCAGATGCGGAGCGGGGTTGGTGGCACTTTTTCGGGCTCCTCAACACCGGTGGCCTGGACCAGGAGATCGATGCCGCGGCGGCCGCCTTCGCCCGCGACGCGGACGAGCCGTCGCAACGCCGCCTGACGATGCTGGTCCAGACGCGGTGGGACCTGCGGCGCGGCGAGCAGGCCGACGAGGAAGATTGACGGCCGACACGGAGGCCGAGCTGGAGTTGAGTTGAGCATGGCGACGAAGACGGCGGCCACCACCGAGGCGACTGCGACCGAGCAGGATGCCGACGCCAGCCTGCTCGATACCCAGTCCGCCGCGGTCAAGCGCCTGATCGCACGCGGACGCGAGCGCGGCTACATCACCTTCGACGAACTGAACGCGGTGCTGCCGCCCGACCAGATGTCGTCGGAGCAGATCGAGGACGTGATGGCGGTGCTGTCCGAGATGGGCATCCAGGTCGTCGAGAACGAGGACAACGAGGAGGCCGAGCCCGTCGTCCACGACGACGAGGACGAGAAGAAGGAGAAGCCGGAGGCCGAGGAGGGCGACGCGCCGACCGGCAATGTCGATGCCGAGAGTCTCGGCCGCACGGACGATCCGGTCCGCATGTACCTTCGCGAGATGGGCTCGGTCGAGCTGCTGTCGCGCGAGGGCGAGATCGCCATCGCCAAGCGCATCGAGGCCGGCCGCGACGAGATGATCGGCGGGCTGTGCGAGAGCCCGCTCACCTTCCGCGCCATCATCTCCTGGCATGACCGGCTGAAGGTCGGGCAGATGCTGCTGCGCGACATCATCGACCTGGAGGCGACCCAGGCCGGCAACGTCGTGGTCGAGGAGGGCGCAGAGAGCCCGGTGCCGACGCCGGAGCCCAGCTTCGACAATCCGGCCGAGGCCGACGATGCCGACGAGGGCGAGGGGGTCGGGCTGTCGCTGTCGGCGCTGGAGGAGAAGCTCAAGCCCGAGGTGCTGCAGCAGTTCGAGGAGATCGAGACTCTCTACAAGAAGCTGCACAAGGTGCAGGCCAAGCGGCTGGAGACGCTCACCGCCGGCGAGGCGGTCACCGATCGCTCCGAGAAGAGCTACGAGAAGCTGCGCGACGAACTCGTGGCCAAGGTCGAGACCGTACGGCTGCACAACAACCGCATTGAGGAGCTGGTCACCCAGCTCAAGCAGATCAGCCAGCTGCTGAACGGCCTCGAGGGCCGCATGCTGCGATTTGCCGAGAGCGCCAAGGTCAGCCGCGACGACTTCCTGATGAAGTATCGCGGTCACGAGATGGAGCCGAACTGGATCGAGTCCGTCTCAGGGCTGCCAGGCAAGGCGTGGAAGAACTTTGTCGCCCGCCATACTGGCGAGGTACAGGAGCTGCGCGGCAAGGTGTCGCAGGTGGCCACCGAGACCGGGCTGCCCATCGCCGAGTTCCGGCGCGTCTACGCCACCGTCTCGCGCGGCGAGCGGGACTCCGCCCGGGCCAAGAAGGAGATGATCGAGGCCAACCTGCGGCTGGTGATTTCGATCGCCAAGAAATATACCAACCGCGGCCTGCAGTTCCTGGACCTGATCCAGGAGGGCAATATCGGCCTGATGAAGGCTGTGGACAAGTTCGAGTATCGCCGCGGCTACAAGTTCTCGACCTACGCCACCTGGTGGATCCGCCAGGCGATCACGCGCTCGATCGCCGACCAGGCGCGCACCATCCGCATCCCCGTGCACATGATCGAGACCATCAACAAGCTGGTGCGCACGTCGCGCCAGATGCTGCACGAGATCGGCCGCGAGCCGGCGCCGGAGGAGCTCGCCGAGAAGCTCGGCATGCCGCTCGAGAAGGTCCGCAAGGTGCTCAAGATCGCCAAGGAGCCGATCAGCCTGGAGACGCCGATCGGCGACGAGGAGGACAGCCACCTCGGCGACTTCATCGAGGACAAGACCGCCGTCATCCCGCTGGACGCCGCGATCCAGACCAACCTCCGCGAGGCCACCACCCGGGTGCTGTCGTCGCTCACCCCCCGCGAGGAGCGGGTGCTGCGCATGCGGTTCGGCATCGGCATGAACACCGACCACACGCTGGAGGAGGTCGGGCAGCAGTTCAACGTCACCCGCGAGCGCATCCGCCAGATCGAGGCGAAGGCGCTGCGAAAGCTGAAGCACCCGAGCCGCAGCCGAAAACTCCGATCCTTCCTGGACGATTAGGCCGCCGTCCCGGAGAGTCCAACGGGGCCGTGTCCTTTGCAGGCTCTGCGCCGGACGCGATAGGGTCCGCGCGACGCCCGGGTCGTCTTGGAGTGGAGGGTGCGGCGATGACGATCTCCTTCCGGAACTCGACCCGCATTGCCGTCGAGGTTACCTTCCTGCGTCTGGAGCCTGGCCGGTCCGCTGCGGTGACGCTCGCTCCCGGTGACAGCGTGGTGGTCGTCCCGGCGCCGGCGGTCGGCTACTATCGCCACCTCTACGACAGCGTCGGCCAGGCCCATTGCTGGTGGCTGCGCCGCATGATGCCGGATGCCGAGCTGGCCGCGCTGCTGGCCGATCCGGCGGTGTCGATCCACGTGCTGTATCGCGGCGGCCAGCCAGTCGGGTTCTACGAGCTGGACGGCCGCGGCGCCCGCGACGTCAACCTCAGCTATTTCGGGCTGTTGCCGCAGGCGCTCGGGCGCGGTGTCGGCCGGGTGCTGCTGGACGCCGCAATCGCCGACGCGCGGGCGCGCAGCGAGGCCGGCACGGTGCGGGTCAACACCTGCACCGCCGACCATCCGCGGGCATTGCCGAACTACCTGGACGCCGGGTTCCGGCCGCTGCGCACCGTGCGCGAGATCTGGGACATCCCCGACCGGCTCGGCCTGACGATCCCGGAACGCCTGAGGGTGTGATGGAGCGCGGCACCGCGCTGCATGACACCGTGTCGCGGGTGCGGGGCCCGGGGACGCCCGGACCGGCTGCACCGGAACCGCCACGCCCACGCGCGGCCGCGCCGGCGCTGCGGGGAGGTCCGCGCGTCCGGCTGTTCGTGCCGTCCCGCGGCTGGGGCGGCCGGCGCCGGCGTGAGCTGCTGCTGGCGGCCGGCGCCATCGCGGTCGTCTTCCACCTGGCGCTGGTCGCCGTGATCCTGGAGGCGCCGCGGCTCTGGCCGACGCCGCCGCTGCAGCCGCCGCCGGCCGGACCGAGTGACCCGCCGACCATCGACATGGTGATGGACGACGCGAAATATGCCGGCGGCTCGAAGCAGACGCCGCCCGCTGCCGCGACCCCGCCGGCGCCGCGGACGCCGCCTGCGCCGGATTCCCCGCAGACGCCGCCGAGCCCGCCGGTGCCACCGGATGCCAAGGCGCCGCCCGACCTGCCGCCACCCCCTGCCGCACCGCCGCCGCCGCAGTCGGAGGTCCAGGCGCAGCCGGAGGTCGAGCTCGACCCCAACGGCGATGTCGGCTATGGCCGCCAGGACAATCCAGGCGACATCGCAGCCTCGCCGGACGACCGGCACGCCAACAAGGTGCCAGCCTACCCCCGTAGCGCCGGGCTGCGCGGCGAGCAGGGCACGGTGGAGATGCTGGTCACGATCGGCGCCAGCGGCCAGGTCTCGTCGGCCGAAGTCGCCGTCAGCTCGGGCCATGCCGACCTCGACCGCACCGCGCAACGGGCGGTGCTGGGCTGGCACTTCCACCCGGCGATGCGGGGCGGGGTCGCGGTGCCGACACAGTCGATGCAGGTGTTCAATTTCGAGATCGTCGGTCCGGACCGCTAGGATCGGGACGCCGGGCTGGCCCGGTACGGCGGAGTTCGTCTAGGATCGCCGCCGATACGCAACGGATACAAACGATCATGGTCTCTCGGGTGGCGATCGTCGGCGCCGGCTGGTACGGCTGCCATCTCGGGAGCTCGCTGAAGGCGCTCGGCTTCGACGTCCGGGTCTTCGAGCAGCATCACCGGCCGCTGCACGAGGCCTCTGGCAACAACCAGTTCCGGCTGCACCTTGGCTTCCACTACCCGCGCCACCACGGCACCCGGGTGCAGTCGCGCGACGGCTTCATGCGCTTCATGGAGCGCTATCCGCAGCTGAGCCGGGAGATCCCCGAGAACATCTACGCCGTGCCCAAATCCGAGAGCCTGATCGATTTCGCGACCTATCGCCTGATCATGACCTCGACCGGCATCGAGTTCCGCGAGCAGACCGAGACCTCGATCCCGATCCGCGAGATCGCCGGCCTGATGTTGACCGGCGAGCGGGTGCTGCTGATCGAGCAGTCGCGGCGCTTCTTCGCCGACCTGCTCGGCGACAGCCTGGTGCTGCGGCACCGTGTGACCTCGATCGAGGAGACGGACGACAGCGTGATGGTCGAGGGCGAGCCGTACGACCTGCTGATCGACGCCAGCTGGGGCCAGCAGCTTGGCATGCCGATGCCGTTCTTCTACGAGCCGACCATGCTGCTCTATTACGAGACCGATCACGCCTTCCCGGCGGTGACCTTCGTCGACGGCCCGCTCTGCTCAGTCTATCCCACCGAAGACCCCAACATCTACACGCTGTCGAGCGTGCCGCATACGCCCCTGGCCCGGGTGCACGACGCGCGCGAGGCGCAGCGCATCCGCGACGGCGTGTCGTCGGAAACGGTGGCCGCCAAGGTGAGCGCCATGGAGGAGCAGGTGTCGCGCTACCTGCCGACCTTCCGGGAGAGCTTCCGCTTCGTGGGCCCGCAGCTGGCGATCAAGACGAAGCCAGTCGGCAACTTCGACGACCGCAGCTGCTCCGTGTTCCGCCGCGGCCGCGTCTTCCACGTCATGTCAGGTAAGATCGACACCATCTTCTTTGCCATGGAGCGCATCCTGGCCTTCGTCGAGAGCAGCCGCGAGCGCGGCTTCTCGCCGCTGGCCAGCCCGCTGCGCCGCGATATCGTCACGCGCAGCCTGCAGACCCAGACACAGGGATAGGAGCCGACATGACCGCACGCGCCCTGATCGGCCATACCGGCTTCGTCGGCTCGAACCTGCTGCGGCAGCAGGCGTTCGACCACCTTTACAACTCCGCCAGCATCGGTGAGATCGATGGCCGCCACTTCACCGACGTGGTCTGCGCCGGTGTTTCGGCCGTGAAATGGTGGGCGAACCAGAACCCGGCCGAGGACCTGGAGCGGATCCAGGGCCTGATCGCCCACCTCGACACCATCGCCGCCGACAACTTCACGCTGATCTCCACCGTCGACGTCTACGGCCACCCGATCGGCGTCAGCGAGGCCGACCAGCCGGCGCTGGATGGGCTGCACGCCTATGGCTCGAACCGCGCGATGCTGGAGCGCTGGGTGTCGGGCCGGTTCGCCGACCACCAGATCGTGCGCCTGCCGGCCCTGTTCGGAGCCGGGCTCAAGAAGAACGCGATCTACGACCTCATGCACGACAACCGCATCCAGGTGATCAACGGCGCCTCCTCGTTCCAGTGGTATCCGCTCGACCGCCTCACCGACGACCTGGCACTGGCGCACGACCGCCATCTGGGCGTGGTGAACCTCGCCACCGAGCCGGTGTCGATGGAGGAGATCCGCGCGCGGTTCTTCGAGGACAGCGTCATCGGCGCCGACGCCGCCCCGGTCGCGCATTACGACATGCGAACGATCCACGATGCGGAGTTCGGCGGCGCCGGCGGCTACGTGCTGGACCATGCCGGCGTGCTGGCGGCGATCGGGCGCTTCATCGAGGCGGAGCGTCCTTCGTGAGGCGGCTCGGCGTCTCCAACCTCGCCTGGCCGGCGGAGGCGGAGGCGGCGGCCTTCGCGCTGCTGGCCGAACGCGGCGCCGACGGCGTCGAGGTGGCGCCGACCCGGATCGCACCCTGGGATGAGCTGACCCCGGCCAGGCTCGCCACCTTCCGCCGCGGCTGCGAGGCGGCCGGCCTCGAGACGAGCTCGCTGCAGGCGGTGTTCTTCGGCCGGCCCGAGGCGGCCCTGCTGGACGACGCGCCGCGGTTCGAGGCGATGTGCGAGCACACGCGCCGGCTGGCCGGGATCGCCGAGGCGCTGGGCGCCCGAGTGGCGGTGTTCGGCGCGCCGAAGAGCCGGCTGCGCGGCGCGCTGGCCGAGCCCGACGCGATGGCGCTGGCCGCCGACCGGCTGCGCGTTCTGGGCGACATCGCCGCCGCCGGCGGCCTCGCCTTCGGCATGGAGCCGGTGCCGCCGGTCTATGGCGCCGACTTCCTGAACCACGCGGCCGACATGATCGAGCTCGTGCGCCGTACCGGCCACCCCGCGATCCGTGCGCATCTCGACACCGCCTGCGTGACGCTGGGCGGCGACGATCCGGCCGCTTCGATCCACGCCGCCGCGCCGCTGCTCGCGCACTACCACATGGCCGAGCCGGAGCTGGGCCCGTTCGCGGCGCCGATCTGCGATCATGCCGCCGCCGGCCGCGCGCTGGACGAGGTCGGCTACGATGGCTGGGTGGTGATCGAGATGAGGCAGGGCGAGGGTGACGGCCTGGCCGCCGTGGCGACGGCGATCGGCTTCGCCCGCACCCACTACGTCACTGCCGCGATGTAAGGCCGGGGATGTCGGACCTGCTCGGCCATGCGACCACCATCCCGGCGCCGAGATTGCGCGGCGCGGACCGGCGACGTCAGGAGCCCACGGCTCAGGCTGTCGATCTGCTGATCCAGGAGCCGCTGTTCCTCAAGGACGGCGCCCTGCATCTCCACCTCTGCGGACACGATCTGCCGCTGATGAACGCCGGCCAGCCGGTGACGGCGTTCCAGCCCGGGTGGCGCGCGCGTGCCCTGTTCACCGGCTTCGCGCCGCTGTTGCTGCTGGAGCTCGTGCACGACACCGGCGAGGAGGCGACCTGGTTTCTGGACTACCGCATGCAGCGCGTCGCCGGCACCATCGACCAACTGCCGCCGGACCTGCTGGAGCTGCTGACGCACAAGGCGACGGCGCTGCTGCTGGCGCTCATGCATCAGGTGCTCGAGGCGACGATGCCGGCGCTGGACGCAGCACTGGGCGGCTTCCTCGGGCTGAACGAGCCGGTCCGGCATGCGATCGCCCAGCTCTGCCACAAGAGCGTGGTGCGGCGGCCGGCGGTCTATCTGGTGCGGGACCTGATGCCGCACTCCCTGGTCTATCGCGGCCAGGACGGTGTGCTGCGCACGATCGATCAGGCGCTGCTCGCGGCCAGCCTGGCCGAGGACTGGCAGCGGCGCATCCCTGGCTTCGTGCGGTCGGGCACGCTGTCCTGGCCCGGCCCGGTCGACGGACGAGCGCTGATGGCTCAGGGGACGTTGCCGCTCGACGACTTCCACTACGCCTACCGCATCGTCGATCACCGCAACGCGCTCTCGTTCTTCGCGCTCGTCGGCAATCACCGCGCCGTCGTGCTCGGCCTGTGGTTCCCGGCCCAGGGCCTTCTCGTCGCGCAAGACGAGAAAGCCGGACACTTGGCCGGCTCGGTCCTGAACAACATCCAGTGGTGGTTCACGTCGCTGTCCGTGATGCGCGGCGGCGAGATGATCCCCTACCTGGCACGCGGCGCGACCCGCTTCACCAGCGTCATGCGCGGGCCGCCCGGCGCCCATATCGGGCACCAGCTCTGGAACGAGCTGAGCGGCATCGAGCGGATGGTGCGGGAGCATCCGGACGCGCTGCCGGACTGGCTGGTCTTGGACGCGGCGCGCGGCACGGAGTTCTATGGCCCGATCGACGAGCTGTTCGACGCGCTGCGGGGCAGGGTGGACCGGTCCGTCGGCGGCTATGCCGAACTGGTGCGGCGCTGCTTCGCCGAGCGGCTGTTCCTGCTGCGCGTGACCGACGACCTGGTGACGGAGAGCCTGCGGGACCGCCTGCTGGCGCGGGTCGCGGCCTCGTCGGAGGCGCGCCGGGTGGCGGCGTCGCTGCCCGTGCCGCGGGGCCTGGTCCTGATGGTCGGCCTCAGGGTTGAGAACCGTACCCTAGTCGAGCTCGGCGAGTTCCTGACCCATCTCGTGGCCTTCGTCGCCGGCACCCACCCCGGCGCCACCATCGTCTTCGACGGCCATAACGTGTCGGCGACGGACGGCGGCGCGATTGCCAGCCACGGCGAGCGGCACGACGGACCGTCGATGACCGGGATCGAACGCGCCCTCGTCGACGCGCTGCGCCAGGCCTTCCAGGGCGTCGCCGTCACCATCCGGGACACCATCGGCGAGCCGCTGGCGAACAGCCTCGCCTGGAGTGCGGCAAGCGACGCCTTCGTCTCGATCTGGGGCGCCAGCCTCGCCAAGTACCGCTGGGTCTGCAACAAGCCCGGCTACATCCTGAGCGGCCGGATGAACCTGCTGCACCGCGGCGACCTGCACATCTACGACTCGCCCCGCTACGTCGAGCGCCCGTCTCCGGTGCGCTTTGCCAATCCCGACTTGGTCACCGACCATCCTGATGCACCACAGCTGGTGCCGGTGGCACCTGGCAACTGGGCCCTCTACAATTTCGACGTCGATCGCGCGGGTATCCTGGCCGAGATCGGGGAGACGATCGACGCGGTCCTGGCGGGCCGGGCCGTCGCCTGAGCTGGCGCCTGGTCTGAGCACCCGCTCGGGCGTCTGCTCGGGCTCCGGCGCTTGCGCGCGCGCGCGATCCGTGTTTCTTGCCGCGACTTCCCTGCCGGGGCGAGTGGCATCGCGCCGGCTATACCCATGTCCTGTCCGCAGGTCGCCGCTCCCGGGATGCCCCGGCCGGTCGGGTTGAACTCATCCGAAGGGAGACCCCGATGCCACTCTATGAATGCGTGCTGATCGCACGAAACGACATCACTCAGGCTCAGGTCGAGGCGCTTGCCGACACCATCGCCACCCAGTTCGAGGCAGAAGAGGGTGCGATCCGCAAGCGCGAATACTGGGGCCTGCGCAGCCTCGCCTATCGCATCAAGAAGAACCGCAAGGCGCACTACATGCTCCTCGGCCTCGATGCGAAGCCTGCCTCGATCAAGGAGATGGAACGCCAGCTCGGCCTGAACGAGGACGTGCTGCGCTTCATGACCATTGCCGTGGAGGCGATCGACGAGGCGCCGTCGGCGATCCTGAGCCGCAAGGCCGACGACCGCGAGCGCGGCTTCCGTGGGCCGAAGCCCGCCGGCCGCTTCGACAGCGGCCGCAAGCGCGGCTACGACGACCGCGAGGAGTTCCGGGCCCGTCCCGAGGATGGCGAGCGTCCCGAGCGCGGCGAGCCGCGTGGCGATCGCGGCCCGCGCGGCCCGCGCGTCGAAACCACGGTCGAGGCGGAGTAGGCCATCATGTCGCAATCCAGTTCCCAGGGTCCGGCCGAGGATGTCGGCCCGGCCGCCCGCCGCACCGCCGTCGGCGCCCGCCGGCCGTTCTACCGCCGCCGCAAGTCCTGCCCGTTCTCGGGCCCGAACGCGCCGAAGATCGACTACAAGGACGTGCGGCTGCTGTCGCGCTTCCTGTCCGAGCGCGGCAAGATCGTGCCCAGCCGCATCACCGCGGTCTCGGCCAAGAAGCAGCGCGAGCTCGCCAACGCCATCAAGCGCGCGCGCTTCCTGGCGCTGCTGCCCTACATCCTGAGCTGAGGGGCCGCCGATGTCCGCGACCGAGGTGATCCTGCTCCAGCGCATCGAGAAGCTGGGTCAGATGGGCGACGTGGTGAGGGTGAAGCCGGGCTACGCCCGCAACTTCCTCCTGCCGGAGGGCAAGGCGATCCGTGCCAACGCCAATAACCGCGAGCGTTTCGAGCGTGAGCGCATCCAGCTCGAGGCCACCAACCTCAAGCGCCGCGAGGAGGCCGAGCGGCTGGCCGAGCGGATGAGCGGCCTGTCGGTCGTCATCATCCGACAGGCCGGCGACAGCGGCAGCCTGTACGGTTCGGTGTCGCCGCGCGACATCGCGATGGCGGCGGCCGGGGGTGGCCTCATCATCAACCGCCAGCAGGTGCAGCTCGACCATCCGATCAAGACGCTCGGCCTCGCCGACGTACGGGTGGTTCTGCATCCCGAGGTGACGATCCGCATCGTCGCCAACGTCGCCCGCTCTGCCGAGGAGGCCGAGCGCCAGGCCCGCGGCGAGCGCGTCGGACGCGACACCGGCGACGATGACGATGACGATCGGCTCAAGCTGGACGACGAGCCGGAGCTCGATCAGACCGCCTGATCGAGACCATCGGATCTTGAAGGCCTTTCCGGTCGGGTCCGAATCCTCGAAGATCATGGGCGCGGGCGATCACTCGTGCCGCCGGCCGGTGTCGGCGCCCCTCATCGTCTGGGAGTGTGTGCGTGGCCGTCCTGATCGACCTGGTCCTGAAGCGCTTCATCAGGATCGGCCGGCTCGACGTCCGCTACCCGAGTGGTCGTACGGGATCCTACGGTGCGGGCGAGCCGCGGGTCGGCATGGAGATCGCCGACCGTCGGATCGAGACCGGCCTGCTGCTGAACCCGGCTCTGACGCTGGGCGAGGCCTATCTCGACGGCACCGTCCGCGTCACGCACGGCACGCTCTACGATCTGATCGACCTGTTCCTGGCCAACGCCGTGCGAGGCGGCAATCCAGGTGCCACGCTCTCGGCGAAGCTCCGGGAAGTCAAGCGGTTCTGGTCGCAATACAATCCGGCGCCGCGGGCGCGCCGCAACGTGGCGCACCACTACGACCTGAACGGCCGCCTCTACGACCTGTTCCTGGACCGGGACCGGCAATATTCCTGTGCCTACTTTCCGCGCGGCGACGAGACGCTGGACGAGGCGCAGGAGGCCAAGAAACATCACATCGCCGCCAAGCTGCTGCTCGACCGGCCCGACCTCACTGTACTCGACATCGGCTGCGGCTGGGGCGGTCTTGCGCTGACGCTGGCGCGCGACTACGGCGCCCGGGTCACCGGAATCACCCTGTCCACCGAGCAGCTGGCCGGCGCACGGGCGCGGGCGGCGGCGGCGGGCCTGTCCGATCGGGTCGGTTTCGAGCTGCTGGATTATCGGGCGATCGACCGGTGCTACGACCGCATCGTTTCGGTCGGCATGTTCGAGCATGTCGGCGTCGGTCATTTTGCGGCCTATTTCGGCAAGATCCGCGACTGCCTCGCCGAGGACGGCGTGGCGCTGGTCCACTCGATCGGTCGCGCCGCCGGCCCCGGCGCCACCAACCCGTGGCTCGACAAGTACATCTTTCCCGGCGGCTACTCGCCGGCGCTGAGCGAGACCTTCGCCGCGATCGAGCGCTCCGGCCTATGGGTCACCGACTGCGAGGTGCTGCGGCTGCACTACGCCCGCACCATCGCGCTCTGGCGGCAGCGTTTCGAGGCTAACCGCGCCGTGATCGCCGGGCTCTACGACGAGCGCTTCTGCCGCATGTTCGAGCTCTATCTGGTCGGCTCCGAGGTCGCCTTCCGGCGTCAGCGCCACATGAACTTCCAGATCCAGCTCGGCCGCCAGCCCGACGCCGTGCCGCTATCGCGCGACTACATGGTCGACGCCGAGCGCGCGGCGCGACACCCGGTCCGGCCGGACGTCGTCATTCGGTCCGGCGACGCCGCTACCCTTGAGCCGATCGAGGCCGATTGAACGACGGACGGCGTGGCCAGTCTGTCCGCGGTCGCCTGCCTCGACGGGCCGGAACGTTCATCAGGTCAGCGTACTCTCGTGGGACCGGCTCGCCATGAAGCCGGCCAGCCACTCCTGCATTTCGGACGCCACCCCCGGGCGCGCAATCCGGAACCCCTGGACCTCGAAGCAGCCCTCGGCCCGTAGCAGCTCGATCTGCCGATCCGATTCCACGCCCTCGGCGGTGATCGCGACGCCCAGCCCGCCGCATAGAACGACCAGGGCCCGGATCACCGCCATCGCCTCCGGCTCGATGCCGAGGGCCTGGACGAAGCAGCGGTCGACCTTGATTCGGTCGAACGGCAAGGTGCTGACGAAGCTCAGCGACGAGTAGCCGATGCCGAAATCGTCGAGAGCGATGGTGATGCCGAGCGTTCTCAGCTGCTGGAGCATGAGACCGGCGGTCGCCACATCGTCGATCATCGCCGTCTCGGTGACCTCGAGTTCCAGCCGTTCGGGCGGCAGGCCGGCCTCCGCCAGGGCGCCGGCGACCCTGCCGACCAGGTCGGGAAGGAGAAACTGCCTTGGCGACAGGTTGATCGAGATCTTCACGGGGTTTCGCCAGCCCGCTGCCTCCCGGCAGGCGGTGCGCAGCACCCAGTCACCGATCTCGGGCATCAGGCCCGCCTCTTCCGCGAACGGGATGAAGTCGCCGGGCGGAACCATGCCGCGCGAGGGCGACTGCCACCGCAGCAGCACCTCGAAGGAGGTGACGATGTCCTTCTCCAAATCGACGATCGGCTGGTAGTGCAGGACGAACTCCTCGTCATCGAGCGCCGCCCGCAGATCGCGCTTGAGGTTGCGACGTTCCGGAGGTGCGGCATCGTCCGCGGCCATCGATGCGAAAGCCATCCCGATTGCCGAGGCGACCCGCCTTGATCGCTCCTCCTCGATCCGGTTCCGGCCGTCCTGCTTGGCTTGGTAGAGGGCCGTGTCCGCACGCTCCAGGAGCGACAGGGCGGTATCGCCGGCGCGAAGGAAGGCAATGCCGCCGCTCGACGTCACGGACCTGTCCTCGCCGGCGAAGTGGTACGGCGCACCGGTGATGACCAGATGGATGGCCGCAGCCCGCTGCATGATCAGGTCCGGATCGCCGTGCAGGATGAGGAGGAACTCCTCGCCGCCATAGCGCCCGACCGCCTCGGGACCACTGACGATGGTGGCAAGCCGTGCGCCGAAGGCGATGAGCACCTCGTCGCCCGCGAGGTGGCCGAAGCCGTCGTTGATCTTCTTGAAATGGTCTATGTCGTAGAGAAGAACGGCGAGCGGACCGCCCGATCCCGACGCCGAGGCGAGCGCCTCGTCCAACGCGTTCATGATCGCACGTCGATTGGCCAGGCCCGTCAGCGCGTCCGACATGGCCATATGTTCGAGCCTGATCCTGGCCTGTTCGATCTCGGCGGTCCTGGCGCCGACCAACTCCTCGAGACGCCGTTGATGACCCAGGAGGATGTGGACCCGCATCCGCCAGGCCTCGATGAGCAGGGAGACGAGGGCCAGCGCGCACACGCCGTAGAACCACCAGCGTCGCCACCAGGGTGCCAAGACGTGGATCTTGAAGCCCGCCGGCACCGAGGCCATCCCGTGAACGGCATCGACGGCGATCAGCTCGAAACGGAAGTGTCCCGCGGGGAGATCCGCATACCGGACCTCGTGTCCGGTGGTCGTACTCCAGCCGGTATCGAGCCCAGTCATGCGGTAGCGGAAGGCGATGGCGCGACCATGGGCGTAGTCGAGATCGACGAAGCGGATCACCAGTGGGGCACGGGTCCAGTCGACATCAATCGACGGCCGCACCGGCAGTGCCTGGTCGCCGAACGACAGACCGGTGATGAGAGGGTGCAGCGTTGCAGGCGGCGGAAGCCGGGTCGGATCGATGAGATGTGACAGCCCACGGCTGGTCCCGAACCACATCGAGCCGTCTAGATCCTCGGCGATGGCGTCCTGAGCCGTGTCGTCGGTGATCAGCCCGTTGCTGCTGTCGAGCCGTCGCCACGATCGGCCGTCGAACATGTCCAGGCCGCGGTCGGTGCCCAGCCAGATCCAGCCGCGGCGATCGCGTCGTGCGGACACGATGTCGTTCGAGCCGATCGTCGGCGTCACGATGGAGGGAAGCCGCTCGACATGATGGCCGGTCAGGCGGAAGCGTTGCACGCCCTCCGAAGCCGTGCCGAGCCAAATTTCGTCGTCCGCTCCGAACGTCAACGCGTTCGGCGGCGCCTTCGCGGGCGGCGGATGCACGATCGGGTCGAAATGGCCGGTCGCGTTCTGTCGGAAGATGCTGCCGGACGAGAGCGCCCACACCGTTCCGGCAGGATCGGTCGTGACTAAGTTACAGTCGCCGGCCAGGACCAGAACGGGATGGATGTCCGGCGCCGGCGCGTCGGCGTTCGTCACCATGAAGAGCCCCGCCGGCGTGGCGATCCAGAGCCGGTCGGTCCGATCGACGATCGCGGTCACCACCCGACCCACTGCGGGAAACCGTTCGGTCACGTTCCGCACCGGGTCGAACCGCATCAGATCGGAGGCCACGGGCCCCAGCCAGAGCCGGCCGCCAAGGGTCGCCCGGACGACGTAGCTGGTCTCGCTCGAAAGACGTCCCGCCGCTCCTTCGATCGTCACGACGCCGCTGTCGGTTGCTACCCAGAGCTGCCGGTTGGGCAGCCGGGTGATTGACCAGACGGTGCTGCTGGGCAGTCCGTCATCGTTGGTCCAATGCTCCCAGCGGCGTAGGCCGATGCTGCGGAACGCGCCATTGCCGAAGCTTCCAGCCCAGAGCGACCCCTCCCGGTCGAGCATCATTGCATCGATCCGATCAGTCGGCAGGCCGTCCTGATGGTGCGGGTAAACGTGCCAGGCCACGCCGTTCCAGTCGATCAGCCCGTCGGCATATTGCGTCAGCACACCGCCATGCCGATCGCTCAGCAGGTCGAGAACGTCGGGCCTGCTGGCGTAGGAAGTATGGCCAGGGCTGTTCGGTCCGGAGCCGCCGTCCGGCAAAGTCACGACCTCGAAGCGCGCCTTGCCCGGCGCGCGCCGGGCAAGGCGGTCGAGGCTGCGGACCCAGAGAGTCCCGTCGGGGGCCCGCAGCGCCACCTGCCACGCATCCGGGGGCAGACCGTCGGCCTCCCCCAGTATCGTCACACGTCCGCCGTCCGCCCGACAGATGGCGACGCCGCATCCGATCAGGAGCGCATCGTGCGCGTCCGGGGCCACGAAGCGCGCCCGCCCCAGTCCCGGAACACGGGCCAGCGTCGCCGCGTCGAACAAGGGCAGGAACGCGCCGATGGAGCTCGCTCCGACCGAGGCGCGCAGGATCGTGCCATCGACGTCGAGGACGGCGCTGGCTTCGGTCAAGGCGAGGAGATGAGCCGACCGGAGGTGAAGCGATGCGCGTCCCGTGTCGATCCTGCTGAACGTCGAGCCGGAGCGGACATAGACGCCGTAGCTCGTGACGACCCAGAGTCTTCCCTGAACGTCTGGGATGATGCTGAGGACGTAGGCTCCTGACAGGTCATCTGCGGCATAAGGGGCAACGTTTGTCCCGTCGTAGCGGTAGAGGCCGAACTGGGTGCCGAACAGGATGTAGCCTTCTTGGTCCTGAGCCACCGCCTCCACGGCCGAATTCCCCAGCCCCTGCTCCTCAGAGAGATGTTGGAAGCGGGTGAATTGCGCGCGAGCCGGCCAGGAGAAGAGCAGGCCGAGGAACGTCGCATACAGCAGGGTCCTTGCCGTCCGCGAGCCGATGCGCCCGGTGCAGCGCGTCTTGACGACGGACATGATCGCTGCGATCCCCCCCTTCGGAGACCGATCATATGATCCGGCCGGTTAACGAAATCTATTAAACGCGCCGCCCCGCCTCAGAGCATCCGGGCCAAGCGATCAAACTCGATGATCGAGAGCGTCTCCGCACGGCGCCGCGGGTCGATCCCGGCGCGGGACAGCAAGATCTCGCCGCCGAGCGGCTTCAACGCCCCGCGCAGCATCTTGCGACGCTGGCCGAAGGCGGCGGCGGTCAGCCGCTCCATCGACGTGAACAGCTCGGGTGCCGGCTGCTCCGCGTGCGGCACCAGCCTGACCACGGCGGAGTGGACCGTCGGCGGCGGTGAGAACGCGCCCGGCGGGATGCGCAGCAGCAGCGAGGCGCTGCAGGTCCACTGCGCCAGCACCGCCAGACGACCGTAGGCATCGCCGCCCGGTGCGGCGGCGATCCGTTCGGCGACCTCCATCTGGAACATCAGCGTCAGCCGCTCCCAGCAGGCGGCTTGGCGCAGCCATCCGATCAGCAGCGCCGTGCCGATGTTGTAGGGCAGGTTGGCGACGATCTGGCGCGGCGCCGGTGCCAGTTCCGTCAAGTCCTGCCCGGTGGCGTCCGCCTCGATCAGCCGCAGGCGCGCGCCCACGGCCAGGCGCAGCTCCTCGACGGCGCCGACCGCGCGGCGGTCGATCTCGACTGCGGTCACCGTGGCAGCACCCGTCTCAAGCAGCGCGCGGGTGAGGCCGCCCGGACCGGGTCCGACCTCGACGACGTGCCGGCCGGTCAGATCGCCGGCCAGCCCGGCGATACGGGCGAGCAGCACCGGGTCGAGCAGGAAGTGCTGGCCGAGCGACTTGCGGGCATCGAGGCCATGGCGGGCGATGACGTCGCGGAGCGGCGGCAAAGGCCGGGGGCGCTGCCCCTGGACCCCGCTGGAGCCAGCGGCTCCAGACCTGCTTTCCTTCGAGTTCGTGTTCAGCGGAAGAGCTTCTGGCGGGCAGCGGCCCTGGCCTCAGCTGCTGCTCCGCATGTCGATCACGGCACGCCGGTGCAGGTCGCGGTTGAGCTGGCGCGAGACCATCTCGACGCGCTCGCTCAGCAGCTGGTCGGCGATCTGTCCGGTATCGAGGTCGGCCAGGTTCTTCTCCGTGCGCGAGCAGACCATGATCACGTCGATGCCGTCGCCGGAGACCAGCGGGTGGCTGGGCTCGTTCACGGCAAGCGGCTCCAGCACGTGCGCCATCTGCGGGTTCAGCCGGTCGAGCTGCACCGCGCCGGGGTCGCTCGGCCGGTGCTCGCCGAAATCCTTGTTGGCGGCGGCGATCTGGTCGCAATCGTGCGCGGTCTTGGACAGCGTCACCGCCCGGGCCAGGGCCGCCTGCTGCTGCGCCGTCGGCGTCTGCGGGTTCAGCGGCGTGGTGAAGGGGACGAACGCCTGGCGCAGGTCGAGCACCGTGGTCATCTGGCGGCCGACCTGGCGTCGTCCGGCCAGCGTCACGATCTCGTAGCCGCCGGCGACCCGGACCGGATCGCTGATGGCGCCGATCGGCATCCGGTTGACGACCGAGACCACCTGCGGATCGAGCGTGTCGGCCTGCACCCAGCCGATCGAGCCGCCGTCCAGCGCAGTCTGGCTCTGGCTGAACTGCGCGGCCGCAATCGCGAACGGTGCCCCCTCGTGCAACTGCTGGATGATAATGTTCGAGAACCGGAGCGCATCGGCCGAGTTCTTCGGATCCTCCACCGGCACGAAGATCTCGCTGAGCTCGTATTCCGGCTCGCCGCTGGAGCGTTTGAGGCTGTCCTGGCGCTGCCGGATCTCCGCCGACGTGACGCGAGCGCGCTCGCCGAGCTGCTCGCGCAACACGCTGCTCCAGGCCAGCTGCACGCGGATCTGGTCGATGAGCGTGGTCATCGACACCTGGTCCTTCCCCAGGCGATCGCGCAGCGCGTTCTTCGCCATTCCGTTGCGCTGCTCGATGCCGTCGATCGACTTGGCGATCTGCTCGATCGGCACGTTGATGTGGCGCTGCTGGATCTCCTGCATGCGCAGCTTCTCGTCGATCAGCTGCCGGGTGATCTGCGGCCGCAGCCGGCTCAGCACGTCCTCGCTGATCGGCAGCCCGGTGGAGAGCGCGAACAGCCGGCCGCGATCATCGACGTCGCGATGAGTGATCGGTTGGCCGTTCACCACCACGACGATGTCATCCTCCGACTGCCCCCGGGCGGTGGCACGTGCCGGCGTCTGCACCGGGCCGGCGGCATCGCTGCCGGTGGCGGCCGAGGCCGACTGGGCCTGGTCGGTTCCCTGCTTGTGGCGATGATGCTGCTGCGCCAGCGCCGGACCCGAGATGGCCAGAGCGGCCAGCGCCGGAAGGGTGATGCGCCTGAAGCTCATGGCCTGAAGCTCATGGGAAGTCCCTGGTTGGCCTCCGGACCTGATCGGCAGGGATCAGATCCGGTCGGTGGTGAATGGGTGCTAGCCGTTGATCGGGAAGGTGCCGAGCGTCTTGAAGGTGACGGTGAACAGGATCGAGGTGTCGCCGCTGTCGCCGTTGATGGTGGTGTAGCGCCGATTGAGCGACACGTCGAAGATGAAACAGTCGTTGGTGTAGGAGACATCGCCGCCCACTGCCACGAACTGGTTGGTGGCGAGGTCGCGGCGGCCGAACACGCCGACGTGGTAGCCCTTGTAGGTGCTGGATATACCAAGCGTCGCCTCGTTGGTCGGCACGAAGAAGGCTGCGGCTGGGCCCAGCGTGTAGGGGTTCTGGTTGTAGTAGTAGTAGTAGCTGCGATAGTTATAGACGTAGCCGCCGGAAACGCTGAACAGCGGCACGCCGGCCGAGACCAGCCCGTCGGCGAAATGCGTCTGGCCGGTCTCGTGGTCGAGCCGGTCGCGTACCGTGAAGTCGAGCCAGCGGGTCGGGATGAAGGACAGCCGGCTCACGATGTCGGACGCGTGGGTGGAGAGGCCGTTGTCGGGCAGCTGGTTCTGATCGATGTGCTCCTGGTAGCTCTCGCCCACCAGCGCGTCGATCTGGTGACCGTCGAAGGACCAGTTGCCGTGCAGCCCGACATTGGCGCGTAAGCCCCCGTCCAGCCGGTCGACGCCCTCGTGCCGGTTCAGCGAGAACAGCGTGCTGTCGGTGAACTCGGTATCGAGGCTGTCCTCGTTCGGCCGGTCGCGGGTGGTGCTGTTGCCGGAGTTGGGCGCCGCAATCACCTGCACGATCGGCTCGATGATGGCCGAGCCGTTCGGCAGCGCCCGCACGAACGGCCAGCGCATCTTGACGGCGACCGTCGGCAGCGCTTGGCCGGTGGTGGCCCCGTTCACCGGGCTGTAGTTCGGCACCAGGTCGAGCTTGGTCGCCTTGTAGACCTCGGAGTCCAGGTGCAGCGTGACGTCGTAGAGCTGGCCAAGCGTGTTGCGGAACGGCCGGTCGTAGTTGAGCCCGAGTTCGAGCCGCTGGTCCGAGGTGCCGTTCGGCCGGTAGATGTCGAAGTCGGTGGTGTAGAGCGAGCTGCGGCCGCCGAGCGCGTCCGGCGCGCCGGTGAAGGTGTAGGTGTAGCGCGGCAGCACGAACGGCAGCTGGCTCGAGTTGATGACGCCGGTGTTCAGGCCCTGGAAGAACGTGCCGTCGACGCGAGAGTAGGCGCCGGCGCCGAAGCCTTCGGCATACACGCTGCTGGTCAGCACGTCGGCGCCATAGCCGGTGATGCGGTAGTCGCGCAGGTAGTTGGCCGAGCTCGCCAGGTTGATGTCTGCGCCGTAGCGCCAGTACTGGTTGAGGTCGAACACCGCGTGCGAATAGACGTAGCCCTGCACGCCCTTGTCGTTGACCGGCGCCACGAAGTTGCCGTTGTCGAAGAAGCCCGGCGTGTTGGTGGTGTCGTAGGCGACGGCGCCGGTGACGTGCACCAGGCCGGTGTTGAACCGCTCGCGATAGGCGGCGGTCAGCTGTGGCCCGGTGCGACTCGACACCAGCGGGACCAGGGTCAGGTCGGAATCGCGATTGATCGCCCAGAAGTAAGGCAGCGTCGCGTAGGTGCCGAGATGCTTGTCGCTGGGCGAGAACTGGCCCAGCAGGAAGCCGCTCTGCCGCTTCACCGACGGGTCCGGCGTCGAGAAGAACGGCAGGTAGAACACCGGTAGGCCGAACATGTCGATATAGACGTCGCGGTATTCGAGGCGCTTGTGCTCGAGGTCGTCGGTGGCGTCGTAGGCGCGCAGCTGCCAGAACGGGGGCTGGTCGGGGTGCTGCGCGCAGACCTTGCACGAGGTGTAGACCGCCCGCGACAGGTCGTTGACCCGTCCATCCACGCGCCGGGCGCCGTTGGCGGCGAGCTTGCCGTTCGCGGCCAGCAGCGCCCGCATGTCGGTCATGACGCCCTCGCGCATCCCCTGCGTGAGCTCGGCGTAGTCGGAGAACAGCACCTGGCCGTCCGGCTCCAGGATCGCCACGTGGCCGGACGCGGCGGCGACGTTGGTGTTGCGGTCGAAGGTGACCCGATCGGCGCGCAGCACGTGGTCGTTCTGCCAGATCTCGACGTGGCCGGTCCAGGTCACCAGTCCGGCCTTGCTGTCGTAGCTGACGCTGTCGGCACGGAACGTCACCGGCTCGTTGCGCGACAACGGCGTGCCTTTGGCGCCGCCCAGGCCCGGCAGCGAGATCTGGGCTCGCGCCAGCCCCCACGGCATTGCCGCGGCGGCGCAGAGTCCAGCCAGCAGCAGCGCCGGCCGGCGGGAGGGGGAGCGGGCGACGTGGCGGCGCATCAGCCGTCCTCCAGGTGCAGCAGCAGGGTGATCGCCAGCAGCAGCCCGGCGCCGGCCGGCGCCCAGGCCGCCATCACCGGCGGCAGCGCGCCGGATTGGCCGAACTGCTCGGCGACCTTGGAGATCGTGAACAGGGCGAAGCCGGCGGCGACGCCGCTGCCGATCATGCGGGCGACGCCGCCGCGGCGCACCGGCCGCATCGAGAAGCCGGCCGAGACCAGCGCCATCGTGCCCGCCAGCAGCGGCAGCGCCAGCAGCGCCTGGAAGTGCAGCCGATGGCGGATCGAGGAGAAGCCGGAGCGCTCCAGCAGCGCGATGAATCCCGGCAGCGTCCAGACCGAGAAGGTGTCGGGGGCGGCAAAGCTCTGCTGCACGCGGTTCACGGTGAGGTCGGTGGGCAGGCGGAGCGCGCCGACCAGGTTCGGCATGTGGTCGGGCGCGATGGTCGCGGCATCCTGGAACAGCCAGGCGCCGGGCTCCAGCTGGCCCGAGCCGGCCTCGATGCGCAGCAGCAGCCGATCATGGGCGTCGAGGCGGAACACGCTGATGCTCCGAGCGTCCAGCGTGCCGTCCGTGACCATCACCGAACGGGCGTGCAGGATCGCGATGCCGCCCGACACCAGCCCGGAATCCGACTGCCGCAGCCAGAGCTGCCCGCCGGCCAGGTTCAAGAGGCCGCCCGAGTTGCGCAGGAAGGCGTTGTCGAGGGCTTCTGCGCGCGCGTACGTCGCCGACGAGAGCGGGCTCAGCAGCGTGGTGGCGATCACGCCCACCGCCATCGCGCAAGCCAACGGGGCGGCCAGGAACTGCCAGGCCGAGATGCCGGCGGCGCGGGCGACGATCAGCTCGGACGAGCGGGTCAGACGCCAGAAGCAGACGATGCCGCCCAGCAGCACGCCGAAGGGCAGGATCTGGATGCAGAAATAGGGCAGGTGCAGCGCCGCGATCTCGACCGCCAGGCTCGGCGGCACGTCCGGCCGGGTGGCGGCGCGGCGCAGCAGGTCGATGAAGTCGAACAGCGACACCAGGCCGGTCAGCGCCGCGATCAGCGCCAGGATCGACAGCGTGAACTGCCGCGCGATGTAGAACGAGAGCGTGACGGCGACGGCCATGCGGGCGCCGGCTCACGCGGCCACGGGCGCGCGCCGGCGCGATGCCGGGGTGCCGGGCCCGGACGTTCCAGCCGGCGGGCCACGCCGGGGTGCCGCCGGCGCGCGCAGGTCGGCGCCGAACAGGACGGTGGCGCAGACCAGCCCGGGCAGCACCGCCTCGATCCAGATCAGCGGGATCAGCGCCGGCGCGCGCGAGGCCACGCTCTGCACGGTGAGCCCGACCGCCAGCAGCCCGACCACCGTCAGGATCGCCACCAGCGGCCGCAGCAGGGCGCCGTGGCGGGAGAACGCGCCGTCCAGCACCGACAGCAGCGCCACCATGGCGAACGAGAACGCCGTCAGCGGCGCGGTCAGCCGGCGATTCGCCTCGACCAGGAACTTGCCGCGGTCGTGCGCCATCACCAGGCGCGGATCGGGATGCAGCAGCTCGCCCAGCGACATCTCGGTAGCGTCGCGGTATCGGATGTCGTCGTCCTTGCCGCTGTCGGTGAGGTCGATGGTGTTGCGGCCGAAGGTGAGCACGTTGAGGCGTCCGGTCTTACGGTCGATCTCCTCGCGCGAGCCGTGATAGAGCACCACGCGGGGCACGTCGCCGGTAGATTCCAGGTGGCCATACTGAGCCAGGATGGTGGCGCGGGTGTTCTTCTGGCGGTCGTCCTCGACCAGGATGCCGCGAAGCGTGCCATCCGGGTCGCGGGTGCGGATGTAGACCGTCATGGTGTCCGACACCGGCGTGAACACGCCCTCCTGCAGCAGGAAGGCGGCCATCTTGTTGCGGATCTCGAACTCGTACTGGCGGAACCGGTGGTAGCTCGCCGGCACCACCCAGATGTTGAGCACGTAGCAGAGCGCCATCGCGATGACGGTGCAGTAGAACGCCGGCCGGGCGATCGCGAGCGGCGACAGCCCGGCGGCGCGCATCACGGTGAGCTCGCGGTCGCCGGCCAGGCGCTGATAGACGAACTGCGTCACGACGAAGGTGGTGATCGGCACGATCACGGCGACGAAGGAGGGGATCAGCAGGCCGGTCAGCTGCAGGAACACGCGCAGGCTGAGGCCACGATCCACCACCAGGCTGACGAAGCGGAGCGACTGGGTGAGCCAGATCAGCGCCGCCAGGCCGCCGGTGCTGGCCAGCAGTGCCACGAGCAGCTGGCGCAGCACGTATCGGTCGAGCCGGGTCACCGAGGGCGCAATCATGCCCCTCTCTACCCTCCAAGCCGCCCCGGCAAAAGACGCCACCGTGCCACCGACCGTATCGCCCGGTGCCGCCTGGCGGCCGAGCTGGTGGCGTCATGCCCGGGCGGCGTTCCAGCGTGCCGACCCGGTTCGCTTGGCAGCCGCCGCAGGATAGCGGCCGGGACCGCGTGTCGTCCCGGGCGTGCGGGATTGCGACCGCATGCGCCCTGCCTCACTCCGGTGCCGGTGCGCCCTTCCGATCCAGCCGCTTGCCCATGACCGTGCGGGGTGCCGTCTCGAAGCCCAGGCGCTCGTAGAACGGGATCACCCCGGCATTGGTCTCGCGCACCAGCAGCTGCGCCTTCACCACGCCCCCCGCCGTCGCAGCCAGTCCTCCGCCGCCTCGACCATCCGCCGGCCGATCCCGCCGCCGCGCAGGCCGGGCGCCGACGCCACGAAATAGAGCCAGCCACGATGGCCGTCATGCCCGACCATGACCGTGCCGCCGATGCCGCCGAACCCATCCGCGGTGACCAGCACGGCGGAGCAGGCTCCCGCGAGCGCGAACCGAAAGTCCGCGACCAGGTCGTTGTCGGCCGTCACCAGGCCGCAGGCCCGCCACAACGCGACCACCGCCGGCTCGTCGTCCGCCCCGGCAGCCCTGGCGCTGTGCGTCATGAGAGAACCGCCGGTGTCGCGAGAGGCGCCGTCATCGCGCGTCGAGGATCTCGACCGCGTCGCCGGCGGCGAGGCGGCCTGGCGCCTCGGGGATCAGGTTGGCACCGAACACGATCCCGGACTCGTGGCGGTTCAGCCGGCCCAGCGTCCGCAGCGGCTCGCCCGGCTCCGGCGTGTCGCCGGTCGACTGGTCGCGGGTGACGACCACGCAGCGCGTGCAGGGCTTGGGCGCCCGGAATACCATCCCGCCGATGCGGACCCGGCGCCAGCGATCCTCCGACCAGGCCGGCAGGCCGGACAGCACGAGGTTGGGTCGGAACCGCGCCATCGGCACCGGCCGGGCCAGCTGGTCATTCAGCGCCGCCAGCGAGCCGAGGCTGGCGGCGAGCAGCGGGTAGCCGTCGGAGAAGCCGACATGGTCGCCGGGCCGGGCGAACGCCGGATCGACCGGCCGCGCGCGCTCGTCGTCCATGTAGACCAGGTGGCACCGCCGCCCCAACGCCTCGGACAGGTACCCGTCGGCCTCGGCGTCGGCGCAGGCGGCCGACAGCCGGTCGTTCCAGATCACGACGTCCCGGCGCGGTCCGCCCGGGCCGGGGCGTCGGACCGGGCAGTCGCGGCCGTCATGGCGCAGCAGCAGCCCATCCGCGGTCGGCAACGCGTCCAGCCGCGCCATCGCCGCGATCTCGCGCTGGGTGAGGTACCGGCCGTCCGGGTCGGTGACCAGCCATCTCCGGTCGCCGGCGATGCCGCAGCCGGCCACCTCCGCCGCCGGCAGTGCCAGTCCGCGCAGGCTCTTCACCGGATAGACGTGCAGGCTCTGCAGGTGCACGGTCATGGCGGATTCAGACCTCCTGGCCGCCACGAGTACACGCCGACGTGCGGCGCCTGCAACCGGGATGCCGGCACTCCGGCCTGCCTCGGACGTTTGTGCGCAACCCATCGACGAGGACAGCCGCCATGACGTCATCCAAGCATCCGACCCATCCCCCGGCCGGCCCGGACGACCTGGGCGCTGACGTGCCGCGCCCGCCCGACGACCTCGAGCGCAACCCGGGCATCGGCGCCTCCAAGGGCGCCTTCGCCGCCACCGGCGCCGATCCCGAGTCGGTCGAGGCCGACAACACCTCCGAGGGCGACGTGATGAACGACGGCGCCGAGGGCGGCGGCGTGAACCCAGCCAAGGCCGGACGCACCAACAAGTAGGGCCCGGCCGGCTCAGCCCTTCGGGTCGGGGAGGACCTTACCGGGATTGAGCAGGCCCTTCGGATCGAGCGCCCGCTTGATCCGGCGCATGGCGTCGAGTTCGGCGCCGCCGCGCCACCCGGGCATCATGTAGGGCTTCAGGCGGCCCACGCCGTGCTCGGCAGAGAAGCTGCCGTCCAGCCCGCGCACGATCTCGCCCACCGCGTCCATGATCTCGTGGTCGCGGGCAAGGAAGTCGGCCGGGTCGGCGCCCTCGGGCTGCACCAGGTTGAAGTGGATGTTGCCGTCGCCAAGATGGCCGAACGGCGCCACCCGGATGCCTGGCACCAGTCGCTCGCACGTCGCGGTGGCCCGCGCGATCAGCTCCGGCACATGCGAGACCGGCACCGAGACGTCGTTCTTGATGTTGGCGCCAGCGCGCTTCTGGGCTTCCGAATGCTCCTCGCGCAGCCGCCACAGCGCCAGCCGCTGCGTGCCGCTTCCGGCGATCACCGCGTCGGTGACCAGCCCGTCCTCCAGCGCCGGGCCCAGCACCGCCTCCAGCTGGTCGCGCAGCGTGCCGTCGTCGCGCGCGGTGGCGAGCTCGACCAACACGTAGTGCGGCGCCGGCGCCGACAGCGGCAGCGTGGCGTCCGGGATCAGCCCGGTCACCAGCGCCATGCCGGTGCCGGACATGTATTCGAACGCTTGGATCGCCGACGGATCGGCGGCACGGCAGCGCTGGAACAGCGCCAGCGCCGCCTCTGGAGTCTCCACCGCGCACAGCGCCACCTCGACCTGGCGGGGGCGGGGGCTCAGCTGCAGTACCGCGGCGGTGATGATGCCGAGCGTGCCCTCGGAGCCGACCAGGAGCTGGCGCAGCGCGTAGCCGGTATTGTCCTTGCGCAGCCGGCGCAGGCCCTCGAACACGCCGCCGTCCGCCAGCACCGCCTCAAGCCCCAGCACCAGCTCGCGTGCGTTGCCGTAGCGCACCGTGTTGTTGCCGCCGGCGTTGGTGGCCAGCACGCCGCCCACCGTCGCCGAGCCCTCCGAGCTGATCGAGAGCGGAAGCAGGCAGCCGGCCTCGGCGGCGGCGTCCTGCGCCGCCTTCAGCGTGACGCCGGCCTCGACCGTCATCGTCATGTCGACGGGGTCGATGCCCCGGATGCGGTTCATCCGCGACAGGCTGACCACGAGCTCGCTGCCGTCCTCCGCCACCGCGGCGCCGCCGACTAGGCTGGTGTTGCCGCCCATCGGCACCAGCCGCGCGCCCGCTTCGGCGCACAGCCGCACGCAGGCGGCGAGGCTCGCGGTGTCGGTAGGACGCAGCACCGCCGGCGTGCGGCCCGAATAGAGCCCGCGCCAATCGCTGCAGAACGGCTCGGTGTCGGTGCGCTCGGTAAGCAGGCCGGCGGGCCCGAGCAGGGCGGCCAGGGCGGAGAGAAGGGCAGGGAGGAGATCGGGGCTCATGCCGCTACTGCAGCACCGACGCCCGGTCCTCGGCCACCGTGTGCGTGATCATCATGACGGCACTGGTGCCGGCCACCCCGATCAGCAGCGCGCAGAGCGCCGTGAGCGCCAGCATCACCCGCTTCGGCGCCAGGTTCCGGGTCGCCATCAGCGCCTGCTGCGCCTCGGCGCGGGCCTGGCGGGTGAGGTGCAGCTCCGAGCGCAATGCCTCGATGCGGGCGCTGGCGCCGCGCAGGTCGAGGTCGAGCTTGTTCACGTCGGCAGTGAGCTGCGAGATCCGGGTGCGCGCGGCTTGGATCTCGGTGGCGGCCGGGCTGCCGGCGCGGGGTGCCCGCGCCCGCGGGG
>CALMVO010000135.1 GCA_937873205.1 uncultured Acetobacteraceae bacterium
TGATCCGACCCTGGGCGATGCGGGTCTGCAGCAGCTCCAGGCTGCCGGTCACGCCCGTCAGCAGGTTGTTGAAGTCGTGCGCCAGCCCGCCGGTGAGCTGGCCCACCGCCTCCATCTTCTGCGATTGGCGCAGAGCCTCCTCGACCTGGGCCCGTTCGGTCATCGCGGTAGCGATGCGCTCCTCGAGCGTGTCGTTGAGATCCTTCAGCCGCGCCTCGGCGCCCCGGCGCTCCTCGAGTTCGTGCTGGGCGGTCTTGAACAGGCGGGCGTTGTCGATGGCGATGGCGGCCTGCGCCGCGACCGCGACCATGAGGCGCTCGTGCCGAGGCAGGAAACGGCCGGTCTCGGGATGGCCGAATAACAGTCCGCCCAGAACCTCGCCGGAGCGCGACGCGACCGGCACGGCGAGGTAGCTGCGGACCGGGAGGTGGCCGTCCGGCATGCCCCGGTGCGGCGCGTTCCTGCCATAGCGGCCGTCGGCGAGGATGTCGTCGGATCGGATGACCCCCTCGCCGCCGAAGGTCGGCGCGAACACGGCAGTGTTGCGGGGCATCGGAAACTTGTCGAACTCGGCGCGGTCGACGCCCGACAAGGTGTAGAGCATGTAGCCCTCTCCCGCCGGACCCAGCACGTTGTAGAAGAACGCCCCGAACCGCGCGCCGGTCAGAGCGACCCCGGCATCGGTGACCATCTGCACCAAGCGTTCGAGGTCGAGTTCGGCGGCCAGCGCCGTTCCCACCTCGTTCAGGGTCGCCAGGATCCGCTGCTCCTCCCGCAGGGCAGCCTCGGCCTGTGCGCGGTGGAGGGCATCCCAGGTCCGGGAGGCCACGTCCCGCACCAGGGCGACCTCGTCGTCGGTCCACGGGCGAATGTCGGCCTGTCCCACGACGAGACCTCCGCGCACGGCGTCGTCGTGCTCGATCGGGATGCAGAGCAGCGCCCGCAGGCCGACCTCGGGAAGGCCCAGCCCGGGCAGCTCCACCGTGGTGTCGGCGATCGCGAGGGCGCCACCCCGGCGCAGGACGGCCTTGCAGCTCGCAGCCAGCCCCGGGGCGGCCGCCGCGCCGCTGGTCCAGCCTCCGTCCAGGCCGGACGTGCCGCCTTCGTCGGTCGTCACGAACACGGCGATGCCGGCGTTCAGGAAGAGACCGATCGCTTCCGCGGCGACCGCCCGGATCCGCTTCGGATCGTCGGTGTCCCGCTGCGCCCGAACGAGTTGCAGAAGCAGGTCCTGCCGAGCCTCGCGCGCCGCGAGGGCGGACAGCAGCCGGGCCCGTTCCATGGGCGGCCAGGTGCGCTCCGCATCGGCCCGATCGAGCAGGAGGCGCTCCAGGTCCGCACGATCGCGCATGAGCGCCAGCATGTCCGGCTCGAACTCCAGCTCCGGATGGGTCGCGGTCCAGAAATGTGCCGTCCGCACGAAGGCGAGGAAGGCGGTCAGCCTCTCCAGGTTGGCCTCGCCGAAGGCCCGTGCCACGGCCTGGCGCACCGCGCCCGACTGGCGCGGCTCGAGGAACATCAGCGTCAGGGCATCGAACAGGTCGGATTCGCGCCGGGTTTCGATCGCCGGCATCTCGGACGCGAGCCGCTCGGCGCGCAGCCGCTGCATGACCTGCGCGAACCCGGCTTCGTCTGGGACCGGCCGCCTCAGCATCGCCATCACCTGGTCGATGCCCTGCGGAGCGGCGTCGCGGTCGCCGGCGGGGTAGCCGTGGCCGAGCAGGAAGCCGACGTGGCGGACGATGCAGTAGCGGACCTCGCAGAAGCGCGAGAGATGGACGAACAGGCGCTCCTTGAACAAAGGGGGGAGCGGGCTGTCGAAGTAGGCCGAGCGGGCGAAGTCCCACAGGCGCTCGATCAGCCCGGGCGCCGCGGCCGCCGTGCAGAAGAAGTTCGGCAGCATGCCCAGGCGGGCCGCCACCCGGTCCTGGACGGTGGTCCCGTCGTCGCCATCCGCGCCGCCGGCGGCCTGGTCACGCATCCCGGGTCTTGGCGACCGTCCGCGGGCCGGCCGTGCGGTCCGCCCCACTTCGGACGAGGAGGCAGGGGCTCGACCGGATGACCTCGCCGGTACTGCCATACCCGCCGGGAGCGATCTCGGCTCTGCCGTATCCGGCGAGCTCCTGGGCGAGCGACACGTCGAGCGCGATCCTTTGGGTCATGCACAACCATGCTCCGGAACGGCCGCATGTGCCAGCTATGCGCAGCATCATGCGGTCCTGCCGGGCCCCAGTCGGCGCGGATGGCAGCTCGGGCGTTCCGGGCGCTGCACCGGGCAGGCGCCGGACTCGAAGCCGGCAGTCCGACCGGCGATTCTCGATTTCGTATCGAGACACGGTGCATCGTGCCATTGTCCGACGCCTTGCAGCGGCATGCCTGGTCACCGAGCGGGTCTCGCCGGATCGGCATCGGACCGCGAGCGAGCCGTCTCCTTCGAGACGACCACAGGGCGGGCGTAGATGGACCAGCAAGCCGATCTCCCGGACCGCCGCGGCGATGACGACGGGGCGGAGACGTCCCTGCGCCGGGTCCTGCGTGTGGCGACGCAGGACGTTCACGACCGTCTCCATCGCCATGCCGGGTTCGCGGCCGTTCAGGACGCGACCATCGGCCGGGCCGCCTACCGGGATCTCGTCGTCCGTCTCTATGGGTTCTATGCGACGTTCGAGGTCGCGGCAGCCGTCGCGCCGGTCCGAAGCGCCTGGCTCGCGAGCGACCTGGAGGCGCTGGGGCTGGCGCGCCCGCTCCATGCCGTGCCGAGATGCCCGCATGTTCCACGTCTCGATGCGGCGCATCGGAGGCTCGGGGCGCTCTACGTCGCCGAGGGATCGGCGCTGGGCGGGCGCGAGCTGGCGCGCGGCCTCGACCGGCTTCTCGGCCGGGACGTGACGGCGGGTCGACGGTTCTTCATCGGCCGCGGCGCGCAGACGGGCGAGGCGTGGAGGAACTACCTGGCACAGCTGTCGGCAGCCCCGCGGGAGACGTCCGCGCATGCCGAGATCGTCGCGGGCGCGGTCGAGACGTTCGCCGCCTTCGAACGCTGGCTGGACGGCTGGACCACCTCGTCCGAGGGCTGATCCCGGCCTGGCGGGAGCGTTGTCGGATGTCGGCTGGCCTGGGGGGGTTGGGACGCGGCAGGCTCGGGCATGGACAGACGTCAGAGGTTGTTGCTGCAGGCGATCCATAGCGATCCGGTGCCGGACCTGGTGCCGTGGGAGAAGATCGAGGAGTTCCTGGAGGAGCTGGGCTGCGTGCGGATGCGGGTCGGGCGGTGGGACAGCGCCGCGGAGGCCGGGTTCGTGCGGTTCATGCGGTGGGGCGTGGTGGCGACGTTCCAGAGGGGGCGGCGCCTGGTCTGGCACTACCAGATCGAGGACCTGCGCGAGTTCCTGGGCAAGGTGGAGCTCGGGGTGTGAGCGTGCTCGCCTACAAGGGATATCGGGCGCGGGTGGCGTTCGATGCCGAGGCGGGGCTGCTGGTCGGGCGGATCGCCGGGATCAACGACGTGGTCGGCTTCCACGGGCACAGCGTCGCCGGGCTGCGGGCGGCGTTCGAGCGGGCGGTCGAGACCTACGTCACCGCCTGCCGGCTGTACGGGAAGGTGCCGGAGAAGCGCTATAGCGGGCGGGTGATGTTCCGGGTGCCGCCCGAGCTGCACGCGGCGGTGGCGCTGGCCGCCCAGCTGCGCGGAATCAGCCTCAACAAGTGGGTCGAGGAGGCGCTGCGGGAGACCGTCACGATCGAGCAGCGGATGCAGGCGCAGGCGCGCGCCGGGCGGTCCTGACGGCCGGGGTGCGGACGGCGACGCAGGGGAGGCGTTTTCCAAAGGCCCCGCCTCCGGCGGGGTCCAGGGGCGTCGTGCGGAGCACGCTGACGCGTGACGCCCCTGGCCTTCCTTACGCCTGCAGCGCGCCGGAGATCTTCTCGATCAGCTTGGCGCCGCGGAAGGGTTTCAGCAGGATCTGGCTCTCGGCGACGTCGCCGAGCACGGTGAGGTCGGCGTAGCCGGTCACGAACAGCACCTTGAGGCCGGCCTGGCGGATGCGGGCGGCGCGGGCGAGCTCGAAGCCGTTCATGCCGGGCATGGCGTAGTCGGTGACCATGAGGTCGACCGGACCGCTCTGGTGCAGGCGGTCCAGCGCGTCCTGGCCGCTGGCGGCCTCGATGACGCGGTAGCCGGCCTCGGCGACGATGGTGCTGGTGACCTCGCGCACGGCGATGTCGTCGTCGACCAGGAGCACCAGCGGCTCCGCGAGCCCGTGGGCGGCATGGATCGGGCGGCGGACGAGCGCAGGGACCAGCTCCGCCGGCAGCGGGCGGCTGGGGCGGGCGAGCGGCTCGGCCGGGGCGGCCTCGGCGGCGCGGGGGAGCAGGATGGCGGCGCAGGTGCCTTCGCCGGGGGCGGAGCGGAGCGTCACGATGCCGCCGGACTGGCGGGCGAAGCCGTAGACCTGGGCCAGGCCGAGGCCGGAGCCCTTGCCGGGCGGCTTGGTGGTGAAGAAGGGCTCGAAGGCGCGGGCCAGGATCTGCGGCGGCATGCCGCGGCCGCGGTCGGTGACGGAGATCTCGACGAAGTCGCCGGCGCCTTTGAGGCCCAGGGCGTCGGCCTCGGCGGCACCGACGGGGCGGTTGCGGGTGCCGACCAGGATGGTGTCGCCGACATGGGCGGCGTCGTGCGCGTTCGTCGCCAGGTTCAGGATCATGCGCTCGATCTGGGTGCGGTCGACCAGGGCGGGCCAGAGGCCGGGCTGCAGGTCGGTCTCGACGTCGATGCCGCCGCCGATCGCGGCCGGCAGCAGGCCGCGCAGCTCGGCCATGGTGGCGTTGAGGTCGGTGGGGCGCGGCTCCAGGCGCTGGCGGCGGGCGAAGGCCAGGAGCTGGCGGGTGAGGTCGCCGCCGCGCTCGGCCGCCTCGCGCATGGCGGCGAGCCGGGCCGGCGTGCGCGGGTCCTGCAGCATGGAGGCGGGCTGGCCGGAGGCGGCGATGGCGGCCTCGAGGAACTCGATGTTGCCGATGATGACGGTGAGCAGGTTGTTGAAGTCGTGGGCGACGCCGGAGGTGAGCTGGCCGACCGCCTCGATGCGCTCGGCCTTGGCGAGGCGGGCCTCGGTGCCGGCGCGGTCGGCGACCTCGTGCGCGAGGCGGCGCTCGGCCTCCTCGCGGCGCAGGCGCTCGATCTGGCGGCCGGCCACCAGCTGGTCGATCTCGGTGGCGCTGCCGGCCCAGTGGGTGACGGCGCCGGCAGCGTCGGCGACGGGCTCGGCGCGGGTGCGGAACCAGCGGTAGCGGCCGTCGCGGTGGCGCAGCCGGTGCTCCAGGTCGACCGGCAGGCCGGCCGCCAGCGCGCGCAGCCACTCGCGCAGCACGGGCGCGCGGTCGTCGGGATGGAGGGCGCGGCGCAGCCAGTCGCGGCCGATCGGGCCGTGCCGCGGCGGCGGGTCGTACGGGTCCCAGGGGCCGCCGAGCGGGGTGGCACGGCCGTCCGGGCGGACGGTGAAGAGCAGATGCGGCAGCGCGTCCACCAGGCTCGCGGCGTCCAGCGCGCCGGTGGTGGCGTGGGCCAGGAGGCGCAGCCGCTCGACGGCGATGGCGGGCGGGTGCGGCGCGGTCCAGAAGGCGGCCAGCACGCCGGCAGAAGCGCCGGCGCCGAGCGGGATAACGGCCAGCGCCCGCATGGCGGAGGCGGTGGCGGCGCCGGCGGGCACCACGTCGCGGTCGGCGGTGTCGTGGATCC
>CALMVO010000136.1 GCA_937873205.1 uncultured Acetobacteraceae bacterium
GGTCCAGTACGGCTATGCGGCCAACGGCGGCCCAAGCGGGAACCTGACCAGCGTCACCGACCCGACCGGTGCCGTGACGACCTACACCTACGACATCGGCAATCACCTGATCTACGTCGTGACGCCGGCCGCGAGCAGCAGCACCAGCAACACCAGCACCTTCTCGATCGGCTACGACTCCCTCGACCGCATCGAGAGCACGACGGACGCGCTCCAGCGCACCACCGGCTACTACCTGGCCGGGACCCGCTCGGAGGCCGACGACGCGCTGGGCGACGCCACCGTCGTCTACTTCGACCCGCGGAAACTGGAGCGGGCCAGCTTCGATGCGGTCGGCAACGGAACCCAATACGCCTACAACCCCCAGTACGAGCTGGCCTCGGTCATCCGGCCCGAGCAGGACAGCACCCAGTACGCCTACGACGGCTTCGCCGACATCACCGAGGTCACCGACACGCCCAAGCCAGGCGCCGTCGACTACCATCCGAGCGGCGGGCAGCTTTCAGCCCGGTCGCGGCTCTTCACCTACGACCCGACCTACTACGAGCTGCTGAGCAGCACCGACTACGCCGGCAACACGACGACCTACACGCTGAACAGCAACGGCACCGTCGCCTCCGCGAGGCTGCCGGCGCCCAGCTCGGGGGCGGCCGCACCGGTCTACCAGATGGGCTATGACGGCTACGGCAAGCCGATCAGCATGACGATGCCCGACGGCACCGTCACGTCGATGGCCTACGATGCCGACGAGGACATAACCTCCGCCACCGTCGACAGCGGCACGGGGTCCGGGCACCTGAACCTCGAGACGCAGTTCACCTACGACGGCATCGGCGACGTCACCAGCGTCACCGACCCGCGGGGTAACGTCACCATCACCACCTACGACGCGCTCCGCCGGCCGCTGACCAGCAAGCTGCCGCCTGATGCGCAGGGCAACGCCTACACCTCGACCGTGACCTACAACCCCAACGGCCAGGTCGCCTCGATGGTGCAGCCGGTCTCGTACGGCGCCGGGACCAACAACTCGCAGGCCCCGACGACGCGGACCACGACCTACAGCTACGACCTGGCGGGCGAGCTCAGCTCCACCCTGGATCCGACCGGTGACACCACCAGCTACACCTACGACCTCGCTGGGCGGACGACGCAGGTCGCGCAGGGGGCCTACGTCACCGCGACCAGCTACGACGTGGACGGCCGCCCGGTCACGATCTTCAAGGGCAGCAGCCCCAGCAGCCTGGTAGCGATCGAGAGCTACCAGGCCTACTACCCGGACGGCACGCTGGGCCTGTTCTGCTACATCCAGGCCAACGGCAGCTGCATCAACACCACCTTCACCCCGGACGGCTTCAACCGCGCGGCCCTGACGACCTACCCGGACGGCACGGTGGAGACCAAGGCCTACACCGCCGACAACTACCAGGACTACTTCAAGAACCGCGCCGGCCAGACCATCACCGGCAGCTACGACCTGCTGCACCGCCTGACCCAGAGGACCGGCGACCCGTCCGTCTCCTACACCTACGACAGCCTGGGCCGGCGCCTGAGCGCGGCCCTCGCCAACAATGCCGGCACCTGGACCTACAGCTACGACAACGCCGGCCGGCCGCTCACCACCAACCAGCCGAACGCCGGCTCCATCGGCTATACCTGGGACGCGTCGGGCAACATGACCGCGATGCAGGTCACCGCCGACGTGGACCCCGGCAGCGCGGTGGGCGGCGGCAGCGAGTTCGTGACCTACGACGCGCTGAATCGCCCGATCGCCTTCGCCGGCATGGCCAACGTGCAGAGCCAAGCCACCACCTTCTGGAACGAGCAATACGACGCACTCGGCCGCGTGGTGGCGCGCACCTACAACGAGGCGCCCAACACCTCGGCCCTCTCGTCCGCCTGGAGCTTCGACAACAACGGGCTCGGCGACGACACCGCCCAGATCACCCACATGCTGGGCAACGCGACCGCCCAGCTGAACTACGGCTACGACACCAGCCACCACGTGACCAGCTTCGACACCCTGCTCGACGGCGGCGAATACACGCTGCGCCCCACCGCGGCGTCCGCCACCGCCACCAGCTACGACAGCTCCAACCGCCCGCTGCTGGCCCCCTGCCCGACCGCGTCGTCGGGCTGCTTCGACAAGAACGGCAACCTGACCACCGACGGCGTGCGGACCTTCACCTACGACAACGAGGGCGACGGCCGCATCGTCACCGCCACCAATGGCTCGACCACCGCCAGCTACGGCTACGACCCCGACGGGCGCCGCATCTCCAAGACCGTGAACGGCACCACGACCACCTACATCCTGAACGCCGCCGGCCAGGAGGTGCTCGAGCTGTCGGGCGGCCAGATCCAGCACTTCTACCTGCACAGCGCCGTCGACACCGCCCCCGTGGCCATCGTCGATGGCGCGGGCAACCTGACCTTCAACCACATGGACCGCATCGGCTCGGTGATCGGCACCAGCGCCATGGACCAGGTCAGCGGCATGTATGGCTACACGCCCTACGGCGCCTCGACCGGCGGCCTGTCCGGCACCGCGTTCGGCTACGCCGGCTACCGCTGGGACAGCGAGACCAACCTCTACCACACCCAGACCCGCTCGTACGACCCGGCCATGGGACGCTTCATCCAGACAGATCCCATCGGATACGCCGGAGGCAGGAACCTCTACGCCTACACGGGAGGGGATCCACTGAATAATGTGGACCCACAGGGGACGGACCTCGACACCCTAAGCGACCAAGGTGGTGCCCAGAATAATTGTGATGCCGGTGCCGAATGTGTCGACGTGACTGGCACTCCCCCGGCGGACGCGAGCTCAGCTGGCGGAGGTGGCGGAGGTGGAAACGCTTCAGGCAGCGGCGCCAATCCACATTTTAACATTAAAACCCAGGTGGAGTCGCAATTTACCAGCGTCACGACTGATTTAAGTGTCCCCACAGATGTAAGTCCATCGGCAACAAACCCGATGACCGCCCCGGGTCAGGATCCGACCGGCCCGAGCCCCAATACAGACGTCAATAACACTTACGTAAGCACTGTATCCATCACTGCCATCTCGCAGGATTTGGGCACCATTACGGTGGACGCCGTGCCTAGTGTCACGGAGGTGGGAGACTCGCTGACAGGCGTGCCGACCAGCTCCTTCACGCCGGCATCAGGTACCGCCGGTGCAGAAGGGGGTGCGGCCGGTATAGGGGGGGGCGAAGTCGCAGATGCACAGGGAGGTGTGTCAGCGATAATTGCACCCAATGGCGTTCCAGTTGGACAAGCAGGAAGCAACCCAAGTATTAGAGAGGTTTCTGGAGGGATCAGTGATGCAAACTCGCTTTTTGCAAACCTTTCTGTTGGTGGGCAACCTGTGGTAGGTTCTAATTATCCCGGAACACAGGTCCAACTTCCTGGCGGCGGGATAATCGGTCTGCGGACTACCATGACTAGAAGCCCAAGAACCATTGCAACAATTGATGTTAATATCCCAGGGATTAACATCACAAAGATCAAGATAAATCCATGACTGTAGTTGAATCGGAGTTCATTAAGAGAAAAATCGTTGCGGAGTGTGAGGACGATTATGTAGGACTTTGGGTTATTGTTAGAGCATTGCAGATGAAGGGCGTAAGTGACGACTGTCTAATTGAGTGGTCAATTAAGTTGATAAGATCTATTGTAGAAGGAAGTAATATTAGGCTTGGCCAATTTGATGGCGTAGATTTCATTTTTTGGGTTGAGGATCTTGAGACATCGCTGATCCGCATCAGGACAGAGTGGGAAGCATTAGGTAAATTGCCCAATCTTGGAGAGATCGTCTGGCTCGTCGATTTGGCATTATGAAGCTTATCGCCAACGACGTCAGCACCCGACCGTGCAACTATATAACGTGGACCCAATGGGGACGGACGATGGCGACCAGGAAGGCGCCACGAATCGACCAACGCAGGATCCCCTTTTTTTCCGGCGATCCGGGCTTCTCCGAGGATAGCCCAACCGTGGGTAGTCTTGGACTCTGTCTTGGTGAGTGCTTGACCGTGACGGGTACGCGGCCCGCACCCTCAGCGCCACTGCCGCCTGCCCCCGGCAGCATCACATCATACCGGCTCGGTCATCGGCACCAGCACAGCGACTATGGTCCCTCGACCGCGGCTGTCCGCCTGAAGCTGAGCCCGATGGCCTCATCCTGCTCTGCCTCAAGCAAACCCTGCCTAACCAGCTCAAGCCCTGCCTGGAAGACGCTGGCCACCGCCGCCCGGCGGCGCAGGACTGCCGGCCCCTGCTCCCCCTCCCGTGCCGCCCCGTCCGGTTTATCGATCCCCTCCGGCAGGAAGCGTCGCAGCGGCAACGGCCCCGGCTCCTCCGCCAGGATCGCCACCATGCGCCGCATCGCCGCGTCCACCGGCCACGGCCTGAACAGCGCCGGCCGGTAGACGGCCGCGAGTTCGGGCGGCCGGCGTGGCCCCCGCAGCACCAGCAGGCAGGCCTCGAACAGCTCCAGGCGGGAGGCCGCCACCGGCGGGAACGCTGGCGGCGGCTCGAACACGTCCCGGCCGAGCTGCGGCCGCGCGTCCAGCCAGCGCGCGGCCGCCCGCACCTGCAGGAGCGCCTCGAGACGCGCCGCCTCGCCCGTGACCGCAGCCTCCGCCGCGGCGGCGACCTCGGGGCTGGCGGGGAGGAGCAGCCGGGAGCGCAGCAGCACCAGCCGGGTGGCCAGCACCAGCCAGTCGGCGCGGCGCTCCAGCGGCACCCGGTCGCCTAGCCGGTCGAGGGCGGCGCCGAACTGCTCGACGAGCTGCAGCACCGAGATCCGGCCGAGGTCGATGCGCTGCCGCTCTGCGAGGTCGAGCAGCAGGTCGAGCGGCCCGTCGAAGCCGTCGAGGTGCAGCTCGGGCGCCGTTACCGGCAGCCGTGACGGCGCTTCCCAATCGTCCCACAGCGGATCCGCCGGCGGCGGGTTTGGAGCCGTTGCGGGCGGCTGCGCGGCTTCAGCCATCATGAGCGGTGGTGGCCGGGCGGAGCTCGAACTCCAGCGTTGGCCACTGCGCCCGCAGCCGCGCCACTGCCGGCTCCGGCAGCCAATCCACGCTCCAGAAGCCATACACCAGCCAGCGCAGGCGATGGCGGTCGCGGTCGCGCCGCTCGCGCAGCGTCACCTGGCGCAGCGGCTCGTCTGGGCCCCAGTGCGTCCGCAGCCAGTGCCGGCTTTCCGGCGCGTCAGCCCCGAGTGCCAACAGGCGGGCCGGAACCGGCAGCAGCCGGTGCAGGTCGAGCGGACAGCCGCCGCCCGGCAGCGCCGCCGCAGCCAGCACCCTCGCATGTTGCGCCTCCTGCTCTTGGCGGATCGCCGCGACCAGCCCGCGTGCCGAGCGCCCGGCCCCTGCCAGCAGCGCCATCAGCCGGGCCTCCTCGTGATCGTGGTCGACGTGCCAGGGAATCGCTTTCGGGCCGCACGCCCGCTCCCGAAAGCGACCGATCTCGGCCGCCGGCCCGACGATCGCGAGCTCGGTTGCGATCAGCCCGGCCTGGACCGCCCCGGCGGCGCCCACCTCC
>CALMVO010000137.1 GCA_937873205.1 uncultured Acetobacteraceae bacterium
GCCGAGGCGGTGTCGGCGGGGCAGGCCAGCGGCCCCGACAGGGTCAGCAGCTCCGGCGACCACATGCCGCTCTGGCTCAGGAAGTCGTTCACGTGGTCCAGCCCCGGCCGCACCACCACGCTGTACGTGCCGTCCGGCAGATACAGGTGGATCGCCGACTCCGCCGTGTAGTCCTGCACCGCGAACAGCGGCCCGTCGCCCTCGCCGAACATCACGTCGTCGTTCAGCCGGTCCATCTTCGGGTTGATGTAGTGGCCGAAGTTGAGCTGCCCCTCGGACGAGAAGAAATCGTGCACGTCCGGATAGGTCTCCACCGACCACAGCAGCGTCGCCATATCCCAGTCGAGGCCGTTGCCATCAAGCATCGCCAGCAGCTGGTTGAAGCCGACCAGCTGGATGTCGTTCTCGATGCCGATGGCGCGCAGGTTGCGTTGGATCACCTGCGCCTGCATCACGCCGGTCGTGCTCTCCGCCGAGGTCGTGTCGGTGAACTCGAGCCGCTGGCCGTGCTTGACCATGATGCCGTCCGGCCCCGGCCGCCAGCCATCGGCCAGCAGCAGTGCCCGCGCGGCCTCGGGATCGTACGACAGGTCCGGATAGCCGGCGCGCGCCAGCGGCGACAGCATCGAGGCCATCGCCGGCGGCACCGGCCCATGATCGATTTCCGCGTGACCCTGATAGACCAGATCGATGATCTCGCGCTGGTTGACGCCGCGGATGATCGCGCGCCTCACCGCCTCGTCGCGCAGGAACGGCGCATGGCGCGAGCGGTAGTTGAAGTAGCCGTCGCCGTAGCCGAAGTTGGGCGGCCGATGCACCACGTCGAAGCCGGGCAGCCGCTCGATCTTCGAGGTCAGCAGGAACGGGATGTTGGCGATGTCGAGCTGGCCGGCGCGCATCTGCTCCAGCGCCGTGGTGCCGTTCGGGAATGCCAGCACCAGCCGTCGGATCTGCGGGCGTGTGCCGCCATACAGCGGGTTCGGCTCCATTACGATATAATGGCCGACCGCATACTCCTTCAGCACGAAGGCGCTGTCCGATACCCGGAACAGGGTCGGGTCGGTCTGCCGACGCCGCAGATCGAGCAGGCTCATGCCCTGGAACACATGCTTTGGCAGCGGGAACAGGATGTTGCCGAGCCCGAGCGAGATGAACCAGCTCGGGTTCACCTTGCGCGTCATGTGCAGCACCACCTGGTGCGGCGACAGCGCCTCGGCGCTGGCGATCAGCATCGGCACGCCGCCACGGCCGTAATAGGCGTAGCTCACGCCCAGCCGCCTGATCAGGTCGAGGGTGAACAGCAGGTCGTCCGAGGTGATCGGCACGCCGTCCGACCACAGCCAGTCATGCAGCGTGATGACGAAGGTGAGCCCGCCGTCCGGGGTCTCGACCGACTGCGCCAGCCCGCGCAACGGGTCCGGCTTGCCCTGGTCGTCGATCCAGACCAGCGGTCGGTAGAACTGCTCGATCACCTGGTGCGCGCCGAGTGCGGTGTTCAGCAGCGGGTTGAACGAGGTGACCGGCGACGCGCCGCCCGAGCCCACCGCCGTTGGCACGATGACGGTGCCGCACCCGTCCCCGTCTGCGGCCCGAGCGTGACCCGGCATCGCCACCGCCATCGCGAGGACGGGGATGAGGCGCGTCCAGAACGGGCGACGATGCGGCACGGCGCCGCAGTGCCAGAGCCGCGATCACCTGTCCAGCGCGCACGCAACCTCTGCACGCAGGGCAGGCAGGACGGACTCCACGAACCAGGGGTTGCGCGCCGCCCAGACATTGGTGCGCCAGGACGGGTGCGGCAGCGGGAAGTAGCGGGGGAGGTATGCCCGATAGTCGCGCACCCGCCCGGTCATCGGCGCCGGCCCCAGCACGTGCGCCTGCGCGTAGGTACCGACCAGCAGCGTCAGCCGCACCGCCGGCATCAGCGCCAGCACGCGGTCGCGCCAGAGCGGCGCGCATTCCGGGCGCGGCGGCCGGTCACCGCCCGCGGACAGCCGGCCGGGGTAGCAGAACCCCATCGGCAGGATCGCCACCCGCTCGGGATCATAGAACACATCGCGGCCAAGCCCGAGCCAGTCGCGCAGCCGGTTGCCGGAATCGTCCCAGAACGCCAGGCCCTTCTCGTGGACCTTGGCTCCCGGGGCCTGGCTGGCGATCAGCAGCCGCGCCTGGCTGGACACCTGCACGATCGGCCGCGGCCCCAGCGGCAGCACCGGCGCGCAGACGCGGCAGGCCCGGACATCCGCGACGAGTTGGTCGAGGTCGGTCATCCGGCAAGGCCGGGGGCCCTGCCCCTGGACTCCGCTGGGGCGAGCCGCCCCAGACCCGCAGGACGTAGGGGAAGGATTGCGAAGCCTTTGGCCTTCACGGCTCCTTGGTCGGCTGCGGCGTCTCGCCGATGGTGAAGATGACGACCCGCTCGCCGCCATGCGCGAAGCCGATCGTACAGGGCACCTCGGCCCCGTCCGTCAGCGGCTGGATCGCCTGCGTGAGGTCGAACACCGCGGTGACCGGATGATCGGCGCCGTGCAGACCGGGCGGCAGGTCCAGGCCGTTCTGCGGTCCCTGTGCCTGCCCCTGCTGCTGCTGCGACAGGGTCGGCGCCTGCACGTCCCGGTGCAGGGTGCCGTTGCGCAGCGTCACGTGCCCGCTCGCCGGGCAGTCGATGCGGATCAGCCGATCGGGCGTGTCGCCGTAGTTGATCAGCCTCGCGTCGAGCACCGCGGTCGAGCGCTGCGGATCGCCCTGGCCCCAGGAGGGCCCGATCTCGATCGGTCCCGACACCAACCCGGTGGCGGCGGCCGGACCGCCGAACGTGGCCGCGAGCAGCCCGCCGCAGAGGATGGCGGCGCACGAGCTAGGCGAGTGCATAATCGACCTCCGCGATGTGGACCGGCTGATCCGGACCAGGCTGCGAGCTGAACAGGGTGAAGCTGTCGACCGGGACCGGTTCCGTGCGCAAGAGGTTGTGCGCCTGCACCCAGGCCGCCAGCGCCGGCTCCGCCACGCCGTCCACCCGCGCCAGCGTGACGTGCGGCTGGAACCGCCGCCGCGCCGCCGGCACCCCCGCGCGCTGCAGCACGGTCTCGATCTTGGCCTGCAGGTGGTCGAGCCGCTCGTTGCGCACGATGCCGGCCCACAGCGCGCTCGGCCGGCTGCGCTCGTCGAACAGCCCGACCCCGCTCAGCGCCAGACTGAGGCGCCGCCCGCGCAGCGTCTGCAGGGCGAGGTCGATCTCGTCGGCGCGGTCAGGCCTGGTCTCGCCGATGAAGCGCAACGTCAGGTGCAGGGTGTCCGGCGCCCTCCAGTCGGCGCCGGGAAGGCCGCCGCACAGCCCGGCCAGGGTCTCGCGCAGGGTCCAGGGCAGGTCGAGGGCGACGAACAGTCGCATCAGCGGGGAGGCATCAGCAGGGGCGCATCACCGGGGGCGCATCACCGGGGGCGGCGCGGCCGCGAGAACAGCATCACCACCGCGGCCAGCACCGCCAGCAGGGCGGTGATGCGGGTGGAGACGGTGGGAGACCGGGTCATGCCTGCGACGACGCCTTCGGACGATGCCGGCAACGGTGCCCGGCCGCATGGGGCGGGTCAACGCCATCCCTACAGCCCGCTACCCTACGGATCGTCCAGGACCGCCGGTTCTCCTTGACCTGTTTCGCGGAACCTCCAATGTAGGCGGTGGCGCCGGACTTCGCCGGTCGCACAGGAATCGACACATCATGGCGTTCGTCCCCGACTACCGCACCACCTCCCGCGCATCGGGTGCGGGCGCCCAGGCCGGGATCGTGGATTCCGGGCTGCGGGCCTACATGCTGCGCGTCTACAACTGGATGGCGTCCGGCCTCGCGTTGACCGGCCTGGTGGCCTACGCCATCGCGCACAGCCAGCTCGCCAACCTGTTCCACCAGACGGTCATGCTGCCGTCCGGCAACGTGGCGATCCGGCCGACGCTGCTCGGCATCGCCTCGATGTTCGCGCCGCTCGCCTTCGTGCTGGTGTTGAGCTTCGGCGTGAACAAGCTCTCCAAGACCGCGGCGCAGACCCTGTTCTGGGTGTTCTGCGCGGCGATGGGCGTCAGCCTGACCAACCTGTTCTTCGTCTACACCGACCTGTCGATAGTACGCGTGTTCTTCATCACCGCCAGCATGTTCGCCGCCACCAGCATCTACGGCTACGTGACCAAGAAGGACCTGACCAGCCTCGGCTCCTTCATGATGATGGGCCTGTTCGGCATCATCATCGCCAGTGTCGTGAACATGTTCCTGCAGAGCGCCGGGCTCTACTTCGTCACCAGCATCATCGGCGTGATCGTGTTCCTGGGCCTCACCGCCTTCGACACCCAGCGCATCAAGTGGACCTACAGCCAGTTCGCCCACTATGAGGGCGCCGACGGGGCCGCCAAGCGCAGTGTCTACGATGCGCTCACGCTCTACCTGACCTTCATCAACCTGTTCACCTTCCTGCTGCAGCTGACCGGCACGCGCAACAGCAACAGCTGACCTCCGGCCCCTGACTGAATCGCAAGCCCCCCGGCCGCAAGTCCGGGGGGTTTTTCGTCGTGCCGGTTCCGTGCTGTGGTGGTGCTCCCCGGAGAGACACTCAAAGCGATGACCCGACGCGCCGCCCTGCTGCTCACCAGCCTCGCGATCCCGCTTGGCAGTCCCATTCTGGCCAGGGCCGATACGGTCGGCACCGTCGGCAGCAGCAACGTCGCCGACATCGAGCCGCCGGTGCCGCATCCGGACGAGACCCCGTGCGTGGTCACCCTGTTCTCCGGCGCCAGCTTCGGCGCCGCGACGGTGCCCTTCACCTATGCGCCGCCCGCTGGCTGTTCCGGGCCGTGGGCGAAGGTGGTGCTGGCCACCGACGTGTCGGTGACCGCCGGGCGGCAGTTCGACCGCACCGCCTCCATCTTCATCGGCGGCGTCAACGTGCTGTTCGGCACCACCGCCGAGCCCCGCGCGGCGTTGGCCCCCTCCTGGCACGTCGAGCGCGACGTCACCGACGACACCGCGCTGCTGGAGGCGTCGCAGGCCGGCCACGTGCTGATCGCCAACTACCAGAGCAGCGTCTACACCAGCACCATCACCGCCAGCTCCACGCTGCTGTTCTACCCGGCCACGGCACAGTACCCGGCGCCGCGTACGCCCGACCTGGTGATCCCGCTGAACGCCGATCCGGCGGCCGATACCGTCGCCCTGAACGACGGCACCCAGACGCTGAGCCGCACCGGCATCCTGCCCACCAACGTCGAGCGCGCCCGCCTCGACGTGCTGCTGCAGAGCCAGGGCAACGACGAGTTCTGGTACACCTGCGTCCCCGACGCGCTCGCCACGGCGCTCGAGAGCTGCGGCGGCGGCGCCTTCCGCGAGGGCCAGGTCAGCATCGACGGCGTCCGCGCCGGCGTCGCCCCGGTCTATCCCTGGATCTATACCGGCGGCATCGATCCCTATCTGTGGGAGCCGATCCCCGGCGTGCAGACGCTGGCGTTCAAGCCATACTCCGTCGAGCTGACCCCCTTCGTGGGCGCCATCGACGACGGCAAGCCCCATACCGTCTCGCTGTCGGTCGCCGGCGCCAACGACTACTTCTCGGTCACCGGCACGCTCTATCTGACGCTCGACCACGGCAGCGCCACGGTGCACGGCGCCGTCACCCGCAACACCCTGGCCGCCCCGTCGCCGGTCGTGACCAACACGATCGTCACCGACGCCGCCGGCGACAGCACCGGCACCGTACTCACCACCTCGACGCACGACTACGGCATCAGCGGCTACGCGGTGACCTCCCACGGCGTGGTGCAGACCAGCGTGGACCAGGTCGGGCGGTTCTCGAACGCGCAGGTCTTCGACGTCACCGACCTGCTCGACGACCAGACCATCACCCAGCGCACCGACACCGCCACCACGGTCACCACGCGCAGCGCCGCCGGCGTGGACACGGCCACGCGCGTGCTGTCCTACCCGCTGGTGGTCCGCTACGACTACACCGCCAACGCCGACGGCAGCGCCGTGCAGGATACCGCCGTGAATCAGGCGTTCATCCGCGACACGCTGGACACCCACAATCTCCAGCCGGTCGCCGCCAGCCGCCTGGTCGAGCGGATCATCCCGACCGACACGCTCGACCTGTCAGCGGCCGGCGCCGTCACAGCGCATAGCGGTAGCGGCACCGCGCTCTACGCTTCGGCCAACTCGCTGACCGGCTGCATCACCCGCACAGCCACCTCGACGAACAGCGTGCTGACCGCGCAGTCGGACGGGACGCAGTGCGACCTGCAGGCGCTGCTGCCGTGAGACAGGCCAGGGGCTCCGTCCTATCGATCCGCTTCGCGGCCCAATCCCGCAGAGGGCTCGCCGTTGGAAACCGCTTATAGAACGGGTTCCAAGGGCCGCGGCCCTTGGCGGGTCCAGGGCAGAGCCCTAGCCCTACTTAGGTAATGGTCTTGAGATAATCCGTAAGCTTGGTCGCGGCCGCCGCCTTGTCGATCTGCTCCAGCGCGCCGAGCTCGGCGGCAAGCCGATCCATGGCAGCCTCGTAGATCTGCCGCTCGGAGAAGCTCTGGTCCGGCTGGCCGGAGTTGCGGTGCAGGTCGCGCACCACCTCGGCGATCGCCAGCGGGTCACCGGAGTTGATCTTCGCCTCGTATTCCTGTGCCCGCCGCGACCACATGGTGCGCTTGATCCGCGCGCGGCCCTTCAGGATCGACAGCGCCTCGTCGAACAGCTTGCGGGTGGCCAGCTTGCGCAGGCCCGCGCTCTTGGCCTTCGCCACCGGGACGCGCAGCGTCATCCGGTTTTCCTCGAAGGTGATGTGGATCAGCTCGAGCCGGTGGCCGGCGATCTCCTCGGTGGCGATCCGCTCGACCTTGCCGACGCCGTGTGTCGGATACACCACATGATCGCCCTCCGCGAACGGCTCGTCATCCCGAGGCTTGCGAGCGGCGACGGAACGCGATCTGGTCTCCGCGGTCTCCTCATCCGGGGCGGCATCGGTCGCCTGCTCGTCGGGTTCGGGCGTCGTGGTCTCCGTCTTGGTCAGCACGTGGTTACCGTCTCCTGTACAGGGCGCGTCGCGTATAGGGCGCGTCGCGCGCGAAGCGGCGATCGAGCCGTCCGGTCACGCGGGGGCGACCGTGATGGATGGCGCCGGCGATCGCTCGCTGGCCTCGATGCAGCTTTGGAATAAGTCCCTCACGTATCACAAAAGCCGCCGATACGGAACCCTCAGCACGGACAGCCGGCGGCGGTGAACAGGTCCGCGTCCGGCGCCGCCGCGCTCTCGAACCGCGATACGCTGACGCCGAGCAGACGGACGCCGAGCGCGAACGGATACTCCGCTCGCAGCAACGAAGCCGCGGCGTCGGCGATGTCGTCCCGCGCCGTGATCGCCCGCGGCAGCGATCGCGCCCGGGTGGCGATGCGGAAGTCGGCGTATTTCAGCTTCAGCGTGATGGTGCGCGCGCAGCGGCCGTCGCGGCCATAGACGCCCCAGACCTTGTCGATCAAGGGCTGCAGCGCCGCCAGCGCGTCGTCGAGCCCGGACAGGTCGCGCTCGAAGGTCTGCTCGGCGCCAATCGATTTGCGCGGCCGGTCGGTCACCACCGGGCGCTCGTCGAGCCCGCGGCCGATCGAGTGGTAGTGCGCGCCGGCCCGGCCGAAATGCCGGGTCAGGAACTCCGGCGTGCAGGCCAGCAGGTCGCGGCCGAGGCGGATGCCGAGCCGCTCCATCTTCGCCGCCGTCACCGGCCCCACGCCGTGGAACCGGCTCACCTCCAGCCCCTCGACGAAGCCCGGCCCCATCGCCGGCGTGATCACGAACAGCCCGTCCGGCTTGCGGTGGTCCGACGCCAGCTTGGCCAGGAACTTGTTGTAGGACACCCCGGCCGACGCGGTGAGGCCGGTCTCGGCGCGGATGCGGGCGCGGATCTCGCGCGCGATCGCCGTCGCCGAGCCTCGGTCCAGCAGCGGTGCCGTCACGTCGAGATAGGCCTCATCCAGCGACAGCGGCTGGATCATCGGGGTGTAATCGGCGAAGATCGTCCGGATCTGTCGCGACACCTGCTTGTAGATTTCGAAGCGCGGCCGCACGAACACCAGCTCCGGGCACTGCCGCCGCGCCGTCACCGACGGCATCGCCGAGCGCACGCCGAACCGCCTGGCTTCGTAGCTCGCCGCCGCCACCACGCCGCGCTCGCGCGACCCGCCGACCGCCACCGGCCGGCCGCGCAGGGCAGGATCGTCGCGCTGCTCGACCGAGGCGTAGAACGCGTCCATGTCGACATGGATGATGCGCCGATGCATCGCGCCGCCCCCGCCACCCGTTCACATTATGTTCTAGACACGATACCGGCGATGCCGCCACCCGGCACCCAATTTATGTCGTATGCAGTCCCGGATGAACGCCCTCGATGATCCCGGCCGCGCGATCCCATCGCCGGCGGAGGCCGCGGTTGCCGCGTCCGAGCTCGCGGTAGGGAGCGCCGAGCTGCCGCGGCTGCTGCGCCTGGTCGCGCGTCGTCTGCCGGCCGATCGCGAGGCCGTCGCAGCGGCACTCTGCGAGGTCCGGCGCAAGTCGTGGACCGGCCGGCTGGTCGACCTGTCGCAGCGGGACGGCGCGATCTGGGTCCGTCGCGAGGATGCCGCCGCCGCCGCGGCGGCGATCGCCGATCCGGACGTGGACGAGCCGGCGCTGCGCCAGGCGCTCGGCGCCGTCATGGGCGCGCGCCTGCGCGGGCTGGCGGCCGATCCCGCCCGGGCGCTCGAGCTCGCGCTGGCGGAGCTGTTCGACGCCGGCGGCCGCGTGCTGTCGCAGGCGCAGCACGCCACCCTGGCCCGGTCGGTCGCCGACGCGTTCGGGGCGCCGGCGGACGCGCCGTTCGTCGTCGCCGCCGTCGCCGCGGAGGATGTCCGCCGCGGCGAGCGCCGGGCCGCCGAGGCCGCCGCCCGCAGCGGCCGTCGCGTGCGGGGCGCCGGCGGACGCGCGGTTCGTCGTCGCGGCCGCCGCGGCGGTGGATGGCCGCGGCGGCGAGCGCCGGGCCGCCGAGGCCGCCGCCCGCAGCGGCCGTCGCGTCGAGGTGCAGCGGCTGCGCGACTGGGAGCGCAGCCTGGTCGAATTCCGCGCCGTGCCGGCCCTGCTCGGCTGCAGCCCGAAGGAGGCGCTGCGCTGGGTCGCCGCCAACCGGCTGCCGGTTGCGCGCCGCATCCCACTCGCAGGTCGTGACCGCGGGCGTGGCGACCAGGGCGGCGAGCGCTGGGAGTTCGATCCGGCCGAGCTCGCCCGCCTGCGCCCGCAGGTCACCGGCTGGCGCGAGGCGGAAGGCGGCGGCGACGCGCCCCGGATCATCGTCTCGTCCGGCGGCCGTGCCGCCAATGCCGCCATCGCCCGGGTCGCGGCGCTGGATCGCTACGCCGCCCACTTCGCCACCGCCCGGGCGCTTCAGCGCCGCATCACGCTGATCACCGGCCCCACCAACAGCGGCAAGTCGCACACCGCGCTGGACCGGCTGTCCGGGGCGGAAAGCGGGCTGGCGCTGGCACCGCTGCGGCTGCTGGCGCACGAGTTCCGCGAGGCGCTGGGGGCCCGCGGCGTGCCGGCCTCGCTCGCCACCGGCGAGGAGCGCATCGTCGAGCCCGGCAGCCGGCACCTGGCCGCCACCGTCGAGATGTGCCCCCTGCATAACCCGGTCGACGTCGCGATCGTCGACGAGGCGCAGATGCTGCACGATGCCGACCGCGGCGCCGCCTGGACCGCCGCGATCATGGGAGCGCCGGCCCGCGAGGTGTTCGTGCTGGGCTCGCCCGAGTGCGCGCCGATGGTGCGCCGCATCGCGACCCTGTGCGCCGACCCGATCGAGGAGGTCACGCTGGTCCGCAAGGGCCCGCTCACGGCCGCCTCGGAGGCGGTCCGCCTGTCCGACCTGGAGCGCCACGACGCGCTGATCGCCTTCTCGCGCCGCGACGTGCTGGACCTGCGCGCGACGCTGCAGGCGAGGGGCCGCCGCGTCGCCGTGGTGTATGGCGCGCTGAGCCCTGAGGTGCGCCGCGCTGAGGCGAGGCGCTTCAACGAGGGCGACGCCGAGATCCTGATCGCCACCGACGCCATCGGCATGGGCCTCAACCTCGACATCCGCCGCGTGGTGTTCACGGCGTTGCGCAAGTTCGACGGCACCCAGAGCCGAGACCTGCTGCCGCAGGAGGTGAAGCAGATCGGCGGCCGCGCCGGGCGGCACGGCCGCCACGAGGCCGGCATCGTCGCGGTGCTGGCCGGTGCCGGCAGCCCGTCCTTCGTCCGGCAGGCCCTGGCCGCCCCCGCGACCGTGCCGGACGAGCTGCGCCCGCTGGTGCAGCCCGACGCCGACATCGTGCGCGCGGTGGCCGAGGAGATCGGCTCCGACAGCCTGTTCGGCGTGCTGGCCCGCATCCGCCGCGCCGTGCTGCGCCGCGACGACCCGAACTACCGCCTGGCCGACATGAGCCAGGCCTTCGCGATGGCGACCGCGCTGGAGGGCATCGCCGGGCTCGACCTGTCCACCCGCTGGGCCTACGCGCTCTGCCCGGTGGACGAGCGCGACAACGGCATCCCGCGCCTGGCGAGCTGGGCCGGCGAGCATGGCGCCGGCCGTATCGTGCCGCCGCCCACCGGCGCCCGCCTGCCGCCGCCGGACCGCGCGTCGCGCGAGGAGCTGGAGCAGGCCGAACGCCGGCACAAGCGGCTGGTCGCCTGGCGCTGGCTGGCGCTGCGGTTCCCCGACGCCTATCCCGAGCTGGAGCAGGCGGTGGCCGCCACCGCCCGGCTGGATGGCTGGATCGAGGCGGTGCTGCGCGGGCAGCGCGGCCGACGCGAGGCACCCCTCCGCGACTGAACAACGGGAGTTCGAGCATGTCGGCACGATCGATGGCGGGGATGGTGGCGGCCTGGGCCGCGCTGGCGGTCCCGGCCGCGGCCCTGGCGGACGGCACCCGGATCGGCGCGGTCAGCACCACCTTCCGGCTGCTCGGCCGCAACGACCAGATCGTGGTCGATCGCTATGACGACCCGAGGGTGGCCGGCGTGTCCTGTTACCTGTCTCACGCGCAGACCGGCGGGGTGAAGGGCTCGCTCGGGCTCGCCACCGATCCGTCCCGCTTCTCGCTGGCCTGCCGCGCGACCGGCCCGGTGACGGTGCCGGACGTACTGCCGGACAGCGAGACCGTGTTCGACACCCGCACCTCGTTCCTGTTCAAGGAGCTGCGGGTGTCGCGGCTCTACGACCGGACCAAGCGGGTGCTGGTCTACCTGGCCTGGTCCACCAAGGCGCTCTCGACCGGTGGCAGCCCCTACAACGCCATCTCGACGGTGCCGCTGCAGGGACCTCCGCCTCCCGCTCCTTGAGGAACGGTGTCCAGAGGCTCCGCCTCTGGCGGGGTCCAGGGGCAGGGCCCCTGGCCTTCTCCCGCGCGGCGCCCGAACCCAGTCGCCCCATGCCCGTTCGGCCTGCACCTCGACAGGAGCACGCCATGACCACCGACCCGCGCGACCGCTACCCGAAGCCGCCGTTCGAGGCGCAGAGCCAGGCCTTCCCCGGCCTGTCCGCGCGCATGCATCCGCAGCCCGATTACGGCGAGCGGAGCTATCGCGGCTCCGGCAAGCTCGCCGGCAAGGTGGCGCTGATCACCGGCGGCGATTCCGGCATCGGCCGCGCCGTCGCCATCGCCTATGCCCGCGAGGGCGCGCAGGTGGCGATCTCCTACCTCGAGGCCGAGAGCGACGACGCCGACGAGACCGCGCGCTGGGTGCGCGACGCTGGCCAGGAGGCGCTGCTGCTGCCGGGCGACATCTCCTCGGTCGAGCACAGCCGCTCGCTGGTGCGGGACACGGTCGAGCGCTTCGGCCGGCTCGACCTGCTGGTGAACAACGCCGCGTTCCAGAAGACCCGCTCGTCGATCGACGAGATCACCGAGGCGGAGTGGGACCAGCACTTCGCGGTCAACATCAACGCGATGTTCTACATCACCAAGGCGGCGGTCCCGCACATGAAGCCCGGCAGCGCCATCGTCAACACCTCGTCGGTGAACGCCAAGCACCCGATGCCTTCGCTGCTGGCCTACTCGGCCACCAAGGGCGCCATCGCCAACTTCACGCTCGGCCTGGCGCAGATGCTGGTGGAGCAAGGCATCCGGGTGAACGCGGTGCTGCCGGGCCCGATCTGGACCCCCTTCATCGTCACCGGCATGGGGGAGGACAGCCAGAAGAGCTTCGGCAGCCAGGCGCCGATGGCCCGTCCCGGGCAGCCGGCTGAGCTCGCGCCGATCTACGTGCACCTCGCCTCCGACGAGGCCAGCTACACCACGGGCGGCCTGTATCCCGTGCACGGCGGCATGCCGATCTACTGATCCTCCCGCCGACCGGACGTGCATTGCGGCGGGACCCGCGCCATATCGGTGGGGCGCGACCTGCCGGGGGCCTTCCATGTGGTACGAGACCTTCTTCCGCCAGCAGCTCGACGGGTTGCGGCGCGAGGGCAACTACCGTGTGTTCGCCGAGCTCGAGCGCCATGCCGGCCAGTTTCCGCGCGCCTACCATCACGGCCTCGGCCGCGAGGTGACGGTCTGGTGCTCGAACGACTATCTCGGCATGGGCCAGCACCCGGCGGTGCTGGACGCCATGCGGGACGCCACCACCCGGTATGGCGCCGGCGCCGGGGGCACCCGCAACATCTCCGGCACCAGCCCGCTGCACGTGGCGCTGGAGCGCGAGCTCGCCAGCCTGCACGGCAAGCAGGCGGCGTTGCTGTTCACGTCCGGCTACATGTCGAACTGGGCCACCATCGGCACGCTCGCCGCCCGCATGCCGGGCTGCGTGGTGCTGTCGGATGCCGCCAACCACGCCTCGATGATCGAGGGCATGCGCCACAGCCGCGCACCCAAGCACGTGTTCCGCCACAACGATCCGGCCGACCTGGACCGCGTGCTGTCGACACTCCCCGCCGGCACGCCCAAGATCGTCGCCTTCGAGAGCGTCTACTCGATGGACGGCGACATCGCCCCGATCGCCGCCCTCTGCGACGTCGCCGACCGCCACGGTGCCATGACCTACCTGGACGAGGTGCACGGCGTCGGGCTGTACGGGCCCCAGGGCGGCGGCATCTCCGACCGCGACGGCGTAGCGGATCGGCTGACCGTGATCGAGGGCACGCTGGCCAAGGGCTACGGCGTCGTCGGCGGCTACATCGCGGGTTCGGCCGCCCTGTGCGACTTCGTGCGCAGCTTCGCGTCCGGCTTCATCTTCTCCTCCGCACTGCCGCCCGCCGTCGCCGCCGCCGCCCTGGCCAGCGTCCGGCACCTGCGCGGCAGCACGGTGGAGCGCACCCGGCACGCCGAGCGCGTCGCCACCGTGCGCCGCCGCCTGGACGAGGCGGGCGTGCCGCACCTGCGCAACCCCAGCCACATCGTGCCGGTGCCGATCGGCGATCCGGCGCGCTGCCGCGCCATCTCCGAGCGCCTGCTGACGGGCTCCGGCGTCTACGTGCAGCCGATCAACTACCCGACCGTGCCGCGCGGCGGCGAGCGCCTGCGCATCACGCCGACCCCGCTGCACGACGACGCCGACATCGAGCACCTGGTGCGGGCGCTGTCGGACGCCTGGTCCGAGTTCAGCCTGGCCCGCGCCGCCTGACGAACCAGCTCCTGACAAACGGGTTCTCAGAGCTCCGCCCTGAGCGGGTCCAGGGCAGCGCCCTGGCCTTCTCGTTTAAGGATTTCGCACAGATGGCCACCGACCCGCGTGCCAACGAGCAGCCGTTCCCCGGCGACCAGCAGCAGCCGGCCCCCGGCCTCACCTCGAAGATGACGCCCGCTCCGGACCACGGCGAGGACAGCTACGTCGGCAAGGGCCTGCTGACCGACCGGGTGGCGCTGATCACCGGCGGCGATTCCGGCATTGGCCGCGCGGTGGCCATCGCCTATGCCCGCGAGGGCGCCGACGTCGCGCTGTCCTACCTGCCGGTGGAGCAGTCCGACGCCGAGGACACCGCGCGCTGGATCCAGCGCGCGGGACGCCGCGCGTTGCTGCTGCCCGGCGACATCCAGGACGAGGCGCACTGCCACGCCATGGTCGAGCGCACCGTCGCCGAGTTCGGCCGGCTCGACATCCTGGTCAACAACGCAGCCCACCAGACCACCAACGAGGATCTCGCCGACGTGACCGCAGCCCAGGTCGAGACCGCCTTCCGCACCAACGTGTTCGCGATGATCACCCTGACCCAGGCGGCGGTCCCGCACATGCGCCCGGGCTCGGCGATCGTGAACAGCACCAGCGTGCAGGCGAAGACGGCGACGAAGTCGATGCTGGTCTATGCCGCCACCAAGGGCGCCATCGCCTCGCTCACGATCGGGCTGTCGAACCTGCTGGTGGAGAAGGGCATCCGGGTGAACTGCGTGGCGCCGGGGCCGATCTGGACCCCGATCCAGCCGATCGCCAAGAACCCGGAGCAGATCGAGCAGCTGGGCAAGACCGTCCCGCTCGGCCGCGCCGGCCAGCCGGCCGAGCTCGCCCCCGCCTACGTGCTGCTCGCCTCCGACGCCGGCAGCTACATGAGCGGCGCGCTGATCCCGGTGACCGGCGGCGTACCGATGTTCTGAGCCGGCATCAGGTAGCGATCCGCTTCGACATCCAGTATCGGGTCTCGCCGGGCGGCAGGTCGGCGAGCTCGCCGAACGCGACGTAGCCGCGCCGCCGGTAGAAGTCCGGCGACTGGACGCTGGACGTGTTGAGAAAGACGCCGGTGCAGCCTGCGGCGACCGCCGCCTGCTCGGCCCGACCCAGCATGAGCGAGCCCAGACCCTGCCGGCGCCGTCCCTCCTCCACCCAGAGCCAGTCCAGCAACAGCCAGCGCCACATCACCATGCAGCGGGCGCCGGCCACGAGCCGGCCGCGCGCGTCGCGGCAGGCGACCCAGAGTGGTCGGCTCGAGTCCGGTCCGACCCGGGACGCGTTATGGCTGGCCACCCCGCGCTCGATGCTCGCCCGGTCCGCCTCGTCCAGCTCGGCCGACACCGTCACCGCGATATCGTCCTCCGCCCCTGCCGCAGGCGTCGCCTGACGCGCCAGCCATTCGGCGCGGTCCTGTCCCCAGAGATCCACCCGCTCGTCCGCATACGGCTCCGGCAGCCGCGTCGGCCCGCGCCGCCGCGATCCGAGCGCCCGGGCCACCGCGATCGAGGCCGCGTTGTCCGGATCGATCACGTGCCCGATCTCGGTCCAGCCCAGCGTCTCGAACGCGAATCCCGCCGCCGCCTCGGCCGCCTCGATCGCGTAGCCCCGGCGCTGGAACGCCGGTAGCAGCCCCCAGCCGATCTCCGTCACCGGCCACCCCTCGGGATGGAGCGGGCCGACGCGGCCGATCCAGGCGCCGCCGTCCTGCAGCAGCACCGAGAACATGCCGAACCCCTGCAGCGACCAGCTGCCGGCGGTGGCCGCCAGGCTGCGCCAGGCCACAGGGCGCGGCTGCACCCCGCCCAGGTATCGCATCGCCGCCGCGTCGCCCATGACGGCCGCCCACCCGTCCAGGTCGCCGGCCAGCGGCGGCCGCAGCACGAGCCGCCGGGTCTGCAGCATCACCAGCTGCGGGTCCGGCGCAGCAGCGACGTCCAGCCGAGTGCCGCCCCCAGATGGCGCAGCAGCTGGAAGCTGAACGGCTCGATCACCGAGGCCAGGATCGCCCACCCTGGCGACAACGCATGCGCCTGGCCAAGCCAGCGCCGATACAGCCGCAGCGACCAGAGGTGGAACGCCAGGTCCAGCACGATCTTGGCGAGGATGGCGAGAAAGGCCGCCCCCAGCACGGCATAGCGGCCGCTGAGCAGGAACCCCACCAGCAGCGCCACGCCGGTCAGCCCGTACAGCGGCTGCAGCGTGTCGAACGCCTTCACCGGCAGCATCATGGTGCCGAGCCGGCCATACGCGCGATTGCCGACCATGTGCCGGTACCAGTACTGGGTCTGCAGGAAGCCGCCGAACCAGCGCCGGCGCTGCCGTAGGAATGCCGGCACCGTCGCCGGAGCCTCCGTGCGACCCTGCGCGCCGCCGATCACCCCGGTATGCCAGACCAGCCCCGCCCTCACCGCATGGTCGCGCAGCCGGTGCGTGAGTTCGTAATCCTCGACCAGGCAATCGGGGTCGAACCCGCCCACCGCCAGCAGCGGCCCGCGGCGGTAGCAGGCGAAGGCGCCCGAGATCAGCAGCAGCCCGCCCATCCGCATCCAGGCATAGCGCGACAGGAAGTTGCGGACGTACTCGTAGGTCTGGAACCACTGCAGCACCTGCCCGGACGCGGTCGGCCCGCAGACCGGGTCCAGCACCCCGGTGGCGGCCACCAGTGCCGGGTCGCCCGCGAATGCCTGCCGCATCGCCGCCAGCGCCGACGGCAGCAGCAGCGTGTCGGCATCGACGGTCAGCACCAGATCGGTCTCGGCCAGCGTCACCGCCACGTTCAGCGCGCGCGCCTTGCCGCCCTGCGGCAGCCGCAGCCAGCGCAGCGACGGGTGGCGTCCGCCGGCCGGCCCGATGACCCCGGCCGGCGCCGGCATCAGGCCATACTCGCGCTGCAGCATCGCATCGCTGCCGTCGGTGGAGCCGTCATCGGCGATCAGGATGGTGTCGGCCGGCTGCGTCTGCGCCAGCAGCGCCGCCAGCGTGGCCGGCAGCGCCGCCCGCTCGTCATGCGCGGCGACGATCACCGTCATCGACGCCGGCGCCGCGGCGGACGCGGTCGCCCCCGGCCTCCGGCCAGCCAACCCCAGCTCCAGCGTCTGCACGAACACGAACACGATCAGCAGCGTGTCGTAGGCGATGTAGGCGAGCCCCGCCGACCACGCCCAGATCCCGCCGCCGCCGGTGAAGGCGCGCACGAACAGCAGCACCCAGAACGCCAGCACCGCCGTGTGGATGAGCAGGCTGCGCACCGGCGTCGGCGGCGGCGCGTGGCGTGGCGAGATCGCGGCACGCCGGCGCGCCATGGTCTCGGCGATCACGCCCGTCTCGCCCGGCGTCTGCTCCAGCGTCTGTGTCGACATCAAGGGCCCCCTCGGCCGCCGATCTTTGCGCCGGGCACGGGGCTCGGGCATGTTCCGTCACGGCAGTCGTCCCGCCGCAGCCTGGACGATCGATCCGCAACACATCGGATCCGTGGCATCATAAGGATCAGCCGGACATGCCGACCGCCGCGCGTTATACCAGGATCGCCATGCTGCTGCACTGGCTGGTCGCGGCGCTGATCATCGGCAACCTCGTGCTGGTGTGGAGCATCGGCTGGTTCCCTGACGCGCTGGTGCGCCCGGCCATCAACACCCACAAGTCGATCGGCCTCACCGTGCTCGGCTTGGTGCTGCTGCGCGTGCTCTGGCGGATCGGCCACCGGCCGCCGCCGCTGCCGCGCACCTACTCCCGCGCCGAGCGCTATGGCTCGCATGCGGCACACCTCGCCCTCTACGCCCTGATCCTGGGGCTGCCGATCTCGGGCTACATCCACGACTCCGCGTTCAAGGACGCGGCCGCGCATCCGCTCACGCTCTATGGGCTGGTGCCGTTCCCGCGGATCGCCCCGATCGCGGCGCTCGATCCGGCGACCAAGGCCCACGTGCATGCGGTCTGGTTCGCCATCCATGGCGACCTCGCCATCATCCTCTACGTGCTGTTGGGGCTGCACCTGCTGGGCGTGCTCAAGCACCAGCTCCTCGACGCCGAGCCGGTGCTGCCGCGCATGTTGCCGGGCCGGCGGGACGTGAAGTCGCCGGCAGAGTAGAGGCCAGGGCGCTGCTCCCGGGTTCCGCGAGCTAGAGGATGATCCGATCGCTTAGGCTCACGGATCATCCTATAGCTTGTTGTTTTGACGAGCATCTTTATCCGATCAAACGAGTCCGTTCGATCGGATGATGCTCTAGCGCAGCCAGGCGGAGCCTGCCCGGGCAGCCGAACCCAGCACGGATCGGACTTCGGCGATCATGCTGGCCCAATCACCAGGCGCCGGCTGCCGGAAGATCCGCATGGTCGGGTACCACGGCGTGTCCGTACGGCGCTCCAGCCAGCGCCAGCAGCCGTCGTGGCGCGACAGCATCCAGACCGGCAGCCCGAGCCCACCCGCCAGGTGCGCCATCGCGGTGTCGACGGTGATCAGCAGGTCGATCCCGGCCAGGCGGGCGGCGGTGTCGGCGAAGTCGGCGACCCCCGCCACCGCGTCCGGCAGCCCGTGGCGCTCCAATTCGTCCGATGCGGCACCGAGCTGGAAGCTCACGAAGCGTATGCCGGCGAGATCGAGCAGCGGCGCCAGCGTGGCCAGCGTCGTCGAGCGGCGCCGATCGATCAGGTTTGAGCGCAGCGCCGCCGGCCGCGGATCGCCGGCCCAGACCAGCCCGACCGTGAGCGCGCCCGTCGCCTCCGCCGGCCGCCGTGCAACCGGATCGAGATAGGGTGTGGCCGGGATGCCGTCGATCGACAGCCCGACCCTGAGCGGCAGGCTGGCCATCGGGCAGTGCTGGTCGAACGGCGGCAGCGGATCGCCGCACCCGACCACCTCCGCCACCCCGTCCACCGCGCGCAGCAGCCGGACCAGCGGCCGTGGCACCTCCAGCACCACGCGCCCGCCCCGCGCCGCCACCGCCGGCGCGAACCGCACGAACTGCAGCGTGTCCCCGAACCCCTGCTCGGCATGCAGCAGGATCGTCCGACCGCCCAGCGCCTCCCCGGTCCAGGTGGGCGCCGCCAGGTCCGGCCGCGGCCTCTGGCAGTCCTGCCAGCGCCACTCGTACTCCGCCCAGCCGCGCGCGAAGTCGCCGGACTTCAGCAGAGCCACGGCGCGTCCGAACCGCGCCGTCGGATAGTCCGGGCGCACCGCGAGCGCCGCGTCGTAGAACGCCACCGCCTCGGCGCTGCGGTCCAGGTTGAGCAGCGCGTGGCCGGCGTTGTTCTGCGCCTCGGCGCAGTCCGGATCGATCCCGATCGCGAGGCGGGCGCGGCCGTAGGCCTCGTCGAACCGCCCGAGGCAGGCCAGCCCGGAGCTGAGGTCGGACAACACCTTCGCCGCCTCGGTTCCGGTGTCGCGAAGTCGGATCGCCTGCCGGTAGGACGCGATCGCGCCCGCGATGTCCCCGGTCGCCTGCAGCGCCCGGCCGTGCCGGTGGTGCGCGTCGGCGCGGTCCGGATCCAGCGCCAGGCAGGCGGCGTAGTGGCGGACGGCATCGGCGGGGGAGCCGAGGCGCTCCAGCAGCATGGCGACCGCGAAGTTCGCCGACGCCGTCCGCGGCATGGAGGCGACCGCCTCCTCGATCTGCAGCAGCGCGTCGCGGCGACGTCCGAGTCCGTCCAGGCACAGCGCCAGCCAGATCCGCACGTCCAGCCGCGGCTCCAACCCGACCGCGCGACGCAGCGGCTCCAGTGCCGCGTCCGGCTGCCCGCGATGCAGCGCCACCCGCCCCAGCAGCGCCAGCGCGCGAGGATGGTTCGGCCACCGGGCCAGCACGCTCCAGCCAAGCTGCAGCGCCGCCTCGTGCCGGCCCGCGGCGAGGTCGTGATCGGCGCGGTCGAGCTGTCCGTCGTCTTGCAGCCCGCGCGCCTCCGATGGGGACGGACATTGAGTCATGCGGCGCGGCTCCTCCCGGTCCCGACAATGCCGGCTGCCGATTAAGATCGGGTGAAGCGCGCCGCCCGCGGCGTTGACGGGCCGGCGCCCCACCGCTACGCAGCATGGGCTGACGTGGGAGAGACCGGCGCGTTGCCGGCGCCGAAGGAGCAACCGCCCCGGAAACTCTCAGGCAAAAGGACCACCCGGCAACGACTTCTGGAAAGTGGCGGCCCGGCGACCAGCCGGGCGCGCCCGCCGACGGGATAACGATCTCAGGCCAACAGACAGAAGGGGCGCGGAACGGCCGGATCGCCGGCCATGGGGGGCGCCTTGGATCTCATCGAGTCATACACGCCGCACGACCTCTGGGCCGGCACCCGGGCGCCGTCCGACTCATTCGCCGCGCGCCATATCGGCCCCGACGCCGCCGATGTCGCCGCCATGCTGGCCATGGTGGATGCCGCCGACCTCGAGGCGCTGACCGCCGAGACCGTCCCCGCCTCGATCCGCCTCGACGCCGAGGCCTGGGACCGTCTGGACTGCCTCGGTTCGGGCATGACGGAACCCGAGGTGCTGGACCGGCTGCGCGCCGTCGCCGGTCGCAACCGCGTGCTGACCTCGCTGATCGGGCAGGGCTATCACGGCACCATCCTGCCCGGCGTGATCCAGCGCAACGTCCTGGAGAACCCGGCCTGGTACACCGCCTACACGCCGTATCAGCCTGAGATCGCGCAGGGGCGGCTGGAGGCGCTGCTCAACTTCCAGACCCTGATCTGCGACCTCACCGGCCTCGACGTCGCCAACGCCTCGCTGCTGGACGAGGCCACCGCGGCGGCGGAGGCGATGACGCTCTGCCTGCGCCTGGCGAAGACCAAGGCCCGTGCGTTCCTCGTCGATGCCGGCTGCCACCCGCAGACCATCGCGGTGCTGCGGACGCGCGCCGAGCCAGTCGGCATCACCCTGGTGGTGGCCGACCCCGAGGCGCCGTTCGAGGCCGGAGGGCTTTTCGGCGCCCTGCTGCAATATCCCGACACGCTCGGCCGCGTGCGCGACCACCGCGCCCTGATCGCCCGGCTGCGGGCCGCTGGCGCCCTGGTGGCGATGGCCGCCGACCCGCTGGCGCTGGTGCTGCTGGCCCCGCCGGGCGCGCTGGGCGCCGACATCGCGATCGGCTCGATGCAGCGCTACGGCGTGCCGATGGGCTATGGCGGTCCGCATGCGGCCTACATGGCGGTGCGCGACGCCTACAAGCGCGCGATCCCGGGCCGGCTGGTCGGCGTCTCGATCGACAGCGCCGGGCAGCCCGCCTATCGGCTGGCGCTGCAGACCCGCGAGCAGCATATCCGGCGCGAGAAGGCGACCTCCAACATCTGCACCGCCCAGGTGCTGCTGGCGGTGATCAGCGCGATGTATGCGGTCCATCACGGCCCGGATGGGCTCGCCGCGATCGCCCGCCGGGTCAACCGGCTGGCCCTGGTGCTGGCGGCCGGCCTGCGGGCGCTCGGCCACGCGCTCGAGGGCGAGGCGCTGTTCGACACCGTCACCGTGCGGGCCGGCGACCGCGCCGATACCGTGCTCGCCGCGGCGCTCACCGCCGGCATCAACCTGCGCCGTGTGGACGAGGGCCGCATCGGCATCAGCCTCGACGAGACCTCCACCCCGGAGACCGTCCGCGCGGTCTGGACCGCTTTCGCGCCGGGCGCCGACCTGGACGGGCTTGCCGTCACGCTGCGCCCGAACGCGGAGAGCATCCCGCCGGCGCTGCGGCGCACGGCGCCGTTCCTCACCCATCCGGTGTTCCACGCGCACCGGTCCGAAACCGACATGCTGCGCTACCTGCGTCGGCTGTCCGACAAGGATCTGGCGCTGGACCGCACCATGATCCCGCTCGGCTCGTGCACCATGAAGTTGAACGCCACCGTCGAGATGGTGCCGATCACCTGGCCCGGGTTCTGCGACCTGCACCCCTTCGCACCCGCCGACCAGGCCGCCGGCTACGCCGAGCTGTTCGCCGATCTGGAGGCCCGCCTCTGCGCCATCAGCGGCTACGACGCGGTATCGCTGCAGCCCAACTCCGGCGCCCAGGGCGAGTATGCCGGCCTGCTGGCGATCCGCGGCTACCATTGCGCGAACGGCCAGGCCGAGCGCGACGTCTGCCTGATCCCGGCCTCTGCGCACGGCACCAACCCGGCGTCGGCGCAGATGGCCGGCATGCGCGTCGTCGTGGTCGGCTGCGACCGCGACGGCAATGTCGATATCGCCGACCTGAAGGCGCGCATCGCGGTGCACCGCGACCGCCTAGCCGCGATCATGATCACCTATCCCTCGACGCACGGCGTGTTCGAGGAGGGCGTGTGCGAGATCTGCGAGCTGGTGCACGAGGCCGGCGGCCAGGTCTATCTCGATGGCGCCAACCTCAACGCCCAGGTCGGGCTGTCCCGGCCCGGGGCCTTCGGCGCCGACGTCAGCCACTTCAACCTGCACAAGACCTTCTGCATCCCGCATGGCGGCGGCGGCCCCGGCATGGGCCCGATCGGCGTGCGCGCGCACCTGGCCCCGTTCCTGCCGGGCCGCCCGGACGCCGACGGCGATGCCTCGGGCGCTGGCGGCGCTGGGGCCGTGTCGGCGGCCCCGTACGGCTCCGCCTCGATCTTGCCGATCTCCTGGGCCTACATGCTGCTGATGGGGGCGCCCGGCCTGCGCCGCGCCACCCAGGTCGCGATCCTGAACTCCAATTACGTCGTCCGCCGGCTGCAGCACGCCTACCCGGTGCTGTATCGCGGCGCCCGCGGCCGCGTCGCGCACGAGTGCATCATCGATCTGCGGCCGTTCAAGGACAGCGTCGGCATCACCGTGGACGACATCGCCAAGCGGCTGATCGACCACGGCTTCCACGCGCCCACGGTGAGTTTCCCGGTCGCCGGCACCTTCATGATCGAGCCGACCGAGTCCGAGGGCCGCGCCGAGCTCGACCGCTTCTGCGACGCCATGCTGGCAATCCGGGCCGAGATCGCCGCCATCGAGGGGGGCCACGTCACCGCCGCCGCCTCGGCTCTGCGCCACGCGCCGCACACCGTCCGCGACCTGGTCGAGGGCGAATGGAGCCGGGCCTACGACCGAACGGCGGGATGCTTCCCGGGCGGCGCCACCCGCGACAAGTATTTCCCGCCGGTCGGCCGCCTCGACAACAGCTACGGCGATCGCAACCTGGTCTGCTCGTGCCCGCCGATCGAGAGCTTCGCCGACGCCGCGGAGTAGAGGAAGGCCAGGGCTCTGCCCTGGACCCGCCAAGGGCCGCGGTCCTTAGAACCCCTTTTATAAGTGGTTTCCAGAGGCGAGCCTTTGGTGGGGTCCAGGGGTGTCGTGCAGAGCACGCTGGCGCGTGACGCCCCTGGCCTTCAGAACGTTCCGCGATCGAACGCGGCGGTGGTCTTCCCCTCGACGTCGGCCAGCGTGACGCCCGGCGCCAGCTCCAGCAGAGTGAGGCCGCCCTTCGCTTTGTCGCAGGTCATCACGCAGAGGTCGGTGATGACGAGGTCGACCACGCCGGTGCCGGTCAGCGGCAGGCTGCAGCGTTCGACCAGCTTCGACATGCCGTCCTTGCTGGCGTGGTCCATCACCACCACCACGCGCTTCACGCCGGCAACCAGGTCCATGGCGCCGCCCATGCCCTTCACCATCTTGCCCGGGATGGTCCAGTTGGCGATGTCGCCGCCGCCGGACACCTCCATTGCGCCCAGGATGGTGAGATCGATGTGGCCGCCGCGGATCATCGCGAAGCTGTCCGACGAGGAGAAGAACGACGAGGTCGGCAGCTGGGTGATGGTCTGCTTGCCGGCGTTGATGAGGTCGGCGTCGATCTCGTCCTCGTAGGGGAACGGCCCCATGCCGAGCATGCCGTTCTCGCTCTGCAGCGTGACGTGCATGCCGTCCGGGATGTAGTTCGCCACCAGCGTCGGAATGCCGATGCCGAGGTTCACGTAGTAGCCGTCGCGCAGTTCCTGCGCCGCGCGGGCGGCCACCTGTTCGCGGGTCCAGGCCATCAGATCTCGCTCCCCGCTGCGGCACTCGCCTTCGCCAGACGCGCACGCACGGTGCGCTTCTCGATCGGCTTCTCGTTGAGGGTGGACCGGATGATGCGGTCGACATAGACGCCTGGGGTGTGGATCGTGTCGGGGTCGAGGCTGCCGGCGGACACGATCTCTTCCGCCTCGACGACCGTGATCTTGGCGGCCGTCGCCATCACCGGATTGAAGTTCCGCGCCGTCTTCCGATAGACGAGGTTGCCCTCGGGGTCGGCGCGCCAGGCCTTGATGATCGAGAGGTCCGCCTTCAGCCAGCTCTCGCGGACATAGGTCTCGCCGTCGAACGTTTCGGTCGGCTTGCCCTCGGAGACCATGGTGCCGACGCCAGTCCGGGTATAGAAGGCCGGGATGCCGGCGCCCCCGGCGCGAATCCGTTCGGCCAGGGTTCCCTGCGGGTTCAGCTCCAGCTCCAGCCGGTTGGAGAGGTAGAGCGTCTCGAACAGCTTGTTCTCGCCGACATAGGAGCTGATCATCTTCCGGATCTGGCCGTTCTCCAGAAGCATCCAGAGGCCGAGCCCGTCGGCGCCGCAATTGTTGGAGATGATGGTGAGGCCGCGCACCCCGTGCTCGCGCAGCGCCGCGATCAGGGTTTCCGGGTTGCCGGACAGTCCAAAGCCGCCGCACATGATCGTCATGCCGTCGAACAGCACGCCGTCGAGCGCCTGGGACGTGCCGTCATGGACCTTCTTCATGGGTTTCCTCCACCGGCTTGCCGCATCCGCCCGGCGCTGCCCTTGCACGTTCCACACCATATCCGCCCGCCCCGCGCAAGCCGACAACCCGCCGGCAGAGCTGGGCGCGTGTTCGAGAATGGGCTGTGCCGGATGAGAGTGCCGCGTCAGCGGCACGGCCGGCGTGACTATCGAGCATCGGAGCGGAGCGGCCGTGGTGGCCGCGAGCACCGCCAGCAGATGGGCCCGGTGGATCGCCGGCACAGCCCATTCTCGCACAGGTGCCTCAGTGTGCGGGTGCGTCGGGGTCCAGCCACCCGATCTGCCCATCGCGCCGGCGATAGACGACGTTGATGCCGCCGCTGGCGCTGTTGCGGAACATCAGCACGACGCGGTCGGCGAGGTCGAGCTGCATCACCGCCTCGCCCACCGTGAGGGTGGCGATCTGGGTCTCTCGCTCGGCCACCGCGGTAGCGTAGACCGTCGCGATGCCGGCGTGGCCGCCCGCCCGCGCCAGGCCGTCCTCGTCCTGGCTCAGGATGTATTGCCGGCCGACCTCCGGCCGCTCGCGTCGGGCCAGATCGCTTGCATGCTGACCGACCCGGCGCCGGTAGCGGTGCAGGCGCCTGGCGATGTGCTCGGCCGCGTCGTCGAAGGCGCCCGGCGCATCCGCCGCCTCGCCCTCGCCGCGCACCAGCAGGCCCTGGGCCGCCTGCACGCTGATGTCGCAGGTGAAGAAGCTGCGCGCCTGGGCGAAGGTGACGCGGGCCTCCAGCGCGTGGGCGAAGTAGGTCTCGGCGATGGTGTCCAGATGCAGGGTGACGCGGGCCCGGAGCGCTTCCGGGAGGTCGATCCGTCGTCCGGCCATCCTGATCTGCATCGGTCGTGCGCTCCCGTTGCGAGGAGGACCCGCCGCCGTCTCGCCGCCCACGCCGGGGCCGGTCAGGCCGACAGGGACTTCTCCCGCTTGCGCTGCACCGAACTCGGTATTCGCAGCGTATCCCGATACTTGGCCACGGTGCGGCGGGCGATGTCCACGCCCTCGTAGCGCAGCGCCGCTACGATCGCGTCATCCGACAGCACCGATTGCGCGGTCTCGGCCGAGACCATGCCGCGGATGCGGTGCCGCACCGCCTCCGCGCTGTGGCTCTCGCCGCCGGCGGTGGCCGCGATCGCGGTGGTGAAGAAGTATTTCAGCTCGAACAGCCCGCGCGGCGTCGCGATGTACTTGTTGGCGGTGACGCGGCTCACCGTGCTCTCGTGCATCTCCACCGCCTCGGCGATGTCGCGCAGGATCAGCGGACGCAGGTGGCCGACGCCGCGGCGCAGGAAGGCGTCCTGCTGGCGCATAACCTCACGCGAGACCTTGAGAATCGTCTGCGCCCGCTGCTGCAGCGACTTCACCAGCCAGTTGGCGCTGGCCAGGTGTTCCGACAGGAACGCCCGGTCGGCCTTCGGCGCGCGCAGCAGAACCTTGGCGTGGAACGCCTCCGAGACCAGCAGTCGCGGCATCGTCTCCGGATTCAGCTCCAGCAGGAAATCGCCGCCCGGAACCGGCCGCATCAGGACGTCGGGGATGATCGGTTGCGGCGGCGCCACGTCGTGGCCGGCGCCGGGCTTGGGATCCAGCGCCCGGATCTCGGCGATCATGTCGGCCAGATCCTCGGCATCGACGCCGCACAGCGCCTGCAGCCGCCTGAGCTCGCGCCGTCCCAGCAGCTCCAGGTGGTCGAGCAGCATCGCCATCGCCGGGTCGAGCCGGTCGCGTTCGGCGAGCTGGGCGGCGAGGCAGCCGTGCAGGTCGGTCGCGAACAGCCCGACCGGATCGAACCGCATCATCCTGGCCCGCACCGCGGCCACGACCTCCGGCGTGCTGCCGAGTGCGCGGGCCAACGACGCGTCGTCCACCAGCACCCGGCCGGCACCGTCCAACAGCGCGATCAGGTGCGCGCCGATCAGCCGCTCCTGCGGTGCCGTGATGCCGAGCCGCAACTGCTCGCCCAGGTGGTCGCGCAGCGTGCGCGTCTGTGCGGCCAGCTGCGCCACCCCGTCCAGCGTCTCGGCTCCCGGCCCGGCCCCCGGTCCCGCGCCGCGGCCGACGCTCCAGTCCGAGAGCGCCGCATCGCCGTAGCCGCCCTCGCTGGGGCCGTTGTCGAACTGCTCGGCGTGGTCGGCGTCGAGCGGCGCCTGGTCGCCGCCGGGCAGGGTGCCGGCCTGCATCAGAAGGTCCGACGAGACCGGCTCGGCCTCGCCGGATCGCTGCGCCGGCTCGCGCTGGTCGAGGGCGGGCCGCTCGGGGATGATGTCAGCGCGTTCGTCGCGCTCGAGCAGCGGGTTGCGCTCCAGCTCCTCCTCGACGAAGGCGGCGACCTCGAGGTTGGAGAATTGCAGCAGCTTGATGGCCTGACGCAGCTGCGGCGTCATCACCAGGGATTGTGTGTGCCTGAGCTCCAGCCGCGGTCCGAGTGCCATGCGGCGACGCTACAACGAAAATCTTTCCCCGAGATATACGCGCCGGACGTCCTCGTGGGCGACCACCTCGTGCGGCGCGCCCTCCATCAGCACCTGGCCACCGTGCATGATGTAGGCGCGGTCGATGATCTCCAGCGTCTCGCGGACGTTGTGGTCGGTGATCAGCACGCCGATCTCGCGGTGCTTCAGGTGCGACACCAGATCGCGGATCTCGCCGACCGCGATCGGGTCGATGCCGGCCAGCGGCTCGTCCAGCAGGATGTAGTTGGGCTGGCTCGCCAAGGCGCGGGC
>CALMVO010000138.1 GCA_937873205.1 uncultured Acetobacteraceae bacterium
GCCCTGGACGACCCGTCCCGATGACGATCCCGGCTCGGCTGCATTTCTGTTGGATCGGCCCCACGCTGCCCTGGGCCTATGCCTTCGCCATCCTCTCCGCCGCAGAGCACGCCGATCTGTCCGAGATCGTCCTGCACCACACCGACCCGCTCGACCCTGGCGGCCCGCTCGACGCCATCGCCCGCGCGCGCCGCGTGCGCCTGTCCCGCCTCGATCCCGCGATTTTCCTGGAGCAGGTCGGCCAGGCGCTCAGCCTTGGCGACGACCTGACGCTGCTGTATCGACGCCTCGCCGACCCGGTCATGCGGTCGGACATCCTGCGGGCGGCGATCCTGCACTCGAAGGGCGGACTCTATGCCGACCTGGACACCGTGACGGTGGCATCGCTGCGACCCCTGCTCGACACGCCCTGCTTCGTCGCGTCCGAACGCATCGTCTGGCCGGCCGCCGCGCGCGCCTCCCGTTCGCCCGTCGTGCTCGCCCGCCACCTCTCGCTCGACCTGCTGCGCAAGGCCGGCCGCGCCCTGCCGCATGGCTGGCGCCCGTTCCGTCGCCTGGAGCCGCTCTATGTCCGCGCCGTCACCAACGCCGTCATGGGCGCCGAGGCCGGCGCACCCGCCTTTGCCGCCTACCTGCGCGCCATGGCGGCCCTGCCGAAGGACGGCTTCCGCGACCGCACGGCCCTCGGCCCCCGGCTGCTCGCCACGGTGATCCGCGATCGCGCCGATGCCGCCGTTCTGCCGCCGCACGTGACCTCGCCGCTGCCGCCCGAGATCTCCGCGCACTGGTTCCGCCCCGTCCGCCGCCCCCGCCTCGCCGCCGTGCTGCGTCCAGAGACCCGCATCGTGCACTGGTACGCCTCCGTCCGCACCCGCGCCGACCTTTCCGCCATCGACCCCGCCTGGGTCCGCGCCCACGCCGATCGCCGGCTCTACGCCGCCCTGGTCCGCACCGGCATCCGCGACCTCCCGGTCGGCGCATGAAGTCCGTCATCGTCGCGGCTGGGCAGGGCACCCGCCTGCGCGACCGCTCCGACCTGAAGCCGCTGCTCCCGGTCGGCGGCGTCCCGCTGATCGAGCGCGTGATCGCCCGCGGCCGCGAAGCCGGCATCGACGAGTTCGTGGTCGTCAGCGGCTATCGCGGCGCCGAGCTGCGCGCCGCCCTCGACGCCTTCGCCGCCCGCGCCGCCCTCCGCATCACCCATGTCGCGAACGAGGACTGGCGCCGCGCCAACGGCGTCTCGCTGCTCGCCGCCCGCCCGCATCTCGCCGAGCCGTTCCTGCTCACCATGTGCGACCACCTGGTCGATCCCGGCATCCTGCGCCGCCTGATCGACCCCCCGGCCAAGCCCGATGGCGTGACGCTGGCCGTCGACCTCGACCTCGCCAACCCGCTGATCGACCTGGACGACGTGACCCGCGTGCTCTGCGAGGACGGCCGCATCCGGCGCATCGGCAAGCTGATCCCCGACTACAACGCCTTCGACACCGGCATCTTCCTCTGCACGCCCGTCGTATTCGACGCGCTGGAGGAGAGCCAGTCCCGCGGTGACGACAGCATCTCCGGTGCCATGACCGTGCTCGCCGCCTGGGACAAGGCCTACGTGCGCGACATCGGCGGCCTGCCCTGGATCGACGTCGACGATCCCAAGGATTTCGAGCAGGCCGAACGCCTCATCGCCGCCGGCCGCCTCTAGCCCATGCAGCCCACCGACCCGATCCGCCGCGCCTCGGAGATCGAGGATCCGACCAACCTCTACGCCGTCCACCCGATCTCCAACCGCCTGGTGCCGCTCTGCGCCCGCCTCGGCATCCGCCCCAACGCGGTCTCGATCGCCGGCATGGCCTGCGGCCTCCTTGCCGGCCTCGCCTACGCGCACGATCGGGATCCTTGGGCGGCCACCGCCGGCTTCCTGCTGATGGTCGCCTGGCACGTCCTGGACGGCGTCGACGGCCAGCTCGCCCGCCTGACCCGCACCCAGTCGCAGACCGGCAAGATCCTCGACGGCATATGCGACTACGTCACCTTCACCGCCGTCTACGTCGCCCTGGCACTGGTGCTGAGCCGCCAGCACGGCGCCTGGATCTGGGCCCTGGTGGCGCTGTCCGGCGCCTGCCACGCCGTGCAGTCCGCCACTTACGAGCTGCAGCGCCAGGAATACGCCTATTGGGGCCACGGCCGCGCCAGCGCCGCACTGCCCGACCCTTCCGCCGCCGGCACGCGCCCTGGCCTGCACGCGCTCTACCTCCGCGTCCAGCGCCTGTCCGTCGCTCTCGACGGCGCCCCCCGCCAGCGCCTTGAAGCGTTGCTGCGCGACCACCCCGACCGCGCCCCCGCCATCCGGTCGCTCTACCGCAAGACCTTCGCGCCGGCCGTCCGACGCTGGTCGGTGCTCTCCGCCAACACCCGCACGCTCGGCCTCTTCCTCTGCGTCCTGCTGCGGCTCCCGCTGCTCTACTTCATCCTCGAGATCGTAGCCCTTAGCGCCATCCTGGCCCTGCTGCTCCATCAGCAGCACCGCCGCAGCCGCCGCTTCCTCGGGCTCTTAGCTTAAGGAAAGGCCAGGGCTCTGCCCTGGACCCGCCAAGGGCCGGCGGCCCTTGGAACCCCTTTTATGAGGCGATATTATACTTCCCGTACCCGGCGAGACGCTCGCTCCTGAGCCGTCAATCCCAGGAAACTGGACCCCATGGCTGGGCATCTGCCCAAGCCTTAGCTTCTTCAAGCGTTAGGCCCTCACCTCCGCCGGGATAACACCTGTAAACAAGACCGTTCGCTGTGACTGGTATCGGCCTGCTGTCATCAAGCTCGTCATCGCCATCATAGCGGGAGCTATGTAGGTGTGCTGGGCTTGAGCGCACGCAAATTGGCATGGGAATGATCCCGTCATAAAGCCAAGTTCCGGTCGCAACGACCTCTGGATCTTCGCTCACCGAGCGCCCAATCTTGACCCTACCCCTTCTTTGGCGGCTTGGGTACTACAGGCGGCACCACCTTGCCAAACACCCGGTCCAGAGCCTCGCCGTCCGCGTCGGCGCCTAGCTCGCGGGCGGTCTCGATGAAGCGATCATGTTGACTGGTTGACGTTTTGTCATCTTTGCTCATGCAGCGCTCATATACGCAATTGACATGTCGAGTCAACGAGTTGTACTGAAAGTGTGTGATCCCGGCGGGACTTGAACCCGCAAATCCTGCCCGGACGCCGGCTCCCAAAGCCGGTGCGTTTACCAGTTTCGCCACGGGGTCATAAGGGTGGGGCGGGCCTTGCGGACCGCCCCGGTTGGGGTTGAGGTGATGGGCTGGTATCTCAACCAGTTCCCGGATGCCTAGCCTGATGCTGGCTGCCGACTACGCCGGGTTGCGATCCCCGCGTAGTCGGGAAGCTGGTCAGGTCGCTAAGGAGGCTTCATCGGGGCCTACCTCCGTGGCTTGGGTTTCAGACTCGCCGAGACCGTCACTTGCGGACGGTCCCGGCGCTTCCTTCTCGCCATAGGCCATCAGGAACCAGCGGCCTTTATCCATGTAGTAGAGACGATTTTTCATCCGGCGCAGCTCTGCGCCGACCGACTTGCCAGACACTGCGGGATCAAGGCGTTCAACATGCGCGCCGAGTTGCTGTTCGATCTGTCCCGGCCTGTCGTTTAGCGCGCGGATGATCGCCCGCCTTACGGCGCCGTGCGGCGCCCGCTTGACCTCTCCGCCGCTTACGTCCGCATCTCCAGCGTCGGATGATGGAATCGATCCGCCATCCATTGGCATTTGAGCGGCTCGCAGGATGGCGGCCCGCATGTTTGCCGCACCATCGCGCCACCCCGCGTCATATTTATCCTGAAGCGCTGCCAGAAGCTGGCTGTTCAACTCCTCTGGGATACGCGACTCGGCCATGGTGTCCTCCAAGGGACCACCTTACCAGCCGTCAACTGGATTGACTAGATTGACTGTAGGATTAGCGGTTGTTGATAGGAGCCTTAAATGTCAGGCGCTTACCAACCACGCCGCGGATCGCCGTCGTAGTGCGCGCCACGTCATCCACGGCCAGCTTCGCGCGAAAGTCAAATTCCGCCACGTAGCGGTGCAAGTGCTTCTCGGCGCAATGCTAATAGACGCCCTTCATGCCGCGCTTGAACACGCTGTAAAAGCCTTCGACCGTGTTGGTATGGACCAGCCCCGCGCACATACTCGCCAGCGCCATGGCGGGTGAAGTCATGGCCGGCGAAGTGCTTCTTGAGCTGGGCATACTGGCCCGCCTCATCCGTCATGATGATGGTGCCGGGCAGGACGTTCGCCTTGATGATGGGCAGGAGGTCGGCACCCCGGGTGCCGTCAACATGGAAGGACCGAGCCGAGCCGCCGCGCTGCACCAGCGTCATGACGGCGTACTTGTGGGCGTAGCCGCGCTGTTTCAACATGTCCTTCTTCTGGCCGATGAACGTCTCGTCGATCTCGACCACCTCGCCCTCGCCACCCATGGGCGGCAGCACGCTGCCGGCCGTCATCGCGAGCCGGATGCGATGCTCCATGAACCATGCGGACTTGAGCGTGATGCCGAGCGTCTGGTGAAGCTGGTTGGCGCTGATCCCCTTCTTGCTCGCGCACATGAGGTGCATCGCCTGGAGCCAGAGATGCAGCGCCACATGACTGCTCTCGAACACGGTGCCGACCTTGACCGTGAAGGGTTTGCGGCAGGCGTAGCACTTGTGGACCCCGATGCGGGTGCTGGCGCCCTTGAGCTTGCCGATCCACTCATTGCCCTTGCAGCGGGGGCAGACCGGACCCTGCGGCCAGACACGCGCCTCGACGTAGGCATAAGCGGCCTCTTCGTCGTGGAAGTGCGGCGCGCTGAGAACGGCGTGGGCCATCGGAGGTCTCCTTGAGAGAGAACCTACCGGCGGCGGCTGGGTACGTCAAGTATAATATCGCTTTTTATAAGTGGTTTCCAAGGCGAGCCCCTGGCCTTCACGTCCGATACGCCCGCCGGAACAGCACGGCCGCCGCCGCCATCGCCAACAGCGGCGGCGCCAGCGCGCCCACCGCCGGGCTCAGCCCCAGCAGCAGCCCGAGTCGCTCCAGGATCTGCTGGCCCAGCGAATAGGCGATACCGACTCCGACACCCCGCGCCAGGTGCTGCCCGCTGCTCTGCGCCCGCGGCGGCCCGAACACGAAGGGGGCCGCCACCAGCACCATCGCGATCACCGACAGCGGCATCGCCGCCTGCGCCCACAGCTCCTGCTCGTAGCGCCGCGCCCGCTCGTCCCATTGCAGGCCCCTGATGTGCTGGTAGAGGGCCAGCGGCGGGACGTTGTCCGACGGCAGGATCAGGAACTGGATCTGCCGCGGCGACACGAACGAGTGCCAGGCCAACCGGCCTGGCCGGTCGGACGAGAACGTCCCGTCGCGCACCCGCCGCCGCGACGCGTCGCTCAGCAGCCAGGTGCCGTCAGGCCGGATGGTGGCACGCGCGGCGTGGATGAGGCTGTCCAGGCTGCCGTCCGCCTCGAAGCTGTAGATGTCGATGCCGACCGGCACGTCGCCGCGCTCGAAGCGCTGCACGTTCAGGTACTCGCGGCCGCGCTGCGCCCAGAAGCCACTGTCGCCGCCGCCGCCACCCGAGGACAGCGCCGAGGCGCGGCTCTCGCGGGCGAGCTCCTCGGCCGGCGGGATCACGAACTCCATCAGCAGCAGCAGCGCCACGATCGCCGCCAGCGCCGGCCAGAGCGCCGATCCCATGATGCGGCGCTCGGACACGCCCAGGCTCAACATCGCCACCAGCTCGGATTGCCGCCCCAGCGCCCCGAACGCGAACAGGCAGCCCAGCAGCATCGAGACCGGCGTCACCTGCAGCAGCCGCGCCGGCGCCGTCAGCAGCACGAACAGCAGCGCGCCTCCGACGTGGTAGTGGCCCTCGCCGACCGAGGCCAGCTGCTCGACGAACTCCAGCAGGCTGAACAGCCCGGTCAGCGCCAGCGCCACCAGCGCGCACGACCGCGCCACCGACACCGCGACGTAGCGCCGCAGCGTGCCCGACGCCGCCGAGCCGGCCCGGATCGCGATCCCGCTCATGCGTTCCGACGCCGGAACGCCAGGCCGAGGCGGTGCGGATACAGCGTGGCCGCGCACAGCAGCGCCAGCAGCGCCGGCGCCCACCAGATCCCCGGAAACCGGCCGATGGCGCCGTGCTGCACCCAGGTGCGGGCCGAGGTACAGAGCAGGTAGTAGCCGAAATAGACCAGGATCGCCCGGCCCAGCCGGGAAGACCGGCCCTGCCGCGGCGTGGCGCGGCTGAGCGGGATCGCCAGCAGCCCCAGCAGCAGCGTCGAGATCGGCGTCGACAGCCGCCACTGCAGCTCGGCGACGTCGGCGTCGGCATCCGATCCGGCCAGCCGCCACGTGCCGGCGGCCACCGCGCTATAGCCGCGCACGGTGCCGTGGCCGGGGTTGGGGCTGACCACCAGCCCCTGCGCCTCCACCACCTGGTCCGGCCGGCCGTGCGACCGGTCGATCTCGTAGATATGCGCGTCGGTGAGGTAGATGTCGGCGCCCCGGGCCAGCGTCTTGGTGCGCAGCTCGTTGGCCAGTCGCGCATGCACGATCTCGGTCCGGTCGGCATGGCGGATGCGCACGAACACGTCGCGCGCGGCGGTTCCCCGACCCGGCCGGTGCCCGAGGAAGATCACCCGGCCGCCATCCTCGGCGACGTAGAACGAGCCCGCCTCCATGGCGTCGATGTCGAGCAGCGTCGCCGCCCGATCCGACACGGCGTGCAGCGTCTGGTAGGCCAGCGGCCGCACCACCAGCGACAGCACGGCGACGATCGCCGCCAGCCCGCCCGACAGCGTCAGCACGGCGCGCACCAGCGTCCCCGGCGTCATCCGGATCGAGTACATGGCGGCGAACTCGGACTCGCCCGACAGCCGCGCGAACGCCAGCAGCACCGAGGCGTAGAGGGCGGCCGGGATCAGCACCTCGAGCGAGATCAGCAGCTTGAGCCCGATCAGCTCGGCGATGGCGCCGGCCGGCAGCAGCCCGTTCACCGCGTCTGACAGGAACCCCGCCGCGGTGTAGCTGCCGAACAGGGCGACCAGGATGCCGAGGATCGCGATCAGCGGCCGGCTCAGCTCGCGGATCAGATAGCGGTTGATGATCAAGCCACCCGTCCGCCCCGATCTGGCCTGCCCCGCACCGAACCCTCGCCTTCGCCTTCGCCATGGCCTGGGCCGTGGTCATGGCCTGCGCCCGGCTTCTACCGTAGCAGGCCCGCCCCCGTCCTGTCAGCCTGGCCTCCCGGCGCCCTGTCACTGAACCACAACGGGACGGCAGCCCGCAGGTCCGTTAGCACTCCCGCTCCGCAACGGGGGACCGACGATGGCGCGCTGGCTCAGGGACCGCATCCGAGCCCTCCTGCTGCCCGCGGCGCTGCTGGCGTCGCTCGTCCCGCTGGCGGCGGCGCACGCCCAGACCCCGGCCTTCACAGGCGAGATCGCCTACGACCCACCGGTCGACCTGGTCGGCGACGCGCTGTCCGGCCTCACGCTGCGCAGCACCGTGCTGCTGATCCGCCACGGCGTGCGCCCGCCGACCAGCACGCCGAAGTTCCAGGTCTACGCCGACGCGCCGCTGCCCTCCGACTGGGGCGTGCCGGACGGGTATCTCACAGCCCCCGGCGCCGCCCTGGTCGGCACCATCGGCAATTTCGACCGCATCCTCTATGCCGTGCAGGGCCTGCTGCCGGCGAGCGGCTGCCCGCGTCCAGGCGACCTGTTCGTCTGGGCCAACAACGCCGACGAGCGCACCGAGGCCACCGGCCAGGCGCTGGTGCAGGGCCTGTTCCCCGGTTGCGGCCTGCAGGCCGGCTATTCGGCGTCCGCCACCCCCGACCCGCTCTTTACCGCCCCCTACCCGGAGGACACCGCGGCGCTGTCGGCCGCCGTGCTGGCCCATCTCGGCGGCGGCTTCGGCCCGGTGCAGGCCGAGTTCGCGCCGCTGCTGGCCCAGCTGAACGGCGTGCTCGGCTGCTGCTCCACCGCGCTGTGCCAGTCGCAGGTGGGCGACGCCAGCTGCAGCATCGCCGATCTGCCGTACTCGATCGCGCCCAGCGGCAACACGCTCGCCTTCACCGGCGGCCTGCTGACCGGGTCGAGCCTGGCGGAGATCTTCCAGCTCGAATACGCCAACGGCTTCACCGGCACCGACGTCGCCTTCGGCCGCACCGGCGAGGCCGGCGTGCAGCAGCTGATGCGGCTCTACACCGCGAAGTACCGCCTGTTCGACCGCACCCCGGCACTGGCCCGGGCCACGGGCTCCAATCTCGCCCTGCAGATGCTGGATGCCGTGGAGCAAGGTGCGGGCCTCCCCGTGCAGGGTGGTCCACCGCCGGCGCGGGTGACCATCTTCGTCGGCAACGACACCACGCAGTCGGCGGTGGGCGGCCTGCTCGGCCTCGACTGGCACCAGCAGAGCTTCAACACCGACGACATGCCGCCCGGCGGCGGCTTCGGGTTCGAGCTTCTGGCCGACCGCGCTGGCCGCTCCTTCGTGCGCCCGGTGTTCATCACCATGACGCTGGACCAGATGCATGCCGGCCAGCCGCTCGGCCTGCGCAGCATCCCGCTCTACGAGGGCATCGCGCTGCCCGGCTGCGAATACCAGCATGGCCGTCTGTGCAGCCTTGCCCGCTTCGTCCAGATCGTCGGCGGCAGCATCCAGCCTTCGGCCACCGGCCCGATCAGCTACGATTAGCGCGAGACCGGCGGCGGCAGCACGGCATAGACCGCGCTGTCGGCCCCCCGCCAGCGCAGCGCCAGCCGCGCGTCGCGGATGCCGGCCGGCAGCGCCGCGTCGATCAGCCATACATCGTCGAGGCCGTCGAGCGGCAGCGCCGCCAGCGCCTGCGAGACCGTCGGATTGCGGCTGCCGATGCCGGCGCACGCCGCCGGCCAGACGAACTCCGAGGGGTCGTCGTAGAACGGCGGGGAGGGGCGGTAGCGCACCTGCAGCAGCTGGCCGCCATCGACGTCCCAGCCGGAGTTGGTCCAGCTCCGCGTGGCGACGATCGCCATCCCGTCCAGATGGTCGAGGCGGTCGGCGCGCCAGTGCGTGAAGTTGCTGCAGTCGCGCAGGTTCAGCACGGCGACCCGACTGTGCGGGGCGATCCAGCGCAGCGCCTGCAGCTCGGCCGCGTAGCGCCGGTCGTAGGCGGCGAAGCCCGCGGTGGTGATCCCGATCCGGCCCGCGAACAGCGCCAGCCCGGCGACCGCCACCAGCCGTGCCAGCCGCCGATCGACGCGGCGCCAGTCCTGCGTCGCGAAGGCCAGCATCGGGATCAGCGGCAGCAGCCGCCCGTCGGCATAGCTCGACCCGCCGAGCCGGTAGGGCGTCGCCACGAACAGCACCATGAGCGCCACCAGGGCCACGGCCACCGCCGGGTGCGGCCGTGCCCCCCGGCGCCAGCCGACCGCGAACACGACCGCCGCCAGCAACAGCGTGCCGATGTCGAGCATGATGTTCTGGTCGCGCACCAGCATGACCAGCGCCCGCAGCTTGGCACCCACGCTGTAGTGGTTGCGGCCGGCAATCGACTGCGAGCTCAGCCGCCACGACACCAGGATCGCCACCGTCCAGACCAGCAGCGGCCGCACCCGGCCCAGCAGCCGCCGCACAGGCAGCGGCCGCGGCGCGGCACGCCATTCGCGGGCGCCGATCAGCAGCGCCAGCAGGCAGCCGGCGACGACGTGGCAGAGGAACACCAGCGGCACCAGCATCCAGGCCGCCGCCTCGCGCCGCCGCGGCGCCCGGTCCAGCCGCATCCAGCCGACGAAGCCCAGCAGCGCCAGCGCCAAGCCCAGCATGTAGTTGAGGAAGCCGTCGCTCAGCGGGAAGCTGTAGACGAAGATCAGCGCCCAGCCGATCACCGCCGCCCCGTCGCGGTTCAGCGTGCGCGCCAGCAGCAGGATGCCGGCCCCCAGCAGCACCGGGATCGCCATCGTCACCAGCCAGTAGGCCCGGACCAGGCCGAGCAGCGGCTGCAGCGCGAAGGTCAGCAGGTCGGTGCCGAGGTTGGGCACCAGCGCCCAGCGATAGCCCAGCAGCCGCGCGAACGCCGGGTCGTGCGCATAGACCGCCACCGCCGTCCCGCCCATGTGGCCGGGAACGTCGGTGAGCGGCGGGATCGTCACGAACAGGAACGGCAGCGCCAGCAGCGCCAGCACGCAGGCGGCCACCGGCACGCAGGTGGTCCAGCCGATGCCCCGGAGATCTCGCACGCTGGGCTCCGCCGCTCGCCGCGTCCCGCATCCGGCCCGCTCCCCCACCTAGCCGACGCCGGCCACCGGACGCCACACCGCGCCGGGTGACGATGATTTGACAACCGCCCGCCAGGCTCCCATTGAGCCCAATTCCCTCTGGTGATCCGATTTATGACGTCTGGACCAAGTGCTGGCGCCTCGGACCGCCTCGGCCTGCTGATCGTGGGACTGGGCGGCGCGGTCGGCTCGACCGTGGCGGCCGGACTGGAGCGGATCAGGCAGGGCTCGGCCGACCGCACCGGGCTGCCGCTGGCAGACCTGACCGGGGCCGGCCTCGCCCCCTACGACGCCATCGAGGTCGCGGGCTGGGATCTCGCTCCCGACGATTTGGCCGCGGCCACCGCCCGCCACCGCGTGCTGCCGCCCGAGCTGCTCGCCGATCTCCATCGCCCACTGACGGCGATCCGGCCCTGGGCGGCCACCGGCAACCGCGCCTTCTGCCGCAACGTCGACGGCCCCAACCGCATCACCGCCAACTCGCACCTGGGCGCCGTCGAGCGCATCCGCCAGGACATCCGCGACCACGCCGAGCGCACCGGCATCGCCCGGCTGGTGATGGTCAACCTGGCCTCGGTCGAGAGCTGGCCCGACGACACCGCCGCCTTCACGACGCCCGAGCGCTTCGAGCGAGCCCTGGCCGACAACGACCCTGCGATCGGCCCGGCCATGCTCTACGCCTACGCCGCGATCCGCGAGGGCATCCCATACGGCAACTTCACGCCGAGCCTGGCCGCCGACATCCCCGCCCTCGCCGCGCTGGCGCAGGCCCGCGGCGTGCCGGTCGCCGGCAAGGATGGCAAGACCGGCCAGACCTTCCTGAAAACCGTGCTGGCGCCGGCCTTCCGCGACCGCGCCCTGCACGTCGACGGCTGGTTCTCCACCAACATCCTGGGCAACAACGACGGGCTGGCGCTCGACGACCCGGCCAGCCTGTCCTCCAAGCTCAAGACCAAGGGCTCGGTGCTGGACGACATCCTCGGCTACCGGGTCGAGGACCATGTCGTGCACATCCACTATTACCGGCCGCGCGGCGACGACAAGGAGGCGTGGGACAACATCGACGTGTCGGGCTTCCTCGGCCAGCGCATGCAGATCAAGGTGAACTTCCTCTGCAAGGACAGCATCCTGGCCGCGCCGCTGGTGATCGAGATCGCCCGCTGCCTGGACCTGGCGCAGCGCCGCGGCGAGGCGGGCGCCCAGCCTCAGCTCGGCCTGTTCTTCAAGTCGCCCGCCACCCGCGACCGCACCCCCCCCGAGCACGATTTCTTCCGCCAGCAGCATGCGCTGATGGGCTGGCTCTCGGGGCAGGCGTAGCCAAGGCCAGGGGCTTTGCCCCTGGACCCCACCAAAGGCTCAGCCTTTGGAAACCGCTCCGCCAAACAAGAGGATTCTCAAGGCTTGGCCTTGAGCGGGTCCAGGGCAGAGCCCTGGCCTTCGATGGGGTCCGCGGGCAAAGCCCTTTGTCTTCCCGGCTCCATCATCACGTTGCCGTCCGGATCGATCGCAACCGGCGCGTAGCCGTGATCGAGCAGGTCCTGCAGCATCTGGTCGCCCGCCCGCGGCACCAGGCCCCGGAACGAGCCGCCGCCATACTCGAACAGCCCGAAGCCGTGCGTGCGCGCCAGCCTGTCGAAGCGCGCGATCGAGCCGCCGGTGAGAAGGCTCTGGTTCAGGTTGAACACGTCCACCGCATACGGCTTGCCGGCCCAGTAGCAGACCGACAGGTCCTGGCACCCGACCAGCCCCGGCGCCGCCGCGATCTCGGCGATGAACGGCCGCCATGCCTGCATGCGCGCATCGCGGTCGGCGATGTCGTGCCAGCCGCGCCCGAGCTGCCCGGGCAGCGTCACCAGCAGCGCCAGCGCCGCCAGCCCGGCCAGCAGGGCTGGCGATGCCGCGATGCCGCCCGCCTGCGCCCGCCGGCCGGCGCGTGACACCGCCAGCCCGGCCATGAGGCAGAGCGCGATCGTCGCCTCGAAATACGCGTTGTAGTTCACCCCTTCGCCGGTGCGCTCCACCACGCTCACCGCCAGCGCCACGACGACGAACAGGCCGGCGAAGCGCAGCGCCGGATCGTCCGGTGCCCGCCGGCGCCAGGCCAGCGCCGCCACCAGCATCAACGGCAGCAGCGGCAGCATCCGCTTCACCGCCAGCCCGGCCCGGACCGCCTTGAACACGCGGTGGTGCCGCAGGATGTCGGCGAACGCCGCGTGCCCATGCAGCAGCCCGGTCAGCGCCAGCCCGGCCGCGACGGCGCCGGTCGCGGCGGCGAGCCAGATCGCCGCCGTCCGCGGCCGCGCCAGCACGAGCCAGACCGTGACCGCGAGCGGCAGCCCCACCAGGCTGTGCTTGACGAAGCCGCCCAGTGCCATCAGCAGCGCCGCCACCACCACCCGGCCCGCCGCATGCCCGCGCAGCAGCACGGCGAGTCCGCCCAGCATCAGCGCGTGCCCGAGCCACTGCGGCTCGTCGACCGCGGTGTAGCCGCGAAAGAACGTGCCCGCGTAGAGCAGCAGCAGCAGCGCCGCCGTGACGCCGCCGCGCCGGCTGCCGCCCAGCCGCACGGTGCAGGCGACCAGCAGGGCCGCCGACGCCAGCAGCGACGCCAGCGCCACGATCCGTCCGGCGACGACGAGATCGCCGGTGATCCAGCGCCCGAACACCCCGACGACGTAGAAGGACAGTGGCGGATAGTTGTCGAACACCAGTGTGTCCGCCGGCGGGTAGAGCGGCCCCGGCTCCAGCCCCACCGCCCGCGCCGCGAGGTAGGCGTTCCAGCCCTCGTTGTAGCCGAGCGGGACGTGCAGCGGGATCAGCAGCACCGGCCCCAGCAGCAGGAACGCGACCAGCGCCGCCGCGCCGAGCAGGAGCAGGTCGAACCGCCCGATGCCGTATCCCAACCGAGCCCCTCCCGGCGCGCTCCCGGCGCGCGCGGCGCAGGTGAGGGGCCGGCTGTCCCCGCGTCAAGCGCGCGCGGGAGCGCTCACCAGCGCCGGTAGCCGCGGTCACGGTTCCACAGGTAGAAGCCGCCGATCACCACCACCGCCAGCAGCACGATCTCGCTCAGGCTCAGATGTGCCAGGATCCGGAAGATGACGCCGTAGATCAGGCCGTGGATGATCGAGGACACCACCATGTGGCCGACCCACGAGCCGCCGCCGAACCCGTGGTGGGTGCCGTAGCTGGGGGCGAAGCCATAGCCGCGATGCAGGAAGGAGGCGTGCAGCAGGGTGTTCATGTCGTTCCGGGTCCGTGCGGGAATGGTCGCGATATGGCGACCGCGTGCCGCCGCCGGAAGGGCCGCCGCCGCGAAACCGGACAGCACCCTCCCTGGTCCGCTTCGCCACCGTCACCAGCTCGAGCGGACCATCCGCCATGGATCGCTAAGGAGCGCGCCTCATGACCATCTTCGAGCCATCGGCCGGAACGGCGAGCGGGTCTCCGTGCAGGCGGACGCGATCCGCGCCATGTCCGCGGACGATGAGATGGTCGACAACACGCTGCTCCATCTCGACGACGGGGTAGTGACGGTGGCGCGGCCCTACGATGACCTGATCGACCAGCTCGCCGCCGACTGATCGCGCGCCGGCTCGCGAAGGCGCGCCTGCCCCGGCCCGTGGCCCCCGCCTTGCATCGCGGCCGCCATGCCGAAGCTGCGCCATGTCGCCGCGGTTGCCGCCGGCAATGCGCTCGAGTTCTACGACTTCGTCACCTACGCCTTCTTCGCGGTGCAGATCGGCCGCAGCTTCTTCCCGTCCAGCTCGGCCGCCGCCAGCCTGCTGGCCTCGCTCGCCACCTTCGGCGCGGGCTTCCTGACCCGCCCGCTGGGCGCGCTGGTGATCGGCCGCCTGGCCGACCGCCGCGGCCGCAAGCCGGCGATGCTGCTCTCCTTCGCGCTGATCGGCACCGGCGTCATGGGCCTGGCGCTCACGCCGCCCTATGCCGCCATCGGTCTGGCGGCGCCGATCCTGGCTATCAGCTTCCGGATGCTGCTGGGTTTCGCGCTGGGCGGCGAGGTGGGAGCCAGCACCGCGTATCTGATCGAGGCCGCGCCGCCACTGCGCCGCGGCCTCACCACCTCGCTGCAGGCCGCCAGCGCCGACTCCGCGGTGCTGGCGGCCGGGCTGATCGACGTGCTGCTCGCGGGCGCGATGTCGCCGGCGGAGCTCGACATATGGGGCTGGCGCGTCGCCATGCTGCTGGGGGCCGCCGTGGTGCCGTTTGGCCTCGCGCTGCGGACCAGCCTGCCCGAGCCGCCATCCGGGCCGGACATCGTGGCGCCCGCAACATCACGCCGTCTGACGCGGATCGCGCTGCAGGGTGCGGCCCTGCTCGCCGGCGCCACCATCTCCAACTACACGCTCGACTACCTCACCACCTATGCCGAGACCACGCTCGGCCTTCCAGCGCGGGTGGCGCTCGGCACCACCGCGATCGTGGGCCTGACCGGGGTGATCGGCGACCTCGCCGGCGGCTGGCTGTCCGACCGCTACGGCCGCAAGCCGGTTCTGATCGTGCCGGCCTGCCTGTTGCTGGTGCTGGTGTTCCCCTGCTTCCGTGCGCTGCAGCACGCGCGCTCGCCCTGGATCCTCTACGCCGCCGCCGCCGTGCTCGGCACCGTCTCGACGCTGTCCACCGTCTCGATGATCGTGGTCATCGCCGAAAGCCTGCCGCGATCGGTGCGTTCGAGCGGCATTGCGATGATCTACGCGGTCTCGATCGCCGTGTTCGGCGGCTCCGCGCAGTTCATGATCGCCTGGCTGATCGGCGCCACCGGCGACCCCCTCGCGCCGGCCTGGTACATGGAGGGCGCCGTCCTGGTCGGCCTCTGCGCCATGCTGACGCTGACCGAGACGGCGCCGATCCGGACCGGCGCTATTCCTCCGCCGCCGCGGCCTTGACCGACTTCGAGGCCAGCGCGGTCGCATACTCGTCCGCCTTGTAGATGTCGGAGATCATCGCTTTCAGCGTCTTGGACTGCTCGGTCATGCCGAGCGCCTTGGCATAGGCGGCGGCCGAGCCGAAGCCGGCGATGCCGTAATGGCACATGCGCTGGTATTGCGAGACGATGACGATGTCGAGCAGCTCGCCGTCCTTGGGCGCCTCCTTGGTGGTGTGCTTGAGCGCCTCCTTCACCAGCCCTTCCATGCCCTTGCAGTGCTCAGGCTCGGCCTCCTCGCCGGCTTCCTCCAGCAGCGATTTCAGCGTGTCGCTGTGCTTCTGGATGCCGCCGATGGACGCCTCCAGGTTCGACTTCAGCTGGGTGTCGTGCACCTTCCCGGCGATGGTGCCGAGCGCCCGGCGCATCTGGTCGTTCGCCGACCAGAGGTCCTTCAGCTCGTCCGCATAGACATCCTTGAGGCTTTCCGGTGCCGACATGGCGGTATCGCTCCCTGATCACGGCCCCGCGTCGATGGCGGAGCGTTTCACCATCCCAAACGCCCAACGCCACCTCGGTTGCGCTCCGCCGAGCACATCTCGGACATCCGTCGGACGGGTGTGGGCACGCCCTCACGCCGTCGCGCGCCGCCTGACCTCGTCGAACGTCGAGACCGGCGCATCTCGAAAGCGTCGGGAGGCGTGAACGCAGGGTGGCCGCGGATCATCGCACGACGGCGGCGCTCGCTCCGATGCCCCAGGCCACTCCTCCCGACCGGCTGGGTCGTCATCCCGCGGCCCTAGAGCATCATCCGATCGAATGGACTCGTTCGATCGGATAAAGATGCTCGTCAAACAACAAGCGATCGGATCATCCTCTAGTGTCGGCTAACCCATAAGCTGTCAGTGGCATCATTGATGTGGCTCGGTTTTTTTGAGGCTTAGATGGACGGAGCGCCACGATTTCGAACGCATATCTTGTCAATATACCCCTGAAACTACTCATATCGTGTCATTCCCAGTGAATGCCTGATTAAGCTGTTCAATCTACGGGATTTTTCTGCTGAGATGTTTTTGCGCCTCAGATCTCTGTGCCTCAACGTCAGCGAGAACAGGTATCGCCCACGCCCGGCGGCATTCATAGAGTTGGTGGTGCCGTTCAACCGCTACGGCTTCGTCGAGCACGGACGTCGGCCTGGGTGGGAAGCCGGCGCATCTCGTCATCGTCCGGCGGCCATGAGCTGGCCCCAGGCGGGGGTGGTCGCCATGCGGGGTGCCATTCGGCGCTCGGGTGACGGCGGCTCCACCGCGGCGGGGGCCGCCATCACACCATCTATGAAGCCTTGAAGGTTCCGAGCTTACGCGGGCTCCCGATGTCTCCCGTCAGTGACGCCACTCTACGGACGACCTCCTCGAAGTCCACGTAGAACACGATGACGTCGTCGGTCAGCGCCATCGCGCCGTGGCTCTGGCCGGCAAGGTTCGCAAGTGCCCGGCGGACGGCGGTTTCCGTCACCCATGCAAACTCGGGCTGCAGGGACAGGACGGCCGCCACCCCAGCCACCTTCCTGCTAGCCCCGGGGGTCGTCTTCTGCGCGAACATGCGCTGGAGCACGTCCATACAACCCCGGTAGAGCAGGGACATGTCCATCTCGTTGCCGAGCAGGGCATTCACCGCCTGCGTGACATCCTGCGGCGTGAACTTGCCCTGCACGATCTCGGCCACCTGCAGCGTGGTGATCTCCAGCCTCTCGGCCGCCTCGACGACGAGGGCGAGCTGTTCGACGGTCCAGCAGGAGATGCCCCCGTTCGTGCTCCTGACGGCGGATGCGCTCCTGGGATCCGCGCCGGCGGGGTAGGAGGGAGCGATGAGGAGGCAACCGGAGGCGTCCACTTTACCCTTATGTTCCTCTAACCCGGCGAAATCGAGGTTTCCGAGGGACGGAACTCCTTGACTCGCCTTGGTCTCGATGGTGATCACCGTCTCCCGCATGGTCGTGTCCATGTAGCGTGCGATGCCATCGGGCTGCCCGGAGCCGCCGATGTGCTTCACCTGGAAGCCCAACGCACGGGCGGCGGCGACGGCCGCCAGTTCGAGGTCGATGTCGCTGTCGAAGCCGCGCCGGAGCATGTCGGCGATCGTCGATCTCGAATAGACGCGATCCTCCGCCAGGCTCCGCAGCAGGGTGTCCCGCCTGTTCAGGATCTCCCCGATGACGAAGCGGTCGATCCCGCTCTCCACCATGTAGACCTCGAGCATGACCTCGGCTGTCGCGATAAGGTCCAACAGTTCCTTGGAGCTACCTTCCTGGAAGGCCTGGACGAGCTGGTGCTGCTTGTTGACCGTGAAGAGGGCCTTCGCGGGATCAAACCGCGCGAGCTTCGCCTCGCGTCCAAGGTTCACGGACTGGTAGTTGTAGCGGGTTCGCTTCTCGTACAGCTGTTCGATGACCGTGGACAGCGCGGCCGGCTCGACGTCGTCCAAGTAGAGCCAGTTCCTGTCGACATCGGCGCCCGTTCCACGGGTCCCACGCATTGCCAATGTGTCCGCGACTGGCCGCTCCACAAGATGTTCCGCCACATAGACGCGGGTGGCCTCGGGTGCCAGCTTCTGGTCGGCGGTGCTGGTCAGGTAGTCTTCATAGCCCTTGCGTGCCTGCAACGCTATCTCACGAGCCACCGCCACTGCCACATCCCGGCGTTGACCGAGTCCGACCCCCTCGCGGGGAGCGGTGACGTCCTCATGGAGATCGTCCATCTCGAGATCCACCCGCAGGCGGTTCAAGGTCTGAAACGGTACCGGATCGTTATTGAATAGTTCGTCGTCAATGTTCACGACCCGCCCGCGCACTCGAACGAAGAAGCCGTGGCTGCGGCCCATTAGTTCACTTGATTTCCCAACCATCGACCTGTCGGTGACAAAGGCCGTGCCCTTGATGCCGGACGGGAACAGCATGGGCTCGATCAGGTGATCGTCCTGGCGGGTCAGGTTAATGTGGGACTTCGAGTTCAGTGCCCTGATCCGCTCGTCGGCAAGCTCGCCAGTGGTGAAGCTGAACACCTTGGTGAAGTCCTCCTTGGAACTCGTCACCAGTGCGCCGTTCAGGAAGACGTTGAAGCCGGACTGGAGCGGCATCGCGGTGCGTAGGACCCAGCCGAGGCGACCGACCTGCAGGTCGCGCGCCTTGGGCTTCAGCTCGTCGAGCACGCAGATCGTCCAACTGGGGATCTTGCCGTTGAGCAGGGACGCCGCCTTCAAGCCCAGGCGCCCCAGCACGGCGGTCATGTCGGGCCTGGAGGTCAAGGCGGCGAGGTTCTCGACGTCACGGACCGATAGCCGGACCGGCTGCGCTCCTTGCCTCTGAGAGGCGAAGCTGGTGAAGTCGCACGTCACGTGGCGGGTCGTGCCCCCCTTGTGGGTGATGTACGTGATCCTGTTGGCCACGGCGTAGGTCGCGAGCTTACCTATCCCGAACTTGCCGATTACCTTCCGCTGGTGGTTTTTCGTCAGCGTTCCCGAACCCCGCTTGGGGCTCGCGCCGACCTGCCACAGGTCCCGCAGGCCCTGGATGTCCATGCCCTCGCCATCGTCATAGATGGCGATGATCCCCGCCGGTGCCGTGCGGGCCTGCAGTCGATCCTTGTCGGTCGGCTGGGTGGGTGCCTCAGGGGCCGAGTCTCCCAGGAGCAGTCCGATGCGGCAGTTCGAGGCGTCGGCGTCGTACGCGTTGACGACGATCTCCTCGATCGCCTTAAGCGGCGAGGTGTAGAGCTGCTCCGAGAGCAGGTGTACGATCTCGTTGGAGAGGGTGACGTCGAATTGGTCGACCACGTTCCCGGAGCCGAAAGCGTCGCCGAGGCTGCGGTCGGGCAGGTCCTCTTGCTGGATCGGGGCGACCGGGGCCGTGGCGTCCACCATCTATTCCTTTACCTTGAAGACGAGGACGTGGTCGACATCGATGTCCGCGCCGTTTCGGCGTTCGTACGTCATGAACCGGTTCGCCAAGGGATACCAAAGGCGATCCGAGAGCACCAAACCCGGGGGCGACAGGTCTTCGAGCAGGTCCGACATGGCCACCTTCCGCCCCGACAGCCTGACGTCGCCTACCACCACGATGACGGGAGCACCAGGATTCGCCATGTCGTGCATGCGCGACATGGCCTCGCCCATGCCGGCGCAGTAGTGCCTGAACGCCCGCTCCTTCTCGGGCCGCATGGCCGGCATCGAACCCAACCAGCGCTCGGCGATCGCCGATCCACGAGACTCGGCGAGGTCGAGCAGATGGCGCGCACCGACCCTGTCGCGACCCAGGTAGGTCGGGATCAACCTGGCCCGCTCCTCCGGGCCGTTGGTCAGCCCGAGCCAATACATCTCCAGCGTGTGGCGTCGGTAATAGTCCACGGCCGCGAGATAGGGGGGGGATGTCAGCACACAGTCGACCGGACCCGTTCCGCGGATGCTTAGGTGCCGCGCGTCGGCGCGCGAGACGCGTGCCGATCCCCCTCCCATCCTCCGTCCCTGGAACCTTCGGGTCGCCTCGACCGCCTTGCGGATCGAGGTCTCGAGAAGCCTGTATGGGTCTATGGTCCTGCCCAATGCTTCCTTGGCTAGCATATGGCGGGTCACCTCGAGCCCGGATACCGGTACGGGGTCGGCATTGGAGGCGTTGCGGATGATTGAGGCGAAGCAGAGCTCGACCAGGGGATGGGCCGGTGAGCCAACCAACGCCTCCACCAGCGCGCGGATCGCGGCGAGCTGGATCACGACCCGCCTCCGGAACCAATGCGTGATGTTGGGAAGTGCCGGCACGTGCCTCGAGACGGCCTCGACCGCCGCCGAGAACGAGGCCTCTGGGATCTCCCGTTCGAAGCCGCCCCAGATGCGCTCGTCCGCCCCCCCCATCGCCGCCAAGTCGGCCTGCAGGCGGACCGCGACGCGATCAAGCTCGTCGAGATCGTACTCGCGGGTCTTCGCCCGGGTCACGAGGACGCTCAGTGGGTCAATGTCCGTCGCCACGGCACGACAGCCCGCCAGGAGGGCCTCGACCGCCACGGTTCCGCTCCCGGAGAAGGGGTCGCACACGACCCCACCGGGCTTGACGTACCTCTTGATGAGCTCGCGGGCCACGGGCGGATGGAAGCGGGCGGGGAACCTGAAGATCCGGTGGTTCAGCGGGTCGTGGTCTGGTGGGAACGAGAGTCTCGCCGCGGGATCGCCCGACCCACCGTCCCGTCGACGCGGGTTGGCGAGGGAGCCGGTGGCGGTCAGGCCGCTCAATCCTCGAGCCTCCTCAACGCCGCCCGCAGCGCATCCGCGTTGGAGGGGGCGAGGTCGGCGATGACGGCGTTCCTGAGCGTTGGGTCGAGGACCGCCAGCCGACGCCCCATGCTTGCCCGGAGGCGGCGTTTCCCTTCCCTGTCGCGGAAGCCGGAGCCGATGAAGCTGTAGTCGTGCAGCACCGGGCTCTCGGCGAAGTTGAGCCACAGGGACTCCACCCGGTTGCCCGCCTGGGTGACCGCCTCATAATCTAGCCTCCGCCAGGACGCTAGACGGTCGTCGTAGAGGCCGGATCTGTAGCCGCTGATCATGACCATGCAATCCAACCCCTGCAGGACGTCCAGGAGCCGGGCGTGGTCCTCGATGCCGCAATCATGGCGATAGCAGCGGGCCCGCTTTCGCGTGGTGGGCAGGTAGGGCGGGTCCGAATAGACCAAGTCGGACAGACCTAGTCGCAGCGTCGGCAGAATGGCCGCCGCGTCCCCATGGATCACGTGGGTGGCCTGCGGCGCATTGCCTGACCACCGTCGGACGACGTTTGGATCCGCGTCGATGCCGATATTAATGCGCGCCGGCCTCTTCCGCCGCATGACCGCCCCACCGCCGAGGTGGGTTTCGACGAATGTCTCGTGGGGCGGCATCTGGTTAATCAGGAATTGATAGGACCGGCCCTTGCCGCCTGGATATCTCATACCGCTTGCATCGCACCTCCGGGCGATGAATGCAATCTTGGGCGGTAACCGGATGGTCGTGCCCGTGATCCGGCCTGATGACTATCACCGTGGCTCGGGGGACGGAGATCCGCCGACCTCCGGCCTCTTAAGGTAGCCTGAGGCGCATCGTGGGTATTAGGTGGTACCCACCACCCCGCCAAAATGGGTCACGGACCCCGCCACCTCCTCGCACCCCGTCCTGATCCCTAAGCGTCAGGAGGTTACGTCCGCGACCAAGCGACACCGAGCGGCGCTCCACGACCTACTCAAGTCCGTGAACGCGCAGGACGCCTTGTTATACCGCCGGGCCGTGACGCTGACCCGTGCGGCAGGGCCAATTCGCGGTCGTCCCTGGCGTAAATGTCGATGAGATGCTTGACCATTGATAGATCGACGTCTGGGCTCAGCGGTATGAGTGCACTAGTGAAGCAAATCCTTAAAACGTGTTTAAGAGCATTATTTCTGATCATGGCCGGCGGCGGATGAGGGTAGCGGTTGCGGCGATGGTGATCAGGGTTTCGGCGACGGTG
>CALMVO010000139.1 GCA_937873205.1 uncultured Acetobacteraceae bacterium
CGTGAAGGAGGGGCCGCCGCCGCTGAGCGTGATCCAGCAGCCGCCGCCGCCGCACGCGATCCAGACGGGGACGCACACCCCGCCGCCGGTGGTGAACCCGGCGCCGTTCACGGCCGCCAGGCCCGCCCCGGCCGGCCCGGTAACGCCCGACCGCTCGGCCGGCGCGCGGCCGCTGAACAACGACAAGCTGGTCTTCCCGCCGGAGATGGAAGAGGCCGGCCGCACGGGCCTCGTGCACGTGTCCTGCGACGTCAGCGCCGCCGGGACCACCAGCAACTGCCAGGTCACGAGCGTCAGCGGTGGACAAGCCTTCGCGCGCTCGGCGCTCGACTACGTCCAGAGGGCCCGATATGCGCCGGCCATCCGCGGGGGAGTGGCGGTTCCCGAACCGCACCACCCCTACGTCATCACCTTCAAATTGGACGATTCGGAAGAGTAGGTCCGTCGCCCCTGCATCTACCGACGACACGCCGACACGGGCTCTGTCTGCCTCCGGCCACTAGAGGAAATCGTAATGACCAGACTGCATCGCCTTCCAGTTCTCGCCGTGCCGGCCATGGCGATGGCTCTGAGCATGGCGGCTCCTGCCTTCGCCCAGGCGCCCGCCGCGCCGCCGGCCGCCGCGACCGCGCCGTCGGCCACGGGACCAGCCATGACCGCTTCGCCGGCGATGACCGCGCCGGGCGCGGCCCCAGGCGCTGCGGCCCCTGACGCGGCGGCTCCGGGAACCGCGGCCCCGGGCGCGCCGACGGTCTCCCCCCCCGCCCCGGGCGCGCCACGCTCTCCGGCACCCGAGGGAACGACCGCCGCCGGCGTGCCGCCCGCCGCCGCCGCGGTCGACGCGCCGGTGGCGACTGCGACCGTCGCCAACCCGTACGGACTGAACGCGCTCTGGAACGGCGGCGACTTCATCTCGCGCGGCGTGCTGATCATCCTGGTGATCATGTCGCTGGGCACTTGGTACATCATGATCACCAAGTACTTCGAGCAGGCGCGCCTGTTCGCCGCCAACCGCGCCGCGACCCGTGACTTCTGGACCAAGCCGACCGTCAGCGAGGGTGCGCAGTCGCTGAAATCCACCTCGCCGTTCCGCTACATCGCCGACACCGGCATCGCCGCCACCGAGCACCACGAGGGCACGCTCACCGAGAGCATCGACCTGAACGAGTGGGTCACGATGTCGATCCAGCGCTCGGTCGAGCTGATCACGTCGCGCCTGCAGGGCGGCCTCGCCTTCCTCGCCACCGTCGGCTCCACCGCGCCGTTCGTCGGCCTGTTCGGCACCGTCTGGGGCATCTACCACGCGCTGACCGCGATCGGCATCGCCGGCCAGGCCTCGATCGACAAGGTCGCCGGCCCCGTCGGCGAGGCGCTGATCATGACCGCGATCGGCCTCGCCACCGCGGTGCCGGCCGTGCTCGGCTACAACTGGCTGGTCCGCCGCAACAAGGGAGCCACCGAGCGGGTGCGCAACTTCTCGTCCGATCTGCACTCGATCCTGCTCGGCGGCGTGCGCGTCGGCACCCAGGCGGTCGCCTCGCCGGCCTCGCCGATGACCGCGACCAGCGGCGTGACCAGGGTCGCCTGATCCATGAGCATGAATGTCGGCACCCCGGACGGCGACGAGGACGAGGTCGTCTCGGCCATCAACACCACGCCGCTCGTCGACGTGATGCTGGTGTTGCTGATCATCTTCCTGATCACCATCCCGGTGGTGACGCACACGGTGAAGGTGAACCTGCCCAAGGACGCCAACCAGGAGGCGCAGACCAAGCCCAACAACGTCACCATCGCGGTGACCGAGAACGGCCAGATCTTCTGGGACTCGGCCGCCGTCCGCGACACCCAGGATCTGCTGCACCGGCTGGAGAAGGTGGCGGTGGAGCAGCCCCAGCCCGAGGTCCAGATCCGCGGCGACGCGCTGTCGCGCTACGAGAGCGTCGGCAAGGTGGTGTTCGCCTGCCAGCAGGCCGGCATCTCCAAGGTCGGCTTCATCACCGAGCCGCCGCCGCACGGCGGCTGAGCCCCGGCCGGCCCCGGACGCGCCGCCGCGTCCGGGGTCGCCATCGTCGTCTTCCTCCCCAGCCTGAAGTCAGGAACGCCGTACCATGTCCATGAATGTCGGATCCTCGGGCTCCCCGGACGCCGATCCGGAGGTGATGGTCGACGTCAACACGACGCCGCTGATCGACGTGATGCTGGTGCTGCTGATCATGCTGATCATCACCATCCCGATCCAGACCAACGCGGTGAAGCTCGACCTGCCGCAGGGCAACCCGCCGCCGCCGCCGACGCCGCCGCAGGTGGTTACCATCGACGTCGATTTCGACGGCGCGGTGTCCTGGAACGGCGAGCCGATCCCCGACGAGAGCTCGCTGCTCTCGCACTTCGCCACCGCGGCGGCGCTGCCGGACCAGCCCGAGATCCACCTGCGCCCGAACAAGCTCGCCGACTACAAGTACGTGGCCCACGTGCTGGCCGACGCGCAGCGCCTCGGCATGACCAAGCTCGGCATCGTCGGCAACGAACAATTCATGGGGCAGAACTGAGCAATGACGCTTCGCCTCCTCCGCGCCGTCCCGCTGTGCGCCGCCTTGCTCGGCGGCTCCGTCCTCGCCGGGGCCGCGTCCGTTGCGCTGTCCGCGCCGGCGCATGCCCAGGAGACCCTTCGCCCCGCCGTCGGCCGGCCGTTGCAGCAGGCCGAGTCCGACATGCGCCGGCGCGCCTTTCCAAAGGCGATGGCCGAACTCGACGCCGCCGACGCGGTGCGCGACAAGACCCCCTACGAGAGCTACGTGATCGCCGAGCTGCGCGCCGCAATCGCGCAGCAGTCCGGTAACCTGTCCGCTTCGATCAGCGCCGATGACGCGCTGATCGCGTCCCCGCGCACCGCCGAGCCCGAGAAGGTCAGGCTGCTGATGGCCGAGGCCGGCCTGGCCTACACCGCGCACGACTATCCCGCCGCCGTGACCGCCCTGGAACGCTACTTCAAGGCCGGCGGCAACGACGCCCAGATGCACACCCTGCTGATCCAGTCCTACTACCTGCAGAAGGACTTTCCGAACGCCGCCCGCGCGCAGCAGCGCCAGATCGCCATGGAGGAGCACGCGGGATCGAGGCCGACCGAGAACCAGCTCAACCTGCTGGCCTCGGTGCAGATGCAGTCGCACGACCGCAACGGCTTCAGCGAGACCATGGTCCGGCTGGTTCGCTACTACCCGAAGCCGCTGTACTGGGCGCAGCTGGTCCACGGGCTACAGACCAATCCGGACATCCCCGACCGGCTGCAGTACGACATCGACCGCATCCGCCTCGCCGTCGGCCTGCTCAGCAGCACCGCCGACTTCATGGACATGACCGAGCTCGCCGTCCAGCAGGGCTATCCGGTGCAGGCGCAGCGGATCATGGCCCAGGGCTACGCCACCGGGGCGCTCGGCCGCGATGCCGGCGCCGCGCGCGAGGCCAGGCTGAAGGCGCTGGTCGACCGGGCGGTCGTCGACCTGAAGGCCAACCTCGCCACGCAGCAGAAGGCCGCCGAGGCAGCCCCCTACGGCGACGACCTGGTCAAGCTCGGCTACAACATGGTCGATCTCGGCCAGCCCGCCGCGGGCCTGGCATTGATGCGCCAGGGACTGGCCGAGCCGAAGCTGCTGCTGGCGGACGATGACCGGCTGCATGACGGCCTGGCCACGCTGGCGGCCGGACAGACGGCACAATCGGTCGCCGTCCTGAAGTCGGTCGGCGGCACCGGCCCGGTGCACGAGCTGGCGGAGCTCTGGATCCTCAGGATCGGCTAGTCCCCCCGCGCCGCGGTCGTTACGTCATCGAGGCCATTGTCATGCAACGGTCATTTGTCTGTAACATCCCTACCATGGTGAGAGGCTAGAAGCCGCGGCGTCCGCCGGCCCACGGGGCGGTCCGCCCTTCGCCCGAGGAAATTACCCATGCGTTCTTCCATCCGGTCCCGGCTACCGGCCGCTTGCAGCATGGCCGGCGTGCTGCTCGCCGCGACCGTGGCACCTGCCGCCGCCGTCGACATCACCGGCGCCGGCTCGACCTTCGCGGCGCCGATCTACGGCGCCTGGGGGGCGGCCGAGCATCCGACGCTGGGGATCGCGCTCAACTACCAGGCGCTGGGCTCGGGTGCCGGCCAGAACCAGGTGATCGCGCGCACGGTGGATTTCGGCGCCTCCGACGCCCCGGTGGCGGCGCCGAAGCTCGACAGCAACCACCTGCTGCAGTTCCCGACCGTGATGGGCGGCGTGGTGCCGATCGTCAACCTGCCCGGCATCGCGTCGAACCAGCTGCACCTCACCGGTGCGGTGCTGGCCGGCCTGTTCTCCGGCGATATCTCCAGCTGGAACGATCCGAAGATCGCCGCCCTCAACCCCGGCGTGAAGCTGCCGGACACCGCGGTGGCACCGGTGCACCGCGCCGACGGCTCGGGCACGACCTTCGTGTTCACCTCCTACCTCGCCAAGGCGAGCCCCGACTGGCAGGCCAAGATCGGCGCCGCCAGCTCGATCGCCTGGCCGGCCGGCGCCGGCGCCAAGGGCAATGACGGCGTCGCCGCCACCGTGCGCAACACCGAGGGCGGCATCGGTTACGTCGAGTACGCCTACGCCAACAAGAACGGCCTCACCACGGTGGAGCTGAAGGACAAGGCGGGCGCCTACGTTGCGCCGGACCTGGCCAGCTTCACCAAGGCCGCCGCCGCCGCCGACTGGGACCACGCGCAGAACTTCGCCGTCGACCTGCTCGACACCCCGGGCGAGGGCGCCTGGCCGATCGTCTCGGCGACCTTCGTGCTGCTGCCGATGGACCCGAAGGACACCGCGCGCAGCGCCGCGGTGATGACGTTCTTCAACTGGGCCTTCGACAACGGCGCCGGCATCGCCAAGTCGCTGCAGTACGTGCCGCTGCCGGCCAGCGTGCAGGCGCACGTGCGCCACGCCTGGTCCAACGTGGCCGGTGCGCCGACCTTCAACCGGTAGGCCGATCGCGGGGCAGGCGGACATGAGCACCCACGCCAGCGGCGGCGCCGCTTCGGCCGCGGCTGGAGCCCGGGCCGGCTGGGGCGACCCCGCCTTCGCCGGCCTGGCGCGGCTGTGCGGCTTGCTGGTGCTGCTGCTGATGGGCGGCATCATCGCGGTGATGCTCTATGGCGGCCGGCTCGCGTTCTCGACCTTCGGCATCGGCTTCCTCACCCGCTCGGTGTGGAACCCGGTGCTGGAGCACTACGCGGCGCTGGCGCCGGTCTACGGCACGCTGGTCACGTCGGCGATCGGGGTGGTGATCGCGGTGCCGCTGGCGTTCGGGGTGGCGTTCTTCCTCACCGAGATGGCGCCCGGCTGGCTGTCCGGCCCGCTCGGCACCGCGGTCGAGCTGCTGGCGGCGGTGCCGTCCATCATCTTCGGCATGTGGGGCTTCTTCGTCATCGTGCCGATCATGGCCCGCGACGTGCAGCCGGCCCTGATCCACAGCCTGGGCCACGTGCCGCTGCTGCATCCGTTCTTCTCGGGCGCCCCCTTCGGCACCGGCCTTCTCACCGGCGGGCTGATCCTGGCGGTGATGATCACGCCGTTCATCGCCGCCGTGATGCGCGACGTGTTCAACGCCATGCCGCCGGTGTTCAAGGAGAGCGCCTACGGGCTCGGCTCGACGCGCTGGGACGTGATGCGCAAGGTGGTGCTGCCCTGGTCGCGCACCGCGGTGATCGGCGGCATCATGCTGGGGCTGGGCCGGGCGCTCGGCGAGACCATGGCCATCACCTTCGTGATCGGAAACAGCAACCGCATCAGCCCGAGCCTGTTCTCGCCCGGCAACACCATCGCCTCGCTGATCGCGCTCGAGTTTCCCGAAAGTGCCGCCGGCAGCCTGAAGCTCTCCTCGCTGCTGGCGCTGGGCTTCATCCTGATGGTGATCTCGCTGATCACGCTGGCCTGCTCCCGTCTGCTGCTGCGCACCGGCCAGACGGTGCGCCGGTGAGAAGGCCAGGGGCCTTGCCCCTGGACCCCACCGAGCACGGAGCCCTCGGAACCCATTTCTCAGGTAACGGGGCCTGGGGCCCGCGGCCCCAGCGGGTCCAGGGCAGAGCCCTGGCCTTCCTGGAGGCCTAGGCCATGTCCGCCACGACCCTGTCGCTTCCGGCCCGGACCCGCAGCACCACCCTGCTGCGCCGGCGCCGGCTGATCGACCACCTCGCCACCGTGCTGTGCGGCCTGGCCACGCTGATCGTTCTGGCGGTGCTGGTCTCGATCCTGTGGACGCTGCTTGCGGACGGCCTGCCCGGGCTCCGCTGGCGTACGCTGACGCACGTGACGGCGCCGCCCGGCGCCGGCGGCGGCCTGCTGAACCCGATCATCGGCAGCCTGATCCAGGTGGTGCTGGCGACCGCGATCGGCACCCCGGTCGGCATGCTGGCCGGCATCTACCTGGCCGAATACGGCGCCGGCTCGGCGTTCGCGGGCGCCGTTCGCTTCGTGTCCGACATGCTGCTGTCGGCGCCGTCGATCCTGGTCGGGCTGTTCGTCTACCTGATCCTGGTCGAGCCGGTCGGGCACTTCTCGGGCTATGCCGGCGTCGCCGCCCTGGTGGTGCTGGTGATCCCGATCGTGGTGCGCACCACCGAGGACATGCTGCGGCTGGTGCCGATCTCGATGCGGGAAGCCGCGGCCGCGCTGGGCTGCCCGCACTGGAAGGTGGTGCTGCTGATCTGCGTGCGGGCCGCCCGTGCCGGCCTGCTGACCGGCGTGCTGCTGGCGCTGGCGCGGATCTCGGGCGAGACCGCGCCGCTGCTGTTCACCTCGCTCGGCAACCTCAACTGGTCGGTCTCGCTGAACCAACCGATGGCGAGCCTGCCGGTCACCATCTACCAGTATGCCGGCTCGGCCTACGGCGACTGGGTGCAGCTCGCCTGGACCGCCGCGCTGCTGATCACCGCCGGCGTGCTGCTGATCAACATCGTCGCCCGTGTGGGCTTGGCACGACAGGACAGCCGATGAACGCCAGCAATGGTCCCATGCCCAGGCCGCCGGTGCAGGCGCCCCCCTTGGTGACGCCACTCCAGACCGCGCCCGCGTCCGGGACCGTCCACCCGACGATGATCTCGGTCCGCGGACTCGACTTCCACTACGGCAGCGCGCAGGCGCTGAAGGACATCTCGATCGACCTGCCGGCGCGGCAGGTGACCGGCATGATCGGCCCCTCGGGCTGCGGAAAGTCGACGCTGCTGCGGGTGCTGAACCGGATGTACGACCTCTATCCGGGCCAGCGCGCCACCGGCGAGGTGCTGCTGGACGGCGAGAACATCATCGGCCCGCACGTCGACAGCAACCAGCTGCGCTCGCGCATCGGCATGGTGTTCCAGAAGCCGACCCCGTTCCCGATGTCGATCGCGGACAACATCGCCTTCGGCGTCCGGCTGCACGAGCGTCTGTCGCGCGCCGACATGGCCGACCGCATCGAGGATGCGCTGCGCCGGGTGGCGCTGTGGAACGAGGTGAAGGACCGGCTCAAGTCCGGGGCCACCGCGCTGTCGGGCGGCCAGCAGCAGCGCCTGTGCATCGCGCGCACGATCGCGACCCGGCCGGAGGTGATCCTGCTCGACGAGCCGACCAGCGCGCTCGACCCGATCAGCACGGCGCGCGTCGAGGAACTGCTCGACGAGCTGAAGCGCGACTTCACCATCGCCATCGTCACCCACAACCTGCAGCAGGCGGCGCGCTGTGCCGACCGGGTGGCGTTCTTCTTCATGGGCGAGCTGGTCGAGGTGGACAGCGCCGACCGCATCTTCACGGCACCGAAACAGAAGCGCACGCAAGACTACATCACCGGCCGCTTCGGCTGAGGCTGCCTGGAATGCGCCGTGCCGGCGATCCGATGCGTCCGTCTGCGCTTCCGGTGCTCACGGCCGGACGGCCGCTTCGCTCCGGTTCTCGACGGCACTCTCACTCGGCACACCCCATTCCCAGGCAGCCTCCGGGCGCCTGTTGCCCGTTCTGAGCTCTTAAGGACCCCACCATGCCCAGCGAGCCCGGCCATATCGTCAAGAGCTACGAGCAGGAGCTGAACCAGCTCCGGGCGCTGATGGCGCGCATGGGCGGGCTGGTGGAGAGCCAGACCGCGCACGCGATCGCCGCCATCGTCGACCACAACGCCGAGAGCGCGCAGGCGGCGATGGAGCAGGACCCGGAGGTCGACGCGCTCGAGCGCGAGGTCGAGGGCCGCGCCATCAAGCTGCTGGCGCTGCGGGCGCCGCTGGCGCAGGACCTGCGCGAGATCGTCTCCGCCCTCAAGATCACCAGCGACATCGAGCGCATCGGCGACTACGCCGCCAACGTCGCCAAGCGCTCGCTGCGGCTCGGCCCCACCAGCCTCGACATCTCGCTGGGCGGTCTGCGCCACATGGGCCGTCTGGTGCAGGAGAGCCTGCGGCTGGCGATCGACGCGCTTGGCCAGAACGACAAGGACAAGGCGCTCGACGTCTGGCGCTCCGACAAGGCCGTGGACG
>CALMVO010000140.1 GCA_937873205.1 uncultured Acetobacteraceae bacterium
AACAACAAGCTAGAGGATGATCCGTGAGCCTAAGCGATCGGATCATCCTCTAGCTCGGGCCGCTGCGTTTGCGGAAGGCATCCAGGCTCACGACCTGCGGCGTCGGATCGGGAGGCGGTCCGGCCTCCGCGTCGGGTGCCGCTGCCGGGCCGGCGAGGGCGGCCTGCGGTTCGGCCGGCACCGGAGGCGGGCTCGCGCCGGCCACGTCGTCGGCGTGGGCGGCGGTGAAACGCAGCACCAACCGGACCTGCGGGTCGGCAAACCCGGTGATCGCGCGCAGCGGCACCACCAGCGTGGTCGGCACGTTGCCGAACGACAGCCCGACGCTCAGCGTGTGCGTCGCCTCGTCGACCTTGAGGTCCCAGAACTGGTGCTGCAGCACGATCGTCATCTCGGTCGGGTACTGCGCCAGCATCCGCTTGGGCACGATCGTGCGGGGATCGTCGGTCCGGAAGGTGACGTAGAAATGGTGCGCGCCCGGCAGCCCTTCGGCGGCGGCGTGGTTGAGGGCGCGGATCATCACCCGGCGATAGGCCTGCTCGATCCAGCGGTCGTAGGGCAGCAGGCTGTCCGGCAGGGCGTCTGGTCCGGAACCGTCCATCTCGCCCGCGGGCCCGTTCCCGACATCGTCCTCGGCCATGCGCGGCCCCCTCGATCTGCGACCCGCGGCCCGTCGGCGGCCTTGGCGCTGTGGCTTAGCCTTTGCGGCAAACGATGCTGCGGCGCAAGCGTTCCGCCCGACCCGGGAGCGGTCGCCGGCAGCACGCCGCGTCACGTCGAATGAGTGGGGGGGCTTCTGTTGCCCGGTGCCCCCCCGAACCGCGCTAACGCTTATGCAGCGAGAGCGAGCGCCTCATGGTTATCATTGGCACTTGTGATATGACCCGATGACGGCGGTATCATGCCGGGCAAAAGGTAAGTCTTTACCACGCGTGTCGAGCCTGTTTCGTCCCCTCATCGCCCGTTGGGAGACCCCTTGGAGCTGGTGGAGACGCCGGGCACTGCCCCCGGGTCCACAACGTTTATTCCACTTGCCGTTTATCACCATAGCCTGGGGTTGCCCCCGCGCACCGTCGGATATAGGCGGTTCGTCCCGGCACGTCCAGGGTCGGCCCAAGGTCGATGGATGAGGACCTCGCGATGCAGAACCTGACCGACGGCCAGCTCCAGGAGATCGCCGAGGCCCGCGCCGCCCGCGCCACCACCCGCCGGCCCACCTGCGACGGGCTGGAGGCGCTGCTGTTCGAGCCGATCCCGGTGCTCGATCGCGGCTTCGTGCGGGTGGTGGACTACATGGGCGACGACGCCGCGATCGTGCAGGGCGCGCGCGTCTCGTATGGCCGCGGCACCCGCGCGGTGCAGAGCGACCGCGGCCTGATCCGCTACCTCATGCGCCACCGCCACACCACGCCGTTCGAGCTGGCCGAGCTCAAGCTGCACGTGCGAGCACCGATCTTCGTGACCCGGCAATGGTTCCGCCACCGCACTGCCTCGATCAACGAGTACTCCGCGCGTTACTCGGTGCTGGAGCGCGAGTTCTACGTGCCGGCCCCGCAGGACGTCGCGGCGCAGTCGGCCTCGAACCGCCAGGGACGTGGCGCGCCGATGAGCGAGGCCGACGCCGCCCGGGTGGTGGAGATGCTGCGCGATGACGCCGCCCGCTGCTACGACAACTACCTCTGGATGCTGAACGAGGCCGAGGACGGCACGCCGGCCGATCCCGACCGCGCCGGGGTGGCGCGCGAGCTCGCCCGCATCACGCTGCCGGTCGGCATCTACACGCAGTTCTACTGGAAGGTGAACCTGTGGAACCTGCTGCGCTTCCTCAGCCTGCGCGCCGATCCGCACGCCCAGGCCGAGATCCGCGCCTATGCCGACGCCATCCTGGGCGTGGTGCAGGCGTGGGTCCCCGACGTGCACGACGCCTACGCCGACTACGTCGCCAACGCCGCCTCGCTGTCCGGCCAGGCGATGGCGCTGGTCCGGGCGGCGCTCGCGACGCCGGGCCGGCTCGACCCGGCCGGCTACGGCCTCTCCGGCCGCGAGCTGCGCGAGCTGGTTGAGCTGATGCCTGAACTGGCCGACCGACTGCCGCCCGCGCCCTGAGCGGGGTCGAGCCGGCGGGTAGCGGCACTGGACACCTCTCCGAAACGAGACGACCGTCGGTCCTGCAACGAAGGGGGCCGCGCCGATGTCCACGCTGATCGTCACGACCCTCGATGATGGCGGCGCCGGCAGCCTGCGCGCCGCCCTCGCCGCCGCGTCCTCGAACGACACCATCACCTTCGCCACCGGGCTCGCCGGCAGCATCGACCTGCAGTCCGGCCTGCAGCTCGCCACCGACGTCACCATCCTGGGACCGCTGGCCGCGGACGGCACGCCGGCGATCACCCTGAACGGCCAGGACGGCGACGGCCTGGTCGGCGCGGAACCGATCCCCCAGATGGGGTTCACGATCCTGACCGTCGCGTCCGGCGCGACCGCCAGCATCACCGGGCTTGGCTTCGCCGACGGTTCGGACGACGGCGGCACCGTCACCACCGACGACGATTTTCAGGGCCAGGCCGCAGCCGGCGCGATCGTGAACAACGGCACCCTCAGCCTGACCGACACCCTGTTTGCCGACGACCAGGCCACTGCCGGCGCGACCAGCCCGCGCGCGTTCCTGGGCTATCCCGGCGCCGCGGCCGGCGGCGCGATCCTGAACACCGGCACGCTCGCCGTGTCCCACTCGACCTTCATCGGCAACTCGGCCACCGGCGGCGATGCCGACGGCGGAGGCTACCCGACGCCCGGCCCCGCCGCCGGCGCAATCCTGAACGAGGGCAGCCTCACCCTCGACGGGTCCACGACCTTCAGCGGCGACTCCGCCGCGCCCGGCCTGCAGAACGGCGGACCCTTCTACGAAGGCACCACCTACACCGACTACGGCGGCGGCTCGATCACCGCGCCCGCCCAGACCGACACCGTGACCAACCTCGACGACAGCGGCGCCGGCAGCCTGCGCGCCGCGCTCGCCGCCGCCCCGTCCGGCGACACCATCGTCTTCGCATCCGGGCTCAGCGGCAGCATCGACCTGCAGTCCGGGCTGCAGATCACCGACGACCTCGTCATCGTCGCGCCGGAAGCGGTCGACGGCACGCCGCTGATCACGCTGGACGGCCAGGGCGGCGATGGCCTCCTCAACGGCGAGCCCACCTCGCAGCAGGGCTTCACCATCCTGACGGTCGGCGCCGAGGCCACCGTCGACATCACCGGGCTCGGCTTCGCCAACGGCTCCGAGATCGGCGGCGCCACCGGCACCGGATCGCCCCTGAACGGCGATGATGCAGCGGGCGCGATCCTGAACCGCGGCATGCTGAGCCTCGTCGACGCGGTCTTCACCGACGACCAGGCCACCGGCGGCTATGCCGGCGGCAGCGCCGCCGGCGCGATCCTGAACGACAACGGCACGGTCAGGGTGGCGGAGACCAGCTTCGAGACCGACGCCGCCACCGGCGGCGACACCGTCCGCGACGATCCGGGCAGCATCGGCGGCGATGCCGCCGGCGCGATCCTGAGCCTCTACGGCTCCCTCGCCCTGGGCCCGGGGGTCAGCTTCAACGTGGACTCCGCGACCACCGGCACCGGCTACCACGACGGCAACGCCTATGCCGACTACGGCGGCTCCGGCCTCATCACCGTCGCCTGCTACTGCCGCGGCACGCTGATCGCGACGCCGGGCGGCGAGGCGGCGATCGAGACCCTGCGCATCGGCGACCTGGTCGCCACCCTGTCGGGCGGGCCGCGGCCGATTCGCTGGATTGGCACCCGCTCCTATGCCGCCCGCTTCGCCGCCAGCAACCCGGACGTGATGCCGGTACGGATCCGAGCCGGGGCACTCGGTCCCGATGCGCCGCGGCGCGACCTGCTGGTCTCGCCCCGCCACGCCATGCTGATCGACGGCATGCTGATCCCGGCCGCCACGCTCATCAACGGCCTCTCGATCCTGCAGGACGACGCGCCCGCGCAGGTCGACTACCTGCACCTGGAGCTGGACAGCCACGACGTGATCCTGGCCGAAGGAGCGCCGTCGGAGAGCTTCGTCGACGACGACAGCCGCGGCATGTTCCACAACGCGCACGAGCACGCGGTACTTTATCCCGATGCGGTGCGGCGGCCGGCTGCCTATTGCGCGCCGCGGGTTGAGGACGGGGCCGCGCTGGAGGGGGTCCGGGCGCGGCTGGCGGCGCTGGCATGGGGCGAGGCGCCGGAGGTCACCGGACGGTTGCTGGGACAGCTCGACCTGGTCGAGCGCCATCGCATCGCCGGCTGGGCGTTCGACGCCGACGCGCCCACCCGCCCGGTGCGGCTGCGCTTGCTCGATCGTGGCGTGGTGCTGTGCGAGCTGGTCGCCGACCGCCACCGCATCGATCTGGAGCATGCTGGACTCGGCGACGGGTGCTGCGGCTTCGACGTCGCCGTGCCGGGCGGTCTCGACCCGGCCGAGCGCCACGTGATCCAGGTGCAGCGCATCGCCGACTGGCAGAACCTGCCGCAGTCCCCCTGGACGCTCGAGCCGGAGGCCGTCGACGCATCGGTGCCGCCGGCGGTGGCGCTGACGCCAGCACTCGGCTGGCACGGCCGGCTCGATCACGCCGACCACGCCATGGTCCGCGGCTGGGCGCAGGACGGCGGCCAGCCGGAGGTCCCGGTCGTGCTGCAGGTGTCGTGCGACGGTGTGGCGCTCGCCTCGGTGGTGGCCAACTGCCACCGGCCGGACCTGCGCGACGCCGGGCTCGGCAGCGGCCGGCACGGCTTCGCGCTGGCGATCACCGGGACCCTGTCGCGCTCGAAGCGGCATGTGATCCGGGTGCGCCGGCAGGCGGACGGCGCCGAGCTTCCGGGCTCGCCGGTCGTGCTGGAGCCGGTGACGGGGTTCGCGGCCGGGTTGGAGCGGGAGGTCGCCGTCGCGGTGGACACGGTCCCCGACGGCGCGGAGCGGGCGCGCGTGCGCCGCTTCCTGCTGCGGCAGGCGGACCGGCTGGCTGGGATCGCGTCGGCGGCGCAGGACCGCGGCGACCGGCCGCGCGCCCTGTTCATCGACATCCGCCGCCCGGTGCCGCAGCGCGACGCCGGATCGCGCGCGCTGCTGTCGCACATGCGGGCGATGCGCCGCCTCGGCTACGTGGTGAGCTTCGCCAGCCCGGACGACGCCGCCGACCCCAGCGGCGACGCGATGCCGGCGGCGGACGGCATCGAGCACCTCGGTGCGCAGACCTGCGGCTCGATCGAGGAGGTGCTGCGGCAGCAGGCCGGGCGCTTCGACGTGGTCTACCTGCACCGCGCCGAGACCGCCTCGCACTACCTGGCGCTGGCGCGGCGGCACATGCCCCGCGCGCGGCTGCTCTACGGCGTCGCCGACCTGCACCATCTCCGTCTGGCGCGGCAGGCCGAGGCGGAGCAGCGGCCTGAGCTGCAGGCCGCGGCGCGGCGCTGGCGGCTGGTCGAGACGATGGCGGCGCTGTCCGCCGACGCGGTGCTGACGCATTCCGCCGACGAGCTGGCGGTGCTGCGCCGGCTGGCGCCGGGCGTGCCGGTCCATCGCGTGCCATGGGACGTGGCGCCCCATCCCGGCGGCGCGCCATTCGAGGCCCGTCGCGGCCTCGCCTTCGTCGGCAGCTACGCGCATGCGCCGAACGTCGACGCCGCGTGCGTGCTGGTCCGCGAGGTGATGCCGCTGGTGTGGCGCGAGGTGCCCGGCATGCCCTGCCTGCTGGTCGGCAGCGACATGCCGCCGCGCGTGCGGGCGCTGTCCGGACCGGGCATCGAGGTGCTGGGACAGGTGGCGAACCTGGGCTCCGTGCTGGACCGCGTGCGGCTGACCGTGGCCCCGCTGCGCTACGGCGCCGGGGTTAAGGGCAAGGTGCTGGACAGCCTGGCCGCCGGCGTGCCCTGCGCGATGTCGCCGGTGGCGGCCGAAGGGCTTGAGCTGCCGGCGACGCTACGGGGCTTGGTGGGCGCCGACCCCGCGGCGCTGGCCCGGATCGTCCTGCGCCTGCATCGGGACGAGGTGGCGCACCGCGTGGTCGCGGACGCCGGGCTGGGGCTGATCCGCAACGGCCATGCCGAGGCGGTGGTCGATGCGGCGCTCGGCCGCGCGCTCGGCCACGCCGATCGAGCGATGGCACGGGTGGGGTAAGGCCAGGGCTCTGCCCTGGACCCGCTGGGGCCGCGGGCCCCAGACCCCGATTTCAAGAAATCTTCTGGAGTGACTGCCGGATGCAGCGCTCGATGGTGTCGACCATGATCCGGGTTTGCAGCTCGACCTCGTAGTTGATGCGGTCGCCGATGCGGTAGTCGGCGAAGCTGGTCTGGCGGATCGTCTCGGGGATCAGGTTGATGGTGACGTCGCCGCTCTCCTCGTCGAGGGCGGCCACGGTCAGGCTGCAGCCGTTCACCGCCAGGAAGCCGCGGGTGAACACGTAGCGCCGATGCTCCTCCGGGATGGCCAGGCGCAGCATCATGGCGCCGTCGCCGGTATGGATCGCCGCGACCCGCGCGGTGCCGCTGACGTGGCCGGTGACGTTGTGGCCGCCATTCTCGTCGCCTGCCCGCAGCGAGCGCTCGATGTTGACGCGGTGGCCGGCCTGGCGGTCGCCAAGGTTGGTGACCGCCAGGGTGCCGTCGGAGATGTCGAACGACACCAGCTCCCGCTCGATGATGGTGGCGGTGAGGCATACCCCGTCGATGCTGACGCTGCCGCCGATCTGCAGGCCCTCCAGCAGCCGTTCCGGCAGGCGGACGACGCAGCGCGTGCTGCCGTCGCCGGGCTCGAGGGCAACGATGGGTGCTACGGCCTGGGCTATTCCGCTGTACATGGTCCTCTCCGCAAGCAGGCCGGACGCGCCGGGATCGTCCGATGTGGGGGCGGCACGACGCCAATACCGTACCCGCACGGGATACGGATTGCGAAGGCGACCGGCCGGCCGCAAGCTCGGCCGATGCGAGCACCGCGCCAGCCCAAGCTGCCGAGCCTGCTGCCGTTCGTGGTGATGGCGCTGATCCTGCTCGTCCTCTATGGCGGGCTGCTGCTGTTCCCGACCTTCAAGGGCGTCGTCAACCGACAGGACTGCGTCGCCACCGGCCGCACCGACTGCTAGCCGGCCCTACGAAACGGGGTTTGGGGCCCGCGGCCCCAACGGGTCCAGGGCAGCGCCCTGGCCTTCCTATTGACGTGCCTTCTCCAGCTGCGGCCGCAGCGCCTCGGCCACCCGGCCCGCCAGCGCCTCATAGGCGCGTCCCCCCTCGCTGTCCGGGGCAGCCGCCAGGATCGGCGTGCCGGCATCGGCGCTGGCACGGATGTCGAGCAGCAGCGGGATCTCGCCCAGGAACGGCACGCCGAGCGACAGCGCCTCCGCACGCGCGCCGCCATGTCCGAACAGCGGCGTCGAATGGCCGCAGTTCGGGCAGCAGAAGCTGCTCATGTTCTCGACGATGCCCAGCACCGGTACCCGGGTCTTCTCGAACATCGCGACGCCACGGCGAGCGTCCAGCAGGGCGATGTCCTGCGGCGTCGACACGATCACGGCACCCGCCAGCGCCACCTTCTGCGCCAGGGTGAGCTGCGCGTCGCCGGTGCCGGGCGGCATGTCCACCACCAGCACGTCGAGCGGCCCCCACTCGACCTCGCCCATGAGCTGGGTCAGCGCGCCCATCACCATCGGGCCGCGCCAGATCATCGCCGTGCGCTCCTCGACCAGCAGCCCGATCGACATCGCGCGGATGCCCCAGGCCTCGATCGGCACCAGGCGCTTCTCCCGCACCTCCGGCTGTCGCGTGCCGATGCCCAGCATGCGCGGCAGGCTGGGGCCGTGGATGTCGGCGTCGAGCAGGCCGACGGCGAGCCCGCGCCGGGCCAGCCCGATCGCCAGGTTGACCGCGGTGGTGGACTTGCCGACGCCGCCCTTGCCGGACGCCACCGCGATCACCGCGCGCACGTCCCCGAGCAGTTTCGCCGGCGCCTCGCCCGAGCTGCCGGAACCGGGTCCACCCAGGTTGAACGGCCGGTGTCCGCCGCCGGCGGCTGCCGGTTTCGGGGCCGCCGGCGCGTCGGGCGCCCGATGGCTGGTCAGCACCACGGTGGCGTTGACGACGCCCGGTAGCGACCGCAGCGCGCCTTCGAGCTCGCGGCGCAGCGGCTCCAGCCTGGCGGCCTGGGCGCGGTCGGCGAGCAGCGCCACCTGCACCAGCCCGTCCTGCACCCGCACGCTCTCGACCAGCCCCGCGGTGATGAGGTCCTGGCCGCCGCGCGGCTCGCGCGTCTGCTCCAGCACGTCCCGCACCGCCTGCGTGGTCGCGTCGCCGTCCGCCATGCCGTCTCCCGTGTATCAATTGCCATCCTAGAGCATCATCCGATCGAATGGACTCGTTCGATCGGATAAAGATGCTCGTCAGAACAACAAGCTAGAGGATGATC